>NZ_JBLYED010000002.1:0-405515 GCF_048515765.1 Pseudomonas sp. H11T01 | reverse complement strand
GACTCGGGCTGGTCTCAATACTGGACACGATAACCCGGCTTAGCCGCTTAACCTGAACCGCCGTATACGGAACCGTATGTACGGTGGTGTGAGAGGACGGCGGATGTAAATCCGCCTCCTACTCGATCTGCAGATTGCCCGCGATCGATCTGTCAGGCACCGCCGACTACAGACGCCTGGGCGGTGCGCAGCGCATGCTTGTTCCCACGGAACAGCACCAGCGTCGCAACCAAGCCAAGAATTGCTGCACCGCTGAGCCAGATACCGGGCGCCGCTTTGTTGTCCAGTACATGGATCAGGTAAGTGCACGCCGCGGGTGTAAAGCCACCGAACGTGGCAGTCGCCAGGCTATACGCCAGGGAGAAGCCTGTGGTCCGCACTTCAACTGGCATGATTTCGGTCAGGGCTACCACCATGGCGCCGTTATACGAGCCATAAAGGAACGACAGCCACAATTCGACGATCAGCAGGTGGCTGAAACTCGGGTGGGCCACCAGCCAGGACAGCGCTGGGTAAGCGGTCAGCAGCGCCAGAATGGTGGCCGCCAGCAGCAGCGGTTTGCGCCCGATCTTGTCGGAAACCGCCCCCATTACCGGCAACCAGAAGAAGTTCGACAGGCCAATGCACACGGTGACCAGCAGCGCGTCCAGATCCGACAAATTCAGTTCGGCTTTACCAAAGGTCGGGGTGTAGGCGGTGATCAGATAGAACGACACCGTGGTCATCACCACCAGCGCCATACCGCCTAACACCAGCCCAAAGTTCTGACTGATGGAGCGGACAATGTCCTTCAGGGTAGGGCGATGTTTACGTGCCTGGAATTCCGGAGTTTCTTCCAGCGAGCGACGAATCACGAAGATCACCGGCACGATCATGCAGCCGATCAAGAACGGCACGCGCCAGCCCCAATCACCCATTTGTTCCGGGCTCAGCCAGTGGTTAAGGCCCACACCGAGCAAACCGGCGAAGACCACGGCGGCCTGTTGGCTAGCGGATTGCCAACTGACGAAAAAGCCCTTGCGGCCCGGGGTGGCGATTTCTGCCAGATACACCGATACACCGCCCAATTCAACGCCCGCAGAGAAACCTTGCAGCAGTCGACCGAACAGTACGATCAATGGCGCGGCGACGCCAAGCGTGGCGTAACCCGGCACACAAGCGATCAGCACGGTGCCCGCCGCCATCAGCGCGAGGGTGATGATCAAACCTTTGCGGCGACCGTGACGGTCGATGTAGGCGCCGAGGAAAATCGCACCCAACGGGCGCATCAGGAAGCCGGCCCCAAAGGTGGCCAGCGACAGCATCAATGAAGCGAAAGCGCTATCGGCAGGGAAGAAGGTTTTGGCAATGGCCGTGGCGTAAAAGCCATAGACCATGAAGTCGAACATCTCCAGAAAATTGCCGCTGACAACGCGAAATATCGCTTTGCCTTTGCCCGTACTCGAGGACATTTGAAGGTTCTCACTTTGACTGTCTTATTCGGAAATCCCTGGTCTTGACGCATCCCTTTGCCGTAGTCAGGCATTCGCCGTCCTATCGAGCAGTTTGTAACAATATGTGTAACTGAAAGGGTAGGCAACATATAGTTAGCTTGCTGCTTAAACGATAAAGCCATTTAAACGGTGTGATTTAAGCGGGTTTAGCCTAAGCACGATCTAGCGCAGCCGGGTATCTATCGCATAATGCCCGCCCTGCGAGATGCGTACTTGCAGGGCGAGTCAATTCTCTGGAGGTGCAGGTTTGTTGCGTCAATGGCGGATGCAGATGGTCGGTCTCTTCATGGTGGTCGGCACGTTGTCGGGCTGTGGTAAGGGTGACTCGCTGGAAAGTTTCGGCGGTCCGACCATGGGCAGCACCTATTCGATCAAGTACGTGCGCCACAAAGGTACTCCCGGGCCGGCGGAGGTCCAGCAGCAGGTCGAGAAAATCCTCTCCGAGGTCGATCAACAGATGTCGACCTACCGCAGTGACTCGGACATTGAGCGCTTTAACGATTTGCCAGCGAACAGTTGCCAGCCAATGCCTGCGTCGATCCTGCAGTTGGTCCGTGTCGGCGAACAGTTGTCGATCGAAAGCGACGGCTCCTTTGACCTGACCGTGGAACCGCTGCTGAACCTGTGGGGCTTCGGTCCGCAAGCCCGGGAGGAAAAGGTCCCAAGTGCCGAAGCGCTGGCACAGGTCCAGCAACGGGTAGGCCATGCGCATTTGCGAATAGACGGTGATCGGCTGTGCAAGGATGCGCCGGTCGAGGTCGACTTCAATAGCATCGCCGCCGGTTATGCTGTGGACCGGATCGCTGCGAAGCTGACAGCCATGGGCATCGACAGCTACCTGGCTGAAGCCACGGGCGAACTCAAGGCGGTCGGTAAAAAAATCGATGGCTCGCCCTGGCGGGTGGCTCTGGAAGAGCCTCGGGACGATCAGCAAGTGGCCGAGCGGGTGATCGCAGTGGACGGTTACGGTGTTTCAACGTCTGGCGACTATCGTAATTATTTCGAGCAGGATGGGCGGCGCTATTCCCACACCTTCGATGCTCGCACCGGCGCGCCGATCAAACATGCGCTGGCGTCGGTGACGGTGATTCATCCTTCGACGTTGATGGCCGATGGCTTGTCGACGCTGTTGCTGATTCTTGGCCCGCAACGAGGTTGGGACTACGCAGAAAAACATGATATCGGTGCGTTTTTTGTGATTCGTGCCGATACAGGTTTCGTCACACGTACCAGTCAGGCTTTTGATCGCCTGGCGGCCGAAAAAGCCGAGTAATGGCGACCGTGTCGGTGTTTCGCGATAACGATGTAGTGCAGGCAAAAGTAGCCTACGACGCGACCAAGGGTTAATGTGCGCGGCGTTGACGCTTCTATAGACTGTGTCCGGGTTTGTCACTGACCCCAAATTGTTCCTTCATGCCGCACAGGTCGGCATGATTTAGCCGCAGGCGCCTGAGTGGTGCCTCGGCCTGTTCTGAGGAGTATGCATGGCTGTCTACAACTACGACGTGGTGGTGCTGGGTTCCGGTCCGGCGGGAGAAGGTGCGGCAATGAACGCCGCCAAAGCAGGGCGCAAGGTGGCGATGGTCGATAGCCGTCGTCAGGTCGGCGGCAACTGCACCCACCTGGGGACCATCCCGTCCAAGGCCTTGCGTCACTCGGTACGGCAGATCATGCAGTTCAACACCAACCCGATGTTCCGGGCCATTGGTGAGCCGCGTTGGTTCTCTTTCCCTGACGTACTCAAGAGTGCGGAAAAGGTCATCTCCAAGCAGGTTGCCTCGCGCACCGGTTATTACGCGCGCAATCGGGTTGACTTGTTCTTCGGCACCGGCAGCTTCGCCGACGAGCAGACTATCGAAGTGGTGTGCGCCAATGGCGTGGTCGAGAAGTTGGTGGCCAAGCAGATCATCATTGCCACCGGATCGCGCCCCTATCGCCCGGCCGACATCGATTTCCACCACCCGCGTATCTACGATAGCGACACCATCCTGAGCCTGGGCCACACGCCGCGTAAACTCATCGTTTACGGCGCCGGTGTAATCGGTTGCGAATACGCCTCGATCTTCAGTGGTCTGGGTGTGCTGGTAGAGTTGGTGGATAACCGCGGCCAGCTGTTGAGCTTCCTGGACTCCGAGATTTCCCAGGCGCTGAGCTACCACTTCAGCAACAACAACATCACGGTGCGCCACAACGAAGATTACGACCGCGTCGAAGGCGTGGACAACGGTGTGATCCTGCACCTCAAATCCGGCAAGAAGATCAAGGCCGACGCCTTGCTCTGGTGCAACGGTCGTACCGGCAACACTGATCAGCTGGGTCTGGAAAATATCGGGATCAAGGTCAACAGCCGTGGTCAGATCGAAGTGGACGAGGCCTATCGCACCTGCGTGGCGAACATCTACGCTGCTGGCGACGTGATCGGCTGGCCGAGCCTGGCCAGTGCCGCCCATGACCAGGGTCGTTCGGCAGCCGGCAGCATTGTCGACAATGGTAGCTGGCGCTTCGTCAACGACGTGCCAACCGGCATCTACACCATTCCGGAGATCAGCTCGATCGGCAAGAACGAGCAAGAGTTGACTCAGGCCAAGGTGCCTTACGAAGTCGGCAAGGCGTTCTTCAAGGGCATGGCGCGCGCGCAGATCGCCGGTGAGCCTCAGGGCATGCTCAAGATCCTGTTC
Source organism: Pseudomonas sp. H11T01 (assembly GCF_048515765.1). Lineage (NCBI taxonomy): Bacteria > Pseudomonadati > Pseudomonadota > Gammaproteobacteria > Pseudomonadales > Pseudomonadaceae > Pseudomonas > Pseudomonas sp. H11T01. The sequence goes on along the minus strand of NZ_JBLYED010000002.1, from coordinate 401,344 downwards.
CACCGTGAAACCCTGGAGGTCCTGGGCGTTCACTGCTTCGGCTACCAGGCGTCGGAGATTGTTCACATCGGCCAGGCGATCATGAACCAGCCGGGCGAGCTCAATACGCTGAAGTACTTCGTCAACACCACGTTCAACTACCCGACCATGGCTGAAGCCTATCGGGTCGCGGCTTACGACGGCCTCAACCGGCTTTTTTGAGCGGCTCCGGCCGGTGGCCTGAGCCGGCCGGGGAGACCGATTTCAGCAATTCTCGAGAGTGGCGCTGGCCAAACCGGGAAAGTCTGTAATCAGGCTATCTACGCCGAAGTCGGCGAGCCTGCGCATAAGCGCGGGTTCGTTGACTGTCCATACCGACACATGCAGACCTTGGCGCTGGGCTTTCTGCAGCCGCTCGGGGGTGCATAGCGTCCAGTTCAACGCCAGAATCTCACAGCCATAACTCTGCGCGACCTTCAGTGGGTCGAGCCAGGCGTATTCGGCGACCAGTCCACGCGACACGTCCGGTGTCAGCTCCAACGCGGCTTTCAGTACTTCCCTTGAGCTTGATGTGATGGTGACCTTGTCCAGCAGCCCGAAGCGCTGGGCCATCTCCCGAATGGCCAGTACCGTCGTCACCGCGCGAGTGCGCGAAGCGCTCTTGACCTCAAGCTGCCAGTGCTCGAAATCGCATTTTTCGAACAGCTCTTCCAAGCGTGGAATCGGGCACGGTTTGATCCAGTCTGGGCCCCCCTTGCGCGCGTCGTAGGTCACCAGGTCCGCGGCCGAATGCTCGACCACCTTGCCGCGCCGGTCGGTGGTGCGCTTGAGCGTCGGGTCATGAATCACCATCAACTCGCCGTCCATGGACAAATGCAGGTCCAGTTCGCAGCGACGTACCCCGTGTTTGAGGCATTGCTGAAAGCTGGCCAGGGTGTTTTCCGGTGCTTCGCCTTTGGCGCCGCGGTGGCCGTAGATAAGGGTCACGGTTCTTCCTTAATTAATTGCCAGACGATTTGTTCTGTTCGCGTGCGAGGCGTCGATCTTGCGCCTGTTTTTGCAAAATATAGCGGGCCAGCAACTGGCGTTGCGTATCCGTCAGGGACTCGAACTCAGTGCCGATCTTGAACGTGCCGAAGCCCTCCGGTTCACAGTGAGTGACCTTGGCCCGCAACAGCAGGCCCAATGCTTGCGGCATCAGCAAGAGCTTGATCGCCAGATGGCTGCCGTGCGGATGGGCGAGGTGATGCTCGAACTCGATGCCGCCTTCAGACAGCACCACGTGCTGCGGCTCGTCGAACTTGTCGAGCACGGTCTGCGCAACTACCTGGCCAAGCAGGTCGATACGTTTGTTCAGCACCTTCAGGTAGGCGGCCATGGTTCGATCGCGTTCGCTGATCTGTCTGAGCAGGTGCTGCGACTCGAATTCGCTCAAATGCAGATCGCTGAGCAAATTGAATAGTGGTGACTCATCCTGCAACACTTCCTGGCCTGCGACTTCGTGGGCAGACAGGGGCCGAATTTCCAGTGCGATCGTGTCCTCGATACGGTAGTATTCGCGGCGATCTTCTTCATCTAATGTCGACATGGCGAACCCATGGTAGCGGCGGTGGTCTGAGTGTAAAGCTGGTTATCGACCCCCGCCACAAGGACGTTCCTCTTTCCTCCGAACAAGCCCCGACATGTTCAGACCTCTCTTCGTATTTATTGGCACGCGTTATACCCGTGCAAAACGCCGCAATCATTTTGTGTCATTCATTTCCCTGACCTCGATGATCGGACTCGCCCTCGGCGTAGTCGTTATGATCGTCGTATTATCGGTGATGAACGGCTTCGATCATGAGATGCGCACCCGCGTGTTGGGCATGGTGCCCCACGCGACCATCGAATCCGGTGAACCCATCAGCGACTGGCAAAGCCTGGCCGCCAAGGTCAAGCAAAACCCACAGGTGGTGGCCGTTGCGCCGTTCACCCAGATGCAGGGTTTGCTGACCAACAACGGCAAGGTACAGAAAGTCCTGCTCAATGCCATTGATCCGGCTCAGGAACGGCATGTCTCGATCATCGATAACTTCATGCAGCAGGGCAAACTGGACGACTTGTCGCCCGGCAGCTTTGGCATTGTTATCGGTGACAAGGCCGCGGCCAAGCTCGGCGCAGGCATCGGTGACAAACTGACCTTCGTTGCCCCGGAAGTGACCGTCACTCCGGCCGGGATGTTCCCGCGCATGAAGCGCTTCACCGTGGTCGGCATCTTCCACGTCGGCGCCGGTGAGCTGGATGGCTATCTGGGCATTACCAACCTTGAGGATCTGGCGCGCCTGCATCGCTGGAAGCCGGATCAAGTGCAAGGCCTGCGTTTGAAGTTCGACGACCTGTTCCAGGCACCGCGCACGGCGTGGAACATTGCCCAGCAGCTCGGCGAAAATCATTACTACGCTCGCGACTGGACCCGTACCCACGGCAACCTGTATCAGGCCATCCGCATGGAAAAAGCCATGATCGGTCTGCTGTTGCTGCTGATCGTTGCCGTTGCTGCCTTCAACATCATTTCCACGTTGGTGATGGTGGTGAATGACAAGAAGGGCGACATCGCGATTCTGCGCACCCTCGGCTCCACGCCGGGGCAGATCATGGCGATCTTCATGGTCCAGGGCACGGTGATCGGTGTGGTCGGTACGCTGATCGGTGCCGTGGTCGGGATATTCGCCGCGTTGAATGTCAGCGCCGCGATTTCCGGTCTGGAAGTCCTGATCGGGCACAAATTCCTTAACGCCGACGTTTACTTCATCGACTACTTGCCGTCGCAACTGATGGCCGAAGACGTGTTGATGGTCTGCGGCGCCGCGTTGGTTCTGAGTTTCCTCGCCACCCTGTATCCAGCCTGGCGTGCCGCGCGCACCCAGCCTGCGGAGGCGCTACGTTATGAGTGAATTGGGCATGAGTGAAAAAGCAATCTTGAGTTGCCGCCAGCTAGGCAAGTCCTACGAGGAAGGCCCGGAGTCGGTGGTGGTGTTGTCCGGTTTGCAACTGGAGCTGCATCCCGGTGAGCGCGTGGCGATCGTCGGCACTTCAGGTTCCGGTAAAAGTACCTTGCTCAACCTGTTGGGTGGCCTCGATACGCCATCCTCAGGCAGTGTCTGGCTGGCCGGCGAAGAGCTTTCGGCGCTCAACGAAAAGGCCCGCGGCCTGTTGCGTAACCGTTCGCTGGGCTTCGTTTACCAGTTTCACCACTTGCTGCCCGAGTTCACTGCGCTGGAAAACGTCTGCATGCCGCTGTTGATTGGCCGCACGGCGATCCCGGAGGCCCGTCAACGTGCGACGGCCTTGCTGGACCGGGTAGGGTTGGGTCATCGCCTGGAGCACAAACCTGCGGAACTGTCCGGTGGCGAGCGCCAGCGTGTCGCCATCGCCCGTGCATTGGTTAACAACCCAGGTCTGGTGATGCTCGATGAGCCGACCGGCAACCTCGATTCGCACACGGCCCAAGGCATTCAGGACCTGATGCTGGAGCTCAGCACCTCGATGCGCACCGCATTCCTGGTGGTGACCCACGACATGAACCTGGCCCGTCAGATGGATCGCGTACTGCATTTGCAGGAAGGTTTCCTGACACCCATCTGACAGACCAAAACCCGGTGTGACTGAAAAGCGCGTCGGGTCTTTTATTTTCATACGGTGCCCCAGCGAATGTTCAGACCGTTATCGATTTTTATCGGCACGCGCTATACCCGCGCCAAGCGCCGCAATCGCTTTGTTTCGTTCATCTCGATGACCTCGATGATCGGCCTCGCCCTCGGTGTATTGGCGATGATCGTGGTGCTGTCGGTGATGAACGGCTTTCAGCGCGAAATGAGCTCGCGCATCCTCGGCATGGTGCCCCACGCGACTATCGTTGGGGTCAATCCGATCGATGATTGGCAACCGGTGGCCGCCGCCGCCATGAAGAACCCGCAAGTGACGGCCGCGGTGCCGTTCACTGAAATGGAAGGCATGCTGTCCTACAAGGGCTCGATGCAGCCGATCCAGATCAGCGGCGTCGACCCGGCTCAGGAAGGCAAGGTCTCCATCGTTGCCCAGCACATCGTGCAGGGCCGTCTGGATGCCCTCAAACCGGGCGAATTCGGGGTGGTGCTCGGTGAAATCACCGCGCGACGCTTCCGTTTGAACGTCGGCGACAAACTGACCCTGATTGTCCCGGAAATCAGTTCCGCGCCGGGCGGCATTACCCCGCGCATGCAGCGCCTGAATGTGGTCGGCGTGTTCAAGGTCGGTGCCGAGCTGGACGGCTCCATGGCGCTGATTCACGTCGCCGATGCCGCACAAATGCAGCATTGGGAGCCCAATCAGGTACAAAGCGTTCGTTTGGCGGTGAAGGATCTGTATGCCGCGCCACAGGTGTCGACGGATATCGCCAATGGGTTGGGTACCAACTTCAAGGCGGATGACTGGACTCACACCCAGGGCAGCCTGTTCAGTGCGATGAAGATGGAAAAGACCATGATCGGTCTGCTGTTGCTGATGATCGTCGCGGTGGCGGCCTTCAACATTATCGCCACCTTGATCATGGTGGTGAACGACAAGGGCGCGGACATCGCGATCTTGCGCACCATTGGCGCCACGCCTCGGCAGATCATGGCGATCTTCATGGTGCAAGGCACCGTGATCGGGATCGTCGGTACCTTGATCGGCGGCGTTCTTGGTGTGATCGCGGCGCTGAATGTGAGTGAAATGGTGGGTTGGCTGGAGCGGGTCAGTGGGCAGCACATCTTCAGTTCCGATGTGTACTTCGTCAGCAACCTGCCGTCCGAACTGCAAGGCTTTGATGTGGCGCTGATCTGCTCCGCAGGTTTTATCCTGAGCTTCCTGGCCACGGTGTATCCGGCTTGGCGCGCGTCGAAGATTCAGCCGGCGGATGCGTTGCGTTATTCGTAAGCAGGTATGCCGCTATCGCGAGCAAGCTCGGCTCCCACAGGTTTTGCATCGCCCTTGTGGGAGAGAGCTTGCTCGCGATAGGGCCGGTGCTGTCGGCATCAATCCACCTTTGGCAACTCAATCACAAACCGAGTCCATCCCTTATCCGATTCGCAATGAATCTGCCCGCCATGGGCGCGGATGATCGACTGGGTGATCGCCAATCCCAATCCCGCATGTTCACTGCTGCCTTCGTGGCGCGCAGGGTCCGCCCGGTAAAAGCGATCGAACAAGCGCGGCAGTAACGCCGGGTCAATCCCGCTTCCGCTGTTCTCGATGCTCAGGCTCAAGCCCTTGGGTTGATCAACCGCTCGCACCCGCACCTCGCCGCCCGCCGGGGTAAACCGCAGCGCGTTGTCCAGCAGGTTGGATAGGGCGCGACGCAGCATGCTGCGGTCCCCCGCAAAACTCGCGTTGCCTTCACGGGTCAGGCTGATCCGTGTTTCTTCTGCCAGCGGCGCGAAAAACTCCAGCAGTAAGTCCGCCTCGTCCCCAAGCTCCAAAGGCTCTCGTTTCGGGATAAGCAAACCATGATCGGCTTTGGCCAGGTACAGCATGTCGTTGACCAGTTGTGCCATCCATTGCAGCTCTTCGAGGTTACTGTGCAGCGCTTCGCGATAGTCTTCCAGCGGCCGTGGGCGGGTGAGGGTGACCTGGGTGTGGGTCAGCAGGTTCGAAAGTGGTGTCCGTAGTTCATGGGCGATGTCGGCTGAAAACGCCGAAAGCCGCTGGAACGAATCGTCCAGCCGCTCAAGCATGGCGTTGAAGGTATGGGCCAGTTCGGCGAGTTCGGCCGGCAGTTGATCGTGGGGCAGGCGTTTGGTCAGCGAGCTGGCAGACACGCTGGCAGCGACTTCGCTCATGCGCCGCAGTGGACGCAAACCGCTGCGCGCCGCCCAGGCACCCAATAACGCAGTAGCGAGCGCCGACAGGCCAACCGTCAGCCAGATCAAGCGCTGCATGCGTTGCAGGAAGTGTTGGTGGTGCGTGATGTCGAGCATCAAGGTCAATTGTGGAGAATCCGGTTTATCCGGCTGCAGCGCAGCGCGGTAGACCCGGTAAGCGGTGCCTGCACTTTGCAGGCTGTGCAAGCCGGGTTCGCTCGGCAAGTCGGCGGGCAGGGCGCTTGAACTGTCGAACCAGTCGCTGCCATCTGCTGCGCTGACCCGCAGCGACAGGTCTGGTTGATGGCTGAGTTCATCCTGCAACCGGGCTGTGCGTTCAGAGAAGCGGGCCTGGTCGTCGGCGCCTTGCAAGGCACTGCGCAGTGCGATCAGTTTGCTGTCGAGCAGTTGCTGATCGAGCTCGATGAAATGCCCCTCACTGGCGCGACTGAAAAGCACGCCCGCAAACAACGAAACCACGGCGGTGCAGGCGGCAAACAACAAGGCCAGGCGGCTGCTTAGAGACAGTCGGCGCATCAGCACGGGCGCTCTTCAAGGACGTAGCCCATGCCGCGCACGGTATGAATCAGTTTGTTTGGATAGTCATCGTCGATCTTCAGGCGCAAGCGTCGAATCGCTACCTCGATGACATTGGTGTCGCTGTCGAAATTCATGTCCCAGACCTGTGAGGCGATCAGCGATTTGGGCAGCACTTCGCCTTGGCGGCGCAACAGCATTTCCAGCAAGGCAAACTCCTTGGCGGTGAGGTCGATGCGCTGCCCGTTGCGTTCGACCCGGCGGCGGATCAAGTCCAGGCGCAAATCGGCCAGTTGCAGGCTGGTTTCTTGAGGTGTGGCGTTGCCGCGGCGCAACAGACTTCGCACGCGTGCGAGGAGTTCGGAGAACGCGAAGGGTTTGACCAGATAGTCGTCGGCGCCCAGTTCGAGGCCATGCACGCGGTCTTCCACGGCGTCGCGGGCGGTCAGAAACAGCACCGGCATGTCCAGGCCAGCGCTGCGCACTGCTTGCAGAATCTGCCATCCGTCGCGGCCGGGCAGCATCACATCCAGGATCAATAGCGCGTAATCGCCGGTCAGTGCCAGGTGCTGGCCAGTGGTGCCATCGGCTACCAGTTCGGCGTTGAAACCGGCTTCACTCAGTCCTTGGCGCAGGTATTTCCCGATTTTCGGTTGGTCTTCGACGATCAGCAGTTTCATGGGCGACTCATGGCAAACGGACGGGAGCTTTATACCGTGGGCGGCTGCGATGTGGCGCAACCTGACAAAGTTGTAATCTAGCAGTCAGCTGGCTGGCAGCGGGGTGGCTTTAGAGTTTCCCACAGGCTGAACCTCATCTTGTTGGAGTGTGACGATGTTTTTGGGAAATCGGTTTTTGCGAAATCGACTGGTATTGGCTGCTTGTCTGCTTGTGTTGAGCTTTCCTGTCTGGGCCTCGCCCCCACAGACCTACGCCTTCGGCCAACCTGCGCCGGCAGCGAAAGCCACGCGCACGGTCGAAGTGGTGATGGGCGATATGTCATTCACGCCCAAGTCGCTGGAAATCAAGGCCGGTGAGACCGTGCGCTTCGTGCTGATCAACAAGGGTCAGCTGCTGCACGAGTTCAACCTCGGTGACGCAGCGATGCATGCCAAACACCAGCAGGAAATGCTCCAGATGCAGCAGCGCGGCATGCTCACCCCGACCGGGATGAACAGCGCACCAATGCCGTCGGGTGCCATGGATCACGCAGCGATGGACCACGGCTCGATGGCGGGTATGGATCATGGATCGAGCATGAAGCATGACGACCCGAACAGCGTGCTGGTAGAACCGGGAAAAACCGCCGAGTTGACTTGGACCTTCAGCAAGGCCGGCAATCTTGAATTCGCCTGCAACATCCCCGGCCACTATCAGGCAGGGATGGTCGGCAAGCTTACCGTCACCCAGTAAGCGCTTCGCACTCAAAGGCGGGAGCAAAGGCTGGTAGACTTGTCGGGTTTATTTAGTCAGGTTTCCGCCATGCATCCCGCAGCCGAACACTCGCCGCTGGGCAAGTCCAGTGAATACATCTCCACTTACACCCCGTCTTTGCTGTTTCCGATCCCGCGTGCGGCGAAATGGGCCGAGCTGGGCTTGAGCGCCGACACCCTGCCTTATAAGGGTGTGGACTTCTGGAACTGCTTCGAACTGTCCTGGTTGTTGCCGTCCGGCAAGCCGGTGGTGGCCATCGGTGAATTCAGCATTCCGGCCGATTCGCCGAACATCATCGAGTCGAAGTCCTTCAAGCTGTACCTGAACTCGCTGAACCAGACGCCGTTCGCTGACAAGCAAAGCCTCGTAGCGACCTTGCAAGCAGATTTGTCGGCTGCGGCCGGCAAGCCAGTAGGCGTGCGGATTCGCAGCCTGAGTGATGTCCAGGCCGAAGGTGTGGCCGGGTTGCCGGGTGTCTGCATCGACGAGTTGGATATCAGCGTCAGCGACTATGAGCAGCCGCGCCCGGAGTTGCTGCGTTGCGATAATTCGCGAGTGATCGAGGAGAGCGTGCACAGCCATCTGCTCAAGTCCAATTGCCCGGTGACCGGCCAGCCGGATTGGGGCAGCGTCGCCGTGGAGTATCGCGGTGCCGCATTGGATCACGCCAGTTTGCTGGCCTATCTGGTGAGCTTCCGTCAGCACGCGGACTTCCACGAACAGTGCGTGGAGCGGATCTTCCTCGACCTGCAACGCTTGCTCAAACCGGAGAAGCTCACGGTCTATGCGCGTTACGTGCGCCGTGGTGGTCTGGATATCAACCCGTATCGCAGCACTGAGGCGGTGGAGTTGCCCAATCTCAGATTGGTCCGGCAGTAGAGATCTAATGTGGGAGCGGGCTTGCTCGCGATGGCAGCACCTCGGTGATACAGACAAACCGAGTCGCCTGCATCGCGAGCAAGCCCGCTCCCACAGTAAATTGTTGGCGCTTGCTGTACCGCATCACAAACGAAAAAGCCCCGCTTTAAAGAGCGGGGCTTTTGTATATGGGGTGTTAGATCCCCATGTTGCCAAGCGCCAGCACGATATTGCGCAAGGTGCCGGCAATCGCGGGATGTTCAACTTCGAAGCGTTCTACGGCAAGGTTGACGCCATCGGCCAGGCTGGTGTCCTGAGTTTTTTTCTCAAGTTCGATCTCGAGTTCGATCTGCTGCATCAGCACTTGCAGATCGGCACGTTCTGCTTCCGAAAGCGGTGGGTTTTGCTCCAATTGCTCGCGCAGGGTATTGAGCTGTTCTTGCAGTTCGCGGGCAGGCATGGCGTTCTCCCTTTATTGATAGGCACAGGCATGGACCGCTGCAGCAGACTAAAGGTCCATACCTAGACCTTAGAGTAATCCACTCCATCGTCGTGTGCATGATCTCGATCAAATCAGGGCTTTTCACCCTTGAGTCGCCGCAGGCCGATGTCTGCCAGGCAGGTTGTGAGTTCGCCCAAGTGATCGATCACCGAATGCACGCCGAGGCCAAATAGTTGCAGCGTCGCCTTGCCGCGTTTGCGCTCGCGCTCTTGCTGGCCCAACGCCTGCCATTCGCTCGGGGCTAATCCGCACAACGAACCGCAGGATGCCAGACCGATAGTCCAGAGCCCGGCGTTGAGGCCCGATTGCAGCAAGCGCGGTTCACCGCTGACCAGTACGCAGCCATCCAGGCGACTGACATTCAGTGCCATCAGCGCCTGCCAGCAGGCGTTTGGAGCAGGCCATTGGCTGGCTGTTTCGGTGTTGGTGGGTTTGATCCAGTCCGGCAGTGATGCCGCGAGGGAGTGGCTGACCCCGTGCGGCAGCTCATCCAGCCAGGCGCAGGGGATGCCCTGGCGTTGCAAACTGTGCAGAATGTCCAGTGCGCCCGGGGTGGCATTGGCGGGCTCGTGGGATGGCTTATCGACGCCGTGCTGGTGCATGCGGGCGCCGAAATCGACCAGACAGCCACTGAGGCCGAAGAGTACGGCGGTCAGGGCAGGAGCGGCTACGGGTAAGGCTTCAGCGTGCGGCATATCAACGTCCCTGAAATAGCATCACAGGCTAGCCACGACCCATGACAGTTGGGTGACACCTGTACAAATGGTGCAAGGCGAAGCCGAGCCCGCGCTGAAGCGTTTCTCTGAATGCTGCGTAATAAAGCCGATCCGTCTTATACTAGCCCGCATACGACCAGGGCATAGTCCCTGTGACAGAACATCCAAGGAGTTTTTGCTATGCGCTGGAGCAATCGTCTAGCTCAACTAAGTGTGTGTGCCAGCGTCATGCTGGTTCCGTTTGTCGCTCAGGCAGCAACGGAAGAAGATCCTTGGGAGAGCATTAACCGGCCGATTTACCGGTTCAACGACCTGCTCGATACCTATGCTCTGAAACCCCTGGCGCAGGGCTATCAGGCGATCACGCCGCAGTTCCTTGAAGATGGCATCCACAACATGTTCCGTAACGTCGGCGACGTTGGCAACCTGGCCAACGATGTGTTGCAGGCCAAGCCCCGGGCGGCGGGTGTCGACACTGCTCGGCTGATGTTCAACACCACGTTCGGTGTACTCGGCTTCTTCGATGTCGGGACTAAAATGGGTCTGCAACGCAACGACGAAGATTTTGGTCAGACCCTTGGCTACTGGGGCGTGCGCAGCGGTCCGTATGTGATGCTGCCGTTCTTTGGTCCAAGTACGCTGCGTGATGCGCCTTCCAAGTACGTGGACAGCTACACCGAACCCTACCGGTACATGAATAACATTCCGGCGCGCAATATGGCCATCGGCATGGATGTGATCGATACCCGCGCCAGCCTATTGTCGGCGGAGAAGCTGGTCAGCGGCGACAAGTACACGTTCATTCGTAATGCCTATCTGCAGAACCGCGAATTCAAAGTCAAAGACGGCAAGGTCGAAGACGACTTTTAAGCCAGGCTCTGCAAACAACGAAGGCGGCCCATTGGCCGCCTTCTGCAATTCTATCCGGGATTAATTCATTTTCAGGTTTGTAAGCCCAAGTTTCTGACTGCTGCCGTCCTCTTCTCTAACCCAGACGACCTCGGTCTCGGCTTCCAGGCCTTTGAGCGCGGCATGTTCGGAGTCGATGCGTACGCTGAGTGTGTCGCCCACCTTGAATGAGCGCTGAGCCTGGACGTGCATGCCGCTGCTGGAAAGGTCCACGCAGACCGCTGGAATCACCTAGCCGGCGTGAATCAGCGTGACTTCGGCATCCACCTGCATGCGGATGTAATCGCGCTTTTCGCTGTAGTCACGATCATTCTGACCCATGGGTTCTATCCTTCGATTCCGTTACGGTTTTGCCTGTTCTTATAACTCCCGGTGATTTGCGGTGTAAAGACGTCAAGCGACCATCGGCATGAGCTTGAAACGCCCCGCGGATGGGAGTACCGTCTGCGCCTTAGAAGGGCACCTCTGATTAACGCGCAAATAGGGCAATAGCTCCAAAAGCTGCGACTCAGAGAGGCTAGAAAGCGAATCCAGTAGTGTGAGCTCTGCCAATATCCAGCTCTCCTACGCCAACCTAATTCTGGCGCCGTTTGCCCACATGCAAAAAACCAGTGCCACGCTGCTGATAATCGATGACGACGAAGTAGTGCGCGCGAGCCTCGCGGCCTATTTGGAAGACAGTGGGTTCAGCGTCCTTCAGGCCAGCAATGGCCAGCAAGGTCTTAAGGTATTCGAGCAAGCAAAGCCCGACTTGGTGATCTGCGATCTGCGCATGCCGCAGATGGGCGGACTCGAGCTGATTCGTCAGGTGACCGAGCTTGCTCCGCAAACGCCAGTGATCGTTGTTTCGGGCGCCGGCGTCATGAATGACGCTGTCGAGGCCTTGCGCCTCGGTGCGGCGGATTACCTGATCAAACCCCTGGAAGATCTGGCTGTGCTCGAGCACTCTGTGCGCCGGGCCCTGGATCGTGCGCGTCTGCTGCTGGAGAACCAGCGCTACCGCGAAAAGCTGGAAACCGCTAACCGCGAGCTCGAAGCCAGCCTGAACCTGCTTCAGGAGGACCAGAACGCCGGGCGTCAGGTGCAGATGAACATGCTGCCGGTCAGTCCCTGGACGATCGATGAGTTTAAGTTCGCGCACCAAATCATCCCGTCTTTGTACCTTTCCGGTGATTTCGTTGACTATTTTCGGGTCGACGAGCGCCGGGTAGCGTTTTATCTGGCAGATGTTTCCGGTCATGGTGCGTCATCGGCATTCGTCACGGTGCTGTTGAAATTCATGACCACGCGGTTGTTGTTCGAGTCCAAGCGCAATGGCACTTTGCCGGAATTCAAGCCTTCGGAAGTCCTTGGGCATATCAACCGTGGCCTGATCAGTTGTAAGCTGGGCAAACATGTCACGATGGTCGGTGGAGTCATCGACGAGGAGACGGGTTTGTTGACCTATAGCATTGGCGGTCACCTGCCATTGCCTGTGTTGTACACCCCAAACAGTGTTCGCTATCTGGAAGGGCGTGGTCTGCCGGTGGGCTTGTTCAATGAGGCCACCTACGAAGATCACGTAATGGAATTGCCGCCGACATTCAGCCTGACGCTAATGTCTGACGGCATTCTGGACCTTTTGCCCGAGCAGACACTCAAAGAGAAAGAGGCCGCCTTACCTGAAAGGGTGAGAACGGCGGGCGGCAGCCTGGATGGTCTGCGGCAGGTTTTTGGATTGGCCACGCTAGGGGAGATGCCGGATGATATCGCCCTGTTGGTGTTGAGCAGGAATCTTTAATGAGTACCGGTAGAATCCAGTTCGCCGAGCAGGACGGCACCTTCGTCCTGAAGTTCGTCGGTGAAGTACGCCTGACCCTATGTTCGGCGTTGGATGCGACTATTGAGAAGATCTTCACCTCGCTGAATTTCTCAGCGATCGTGATCGATCTGACCGAAACCCGCAGCATAGACAGCACGACACTTGGCTTGCTGGCCAAATTGTCGATCCTTTCGCGGCAGAAGGTCGGCCTGTTGCCGACTGTCGTCACCACCCACGAAGACATCACCCGACTCTTGCAGTCGATGGGCTTCGATCAGGTGTTCAACATCGTTGATCGTCCGATCCCGTGCCCGGAAAGCCTCACCGACCTGCCATCCCAGGATCAGTCGGAAGAAGTGGTGCGGATCAAGGTGCTCGAAGCGCACAAGATCCTCATGGGCCTGAACGACTCCAATCGCGAAGCGTTCCACGATCTGGTGAACGCCCTGGAGCGTCACTGATCGGAGCAACCTTCAGCGCATAAAAAAGGGCGAACCCGCGAGGGTTCGCCCTTTTTGCATCGGTCAACTCTGATCAGAGCTTGGCAGACAGCAGCGCTTCGAGTTTTTCCTGGTCACGAGCGAACTGACGAATACCTTCGGCAAGCTTCTCGGTGGCCATGGCGTCCTCGTTGGAGGCCCAGCGGAACTGGCTCTCGGTCAGGCTCTGACGGGGTTCGCCAGCGTGGCCTGGCGCCAGTTTGCGCTCGAGCTTGCCAGTGTCGGCAGCGAGTTTCTCCAGCAGGTCAGGGCTGATGGTCAGGCGATCACAACCGGCCAACTGCTCGATCTGGTTCAGATTGCGGAAGCTGGCGCCCATGACCACGGTCTTGTAGTCGTTGGACTTGTAGTAGTTGTAGATGCGAGTGACCGACTGCACGCCCGGATCATCGGAACCGGTGTAGTCGTTGCCGCTGCTCTTCTTGTACCAGTCGTAGATCCGGCCCACGAACGGCGAAATCAGGAATACCCCGGCATCGGCACAGGCAATCGCTTGGGCGAAGGAGAACAGCAAGGTCAGGTTGGTCTGGATGCCTTCGCGCTCCAGTTGCTCGGCGGCACGGATGCCTTCCCAGGTCGAAGCAACCTTGATCAGTACGCGTTCACGGCCAATACCGGCCTTGTCATACAACTCGATCAGACGGTGCGCGCGCTTCAATACGGCGTCAGTGTCGAACGACAGGCGCGCATCCACTTCAGTGGAAATACGCCCAGGAATCACTTTCAGAATTTCTTTTCCGACCGCCACACCAAAGCGATCACTGGCCAGACCGATATCGCCTTTGCAGTCACTGACGCAGGCGTTCAGCAACTCGGCATAACCTGGAATGGCCGCGGCCTTGAGCAGCAGCGAAGGGTTGGTGGTGGCATCCACCGGTTTGACGCGAGCGATAGCTTCAAAATCGCCAGTATCGGCAACAACGGTGGTGAACTGCTTGAGTTGATCCAGCTTGGAAGTCATGGGCGTGCTCTGGTCCTGTGAGTCTGTTGACATTACCCGAGCGCTGACAGCCACTCAAGGGCGCTTATGCTTAACGACCGCCCCAGGGGCAACAACCTGAAAACAGGTGTTTGAATAGCGGGGCGTCATCTCGATAAATTCGATGCCAAAACACCCGGCAGGTTCAACCAACCTGATGACTATCGACCTTCGAGCAACTCCGCAGCCTGATCCAGCAACGCCAAAGGCTCCTTGGCCTTATGGATATCCACCGACAACAACTGCCGAAACCGCCGCGCACCTGGAAAACCCGTGCCCAGCCCCAGCACATGCCGGGTGATATGGTGCATCGACCCGCCAGCCGCCAGATGCTCGGCAATATAAGGCCGCAAACGCGCCAACGCCTCGGCCCGCGTAATCACCGGCGCCGAACTGCCGAACAACTGCTGATCCACCTCAGCCATCACATAAGGATTGTGATACGCCTCGCGCCCCAGCATCACCCCGTCGAAACGCTGCAAATGCTCGTGACACTCCGCCAGCGTCTTGATTCCGCCGTTGAGAATAATCTCCAGCTCCGGAAAATCCGCCTTCAACTGCGCCGCCACGTCATAGCGCAAAGGCGGAATGTCCCGATTCTCCTTCGGCGACAACCCCTCCAGAATCGCAATCCGCGCATGCACCGTAAAACTTGTACATCCGGCATCCCGAACCGTACCGACGAAGTCGCACAACTCCTCGTAACTGTCGCGCCCATTGATCCCGATCCGATGCTTCACCGTCACCGGAATCGACACCGCATCACGCATCGCCTTTACGCAATCCGCCACCAGAGCCGGGTGCGCCATCAGGCACGCGCCGATCATATTGTTCTGCACCCGGTCGCTTGGGCAGCCGACGTTGAGGTTCACCTCGTCGTAGCCGTGTTCCTGAGCCATGCGGGCACAGGCCGCCAAATCCGCCGGAACACTGCCGCCTAATTGCAGGGCAAGAGGATGTTCGGCATCGTTATGGCGCAGGAAACGGTCGTGATCGCCGTTGAGCAGCGCACCGGTGGTGACCATCTCGGTGTAGAGCAGGGCGTGCCTGGAGAGCAGGCGCAGGAAGAACCGGCAATGGCGATCGGTCCAATCCATCATAGGGGCAACGCTGAAGCGTCTGGAGAGGGACTGGGGTGTGGTTGGTGTGGTGAGTAAGGGCATGGGTATCTGGATGGGTGGGGCGAGGCGGCAGTTTATCAGGAATGGGGTGGGATGGCTGAAAGGGGTGAGCTGTGTCGGGTGTCTCGGTGTGCCTTCAACTCTAAACTATTATGATCGGTTAGGCAGTCAGTCTCAGCATGCCAATGGGAACTGTCAGATTTTTTGTGTGCGGGCCGGCAATGGCCTGCCGTCAGGCAGGCCTTGATTTCACCAGGTCGGCCTGATGAATCGATCTCCGTACAAGATCGCGAATTGATTCATCGCACTCTTCCAGTCATGGGCCGCACTGCCCCAGTTCGCGGTGATATTGCGTAGTCCCAACCAGATCAACTTTGTCGCCGCATTGTCGGTTGGGAAGTGGCCTAGGGTTTGATGATCTTGCGCAACATGACTCCTAGTGGTGGCACCTGTGCTTCCTTCGGGTAT
The DNA here is from genome assembly GCF_048515765.1 of Pseudomonas sp. H11T01. Lineage (NCBI taxonomy): Bacteria > Pseudomonadati > Pseudomonadota > Gammaproteobacteria > Pseudomonadales > Pseudomonadaceae > Pseudomonas > Pseudomonas sp. H11T01. The sequence goes on along the minus strand of NZ_JBLYED010000002.1, from coordinate 385,682 downwards.
TCAACCTTATCGGAAAAGGGGACGCCCATTTTTTGCTTTTACCAACGCAACTCAAAGGCATTTTTCGTGCCCAGCTGGATGCTGCTGCCCAAGCGTGCGCACTCGCGAGAAAGGGTGTCGTGCAGCCATTGACGGTCATCCCCTTCGGCGCGACAGAGGCGAAAGCGATGGAGGCGGGTGGGAATCAGGTCCAGCGACTGTAGGTGCCCGCCCGGGTCCAGCGAGGCAAAGTACAAAAGCCCCAGGTCGCCGCGAAAGGCTGCGTGGTCCTCGATGCCTTCGTAATCGTTCAGGAGATCACCGCAGCCATAGAGAATCAGGCGTTCGCGGTACACCTCGATGCCCTTGACATGGTGCGAGGAATGCCCGTGCACCAAGTCAACTCCGGCCTCGTCGATCAAGGCGTGGGCGAACCGGACCTGCTCCGTCGGGATATCGAACCCCCAGTTGCCGCCCCAGTGAATGGAGGCGACCACCAGATCCCCTGGATTTTTGCCCTCGAGAATCCGTTTGGCCACAGGGCGCAGGCTTTGCATCGACAGATCCTCCAGCCGCGCAACGCCCGCGCGCCTATCCGTGGCGGCCCAGTCCGGCGCAATGCCGCTGTCGGGTGCGCCGAGGCCAAACACCAGCAAGCGCCGCCCGCCAGGCTGCGGCAGCACGGCGGGGGCTTCGGCAGATTGCCGGTTGTGCCCGGCGCCGGCGCTGCACATACCGTTGCTCGATAGGGTATCTAGCGTATCGGCCAGGCCGGCTGGCCCCCAGTCCAGCACATGGTTGTTGGCCAGCACGCAGCAGTCGATGCCGGCTGCGCTGATGGCCGGGAAGTTCTCCGGGCTCATGCGGTAATTGATGCCCTTTTGCTCCGGTCGTCCGCGGCGGGACACCGCCGTTTCCAGATTGATGATGCGTGCGTGTGGCTGGCGAAGTTCGAACTCATCCAGCGCAGCGCCCCAGACATAGGTGAAATCGACTGGGCGGGGAATCGAGCCATTGAGTCTTTCTGCCAGCCGAACGTAATCGCCGGCATTCTTGACGTAAGCTTCGTATAGCCGCGGATCGCCAGGATGCGGCAGTACTGAGTCAATGCCGCGGGCGGTCATGACGTCGCCGGCGAGAAACAGCTTCAGCGTATCGGTAACAGCTGCCATGGCGCCCTCCCGGATATCCCGAATAACGACGTAAGCCTGGGACAGCCCCCGATTAGCTCACCTGCGGCCCCATCACAATGATCATCACGCCTCAACTATAGGGTTCTCAATCAGGCCAGCCATATGACGGCTGACACCAGGCTCAGCATCGACTGATAGTTTCTCTCCAGTCGTTCATACCTTGTTGCGATCCGGCGAAACTGCTTCAGCTTCTGGAAAAAGCGCTCCACCAAGTTGCAGGCGCACCGGATTGCCCATGGCATCTACGGCTGCGTGAATCTTGGTGCTCAATCCCCCTCGGAATTTGCCCATGGCTTCGACGTCCTGATCGGTTTTTTTGCTGCGCCATGCTGATGAACGCACACGATGCTGCCATCCACCGGTGGTTATCATCATAGGCGCCACGAAGAAGCGGCGGGAGAGGGCTGGAAGGGGTAGTTGGAGCGAGATCTAGAGGCATTGGCGCGTTTGTTGGATTGCGGTTTTAGCTGGGCACAGAAGTGAGGATCGGGATTGACTCGAACCCAAGCATGGATAATAGGCTTGCGGGGAGAAATCCGGGCCGCGTCGATCAATGCCCGCCCACCACCATACGGCTGAAGGGCGCCACATAGGCCTGCAAGGTCACCAGGCCGCCGACCAGAATGGCCAGGACAATGGAGTGGAAAAAGACGTAACGCAGGATTTCCCCTTCATGGCCGTACCAGCGGGTGGCGGTGGACGCCACCACGATCGACTGGGCGTCGACCATCTTGCCCATGACCCCGCCGGAACTGTTGGCGGCAGCCATCAACACCGGGCTGATTCCCAGCTGCTCGGAGGTCACCCGTTGCAAGCCGCCGAACAGCACGTTGGATGCGGTGTCTGAGCCGGTCAGGGCAACGCCCAGCCAGCCCAGGAGGGTGCCGAACATGGGGTAAAAGATGCCTGTTGCGGCGAAGGCCAGGCCCATGGTGGCATCCAGGCCTGAGTAGCGGGTGAGGTAGCCAAGGGCGAGCATGGCCGCGATGGTGGTGATCGAATAGCGCACTACCCACAGCGTTCGCAGGTACTGGCGCACCAATTGCGGGATGGAATAGCCCATCAGCAGCCCGCCAACAATCGCCGCCAGCAAGATGCCGCTGCCGGTGCTGGTGAACCAGGTGAATTTGTAGATCGCTTCCTCGGCTTTAGGCTGAGGCACCACGGGCGGAACCTTTTCGACCTGCAGGTGCAGGGTGGTGAAGGTCAGGGCCGGCGCGAAGATGGGGTTCGCCTCGCTCATCGGTTTGCCCTGGGGATCGAGCTTGGCCGAGTGGGTTTGCGGATCCATGGCGGGACGGGTATCGAACATGTTCTTGAAGCCCTGGGTGCCCCAGGCGAAGACGAAGACCGTGAGGATGATCCAGGGCATCCACGCGCGCATTACTGCGGGCCGGGCATCGCTGGAAAAGGTCGCGCTCGCCACCGGTTTTTCGTCCTGGGATTCATCTATTTTTGAGTTGTCGACTCGCCCTGACAAGGCGGCAGAGGTATGCACATGGGCCGGCTTCCAGACCTTGAGGAAAGCAGTCAGGCAGGCCATGGAAATCAGCGCGGCGATCACGTCCACCAGCATCGGCCCGTGGTAGTTGGAAACGATGAACTGCGGCACGGCGAAGCTGACGCCGGCGACCAGGATCGGCGGCCAGATTTCCAGCATCTTGCGCCAGCCGGCGAAAGCCCAGATCAACCAAAACGGCACGATCACCGAGAAAAACGGCAATTGCCGGCCGACCATCATCGACAGCTCCATTTCATCCAGCCCGGTAACCTTGGCCAGGGTAATGATGGGCGTACCGAGGGCGCCGAACGCCACGGGCGCGGTATTGGCGATCAACGCCAGGCCAGATGCGGCCAGGGGAGAGAAGCCCAACCCGATCAGAATGGCGCCGGTAACCGCCACTGGCGTGCCAAAGCCGGCAGCCCCTTCGAAGAAGGCGCCGAAGCAGAAGGCAATCAGCAGCAATTGCAGGCGGCGATCGTCGGTGATGCGCGCCAGGGAGTCTTGCAGCACTTTGAACGAGCCGTTTTCAGTGGTCAGCCGATGCAGGAAGATGATGTTGAGCACGATCCAGCCAATCGGCAGTAGACCGTTGGCGGCGCCGAACAGCGCGGCGGAACCGGCCATGTTCGCTGGCATACCGAAGGCGAAGATCGCGATCAGCAAGGCTGTGCTCAAGGCCAGCAATGCCGCCAGATGCGCCTTGACATGGAAAAACGCCAGGGATGTCAGCATCACCACCACCGGCGCTGCTGCCATGAGGGTCGAGACCACCGGGTTACCGAAGGGATCGTAGATTTGCTGCCAGACCATGTTCCACCTCTGCTTTTTATTGTGGGTAGTGCAGCCCCCGGGGGGTAGGTGGTTTGTAGTATAGGTGGCATTACGCCGCTGCCAGGGGAGGCCTCCACCCCCATGAATGACAGCTTTTTGGGCGTGCGAGAGGCTGCCATGTTGTTCACTTAACGAAAAACGCCGCTGACCTCTAAATGAGCAAGCGGCGTTTTTCGTTAAGTGAACAACATTACGCACAAGGGCTTATTGACCGCCTTTGGTGCTGTTCTCGATCTGCTGAATGGCCTTGGTGGTCAGGGAAATGCATTCCTTGGTGCCAGCCTCGGTGTTTTTGGCCTGAGCAGTCTTGGCCTGCTGCATGGCGGCTTCGATCTGAGGTTTCAACTCAGGGTTCTGAATCGCTGCTTGGGAATTCCTGAGGGTTTGAAGGTTGACCTGGCAAAGATCCTCCTGGCCACCGGCAAACGCGGGCGATGCCAGCACTGTGGCAGTGATGAACAGACCTGCCAGTACGGAACGTTTCATAGGTATCTCCTTGAACTGAGGTCCAGGCACTGCCGGCCATCAGGGCGGCTGCCAAGTTTGGGGGTAGGCCCCGTTTTCTGCGGGACTTGATCAGTGGACTACTGGTGCGCGCAAGGGTTCTGTTCTTGATACAGAAGCCGGTATTTCGGGAGGCCAGCAGCGAAAAGGGTAATAAGTGATAAATATTTTTATAATTCAATTACTTACAGAGTTATCACTCTGGTTTGCGCCTTGTTTTGGTATGTCTCCTATACTGATTCGCGCCGACAGGTTCAAAGCAGATACTCGAACGCCGTCGCAGCAGCAGTCAGCGTGCTGACAGCTACCCTCCCAGTCACTGCAAGGAGACCGAACATGGCAATCCGCATTGGTGACGAAGCACCGGATTTCACCGCCGAAACCACCGAAGGCCCTCTCCATTTCCACGAGTGGATTGGCGACAAATGGGCCATCCTGTTCTCGCATCCGAAGGATTTCACTCCCGTCTGCACCACCGAGCTCGGTTATATGGCCAAGCTCAAGCCGGAGTTCGACAAACGCAACACCAAGATAGTCGGGCTCAGCATCGACCCGGTCAGTGACCATCGAGCCTGGGTCGGCGACATCCAGGAAACCCAGGGGCATGCGGTCAACTACCCCATGATCGGCGACGAGAACCTGGTCGTGGCGAAGCTCTACGACATGATTCACCCCAATGCCAGTGGTGGCTCACGCACCGCCGCGGACAACGCTACGGTGCGCTCGGTGTTCATCGTTGGCCCGGACAAGAAGGTCAAGGCGATGCTGATTTACCCGATGAGTGCCGGACGCAACTTCGACGAAGTGTTGCGCCTGCTCGATTCGCTGCAATTAAACGCCAAACACACCGTGGCCACCCCGGTGAACTGGCGGCCGGGTGAGGACGTTATCATTCCCACTTCGGTGTCCGACGAGGACGCCAGGAAGAAATACCCGCAAGGCTTCAAAACGTTGAAACCCTATCTGCGCACCGTGGAGCAGCCGAAGTAACATCAACCAACAAGGGCTCAGTCACGATATCAATTGGATTGTTGACTGGGCTCATCCACCTGACTGCTGGTGCGCAGTCGACTTAATAGCCTGTACCCGGCTTGGACACTTCAGCCACGGTGGAGTTATCGCAATTTATAATCGAAGAGGACTTCAGCCAGCGCTGATCAGGATAATAAGAAAACAGTAACTGGCCATCTTTCATCGAATCGATAAGTTGATGAGCAATAGCAGGGCGCACGGCTGGGCAACCTAAACTTCTGCCAATACGGCCGTTCGACCGCGCCAGATCGGGACTGACATACGGCGCCCCGTGAATGACGATAGCCCGGTCGAGTGCATGATCGTTGAAACCAGGCTCCAACCCCTCCATGCGCAAGGAATAACCGTTATGACCGACATAGGTCGAACGCGTCCTGTACAAGCCAAGACTAGTGGCCTTGCTTTCATTCTGGTTGGAAAATTGACTGGCCATGTTCTCGCCACTGTTGCGACCGTGCGCGACGAGTTCGTGAAACAGTAATGTGCGGCGTTGCAGATCAAAAACCCACAACCGCTGCTCGGTAGAGGGAAGGGAATAATCAATCACAGCGAGTCGTTGCGCCGGTACTTCGCCTTGCGCCAATCGGCACTGAGAGGCACGGACGGCCAACGCGATAACCCTGGCGTTAGCGTCTGGTGCCGCTTTGACCAGCGCGGCCTCCAGCGAATCGGCGTAGGCTGCCTCTACTGAAATGGACATCAGCAGCATGGCCGTCATTAAAAAACCAACGCGGTTTAGCGGCATGTGCGTATCTCATCGCGATTAATTCAAGTCTAGCAGTGTGACGGATGCTAGCCCTTCTGTACGGGAAATTAAGGATTATCCATGCGGCAGCTATCAAATATATCCAGGTTAAGCCGCGTCTTTTTTATGGGACTCCTGATAGGCAGCTCAGCGACCGCACAGTCTTCGCCTGGTTCGCCTCCGACGCCATCACCCAGCGTTATTCACGTTGCGCCGAACGACGCCGTCGCGCAGGCGATCCAGGCCATTCTCGCCCCGGGAGGCTCAATGCCTGCCCCTCCACCCGCCACCTCTGCGGGCCACCAACGTGTGGATGTCAGCCGCGCGGTCAACGATTTTTATGCCCAGCGAGGCTTTCGTGCAGCCTGGACCAACGATAACGACGTCGCCCAGCTGTTGAAACGCCTGAGCGACACTCAGGCCGACGGTCTGGACCCTGGTGATTTCCGTATCGATGAGCTGGCCAGAGCCAAAGCATCGATGCAAACAACGGCGCCAACCCCCGCACAACGCGCGGCCTTTGATATAGCGGCCAGCCATACCTACATTACGGCGCTGCTCCAGTTGCGGCGCGGCAAAGTCGATCCCTCTCGCCTGGAACTACAGTGGAACTTCGACCCCGTCGACGTCGATCCTCGTGAGGACGTCAAAGCCTTCTTCGCCGCCATCGATGCCCATGACGTTGCCCGCGCGTTCAATCAAGCGCCGCCACAAGAAGCGATTTACGGCAGGTTGCGAGAGGGGTTGGCGCAACTGCGCCGGGTTCGAGACACTGGCGGCTGGCCGCAGATTGCCGCAGGGCAAGTCCTCAAGCCGGGCGTGACCGACGCCTCAGTCGCGGTGTTGCGCGCCCGTTTGACGGCCGGTGGTTATCTGAACGAGCCAATGGCAACACGCAGTGACTACGACGAAACCGTTGCCGCTGCGGTTAAAAAGTTTCAAACCGAGCAATACCTTCCGGTGGACGGTGTCGTGGGTGCGACGACACTCGCTGCACTGAACGTACCCATTGAGGCGCGTATCGACCAGGTCCGAGTGAACATGGAACGGGCGCGCTGGCTGCTGTACAAGCTGCAGGGAACCTTCGTCATCGTTGACATCGCCGGGTACAAGGTCGCGTTCTATCGTGACGGCAAGGCTATTTGGCGTTCTCGTGTACAGGTCGGTAAACCGTTTCGCAGCACGCCAGTGTTTCAATCCCAGATTACTTACATAACCTTCAATCCCACCTGGACAGTACCCCCGACGATTCTCGTCAAAGACATTCTTCCCAAGATTCTAAAAGACCCTCATTACCTGGACGCACACCTGATCCGAGCCATTGATAGACAAGGGGCTGTCGTCGATCCGTCGACCATCGACTGGCACAACCCGCGCGGCATCACCCTCCGTCAGGATGCCGGCCCCGACAACTCCCTCGGCCAAGTGGTCATTCGGTTTCCCAATGACTATTCGATTTATCTCCACGACACCCCTCATCGAGACTTGTTCGCTCAATCACGCCGCGCCACCAGCTCCGGCTGCATCCGGGTCGAAAACCCGCTGCAGTTGGTCGAACTGTTGTTCAACGACCCGATTCGCTGGAATAGCGCCGCGATTCAAGCGCAGTTAGCCAACGGCAAGACGGAAAACATTACGCTCCCCGTCAAAGTGCCGGTGCTATTAGCCTATTGGACCGTGGACCTGAGTATCGATGGTCGAGTGACGTTTAAACCCGATGTGTATGGGCACGATTTAGCGGTGTTGCGGGCGTTGAATCTGCCTTCGGAACGGTCTGTTTTGGATTTGCAGCGGGTAGGGGTTCCCGCTGTGGCGGCGACACAAAATAAGCGATAGAGGAAAAGGGAACGGATTTGTTTTTCGAGCCTCTATAGGGGCGGCGTTGAGGCGCATAGAAATAAATCTGCCCCCCCCCTTTTTCTACTTTTTCTATATCGCTTTTTGGGTGCGCACAGCGTTACCGGCTAGGTCCGTCTTTAATTACAGCATTTTTCAGATAAGCGTGACTGCGCTCACCATGGAGTAATGGTTGATGACCATCAAGATCGAAGGAGTGATTGCCAGCAAAATTGGCTTTGCCTCCCACCAAAATGCTGTGCCAGTTTTGCGAGAGCTTGCTGTGCTCAACGATGGTCATACCGATTACAACGATCTTGTTCTTGAACTCGTTGCCGATCCGCCCTTTCTGGAGGCGCGGACATGGCGTCTTGACCGTCTGAGCAAAGATTCACGTCTTCACATTGCTGAGCGCAATCTGAACCTCAATGCTGGATATTTGGCTGACCTGACTGAAAGTCTTAACGCGAATGTAATCCTGCGCCTTAGTTGTAAAGACGAAGTGCTTTATAGCCAATCGTTTCCCGTTGAGCTTTTGGCAAAAAATGAATGGGGAGGCGTCCTTTCCATGCCGGAGCTGTTGGCCGCGTTTGCGATGCCAAACGATCCTGCTGTGGATCGCGTATTGAAATCGGCTGCTGATGTGCTGCGTCGTGCCGGGAAGAAAGATGGCATTGACGGGTATACCGGCCAATCGAGAACCCGAACCTGGGAGCTGGCTTCCGCTCTATGGTCAGCGGTGTGTGGCCTTAGGCTGAGCTATGCCGTGCCTCCCGCGAGCTTTGAAACTCAAGGACAGAAGGTACGAACGCCGGGTTTGATTCTGGAAGGCGGCGTGGCGACGTGTCTGGATACCGCATTGCTTTTTGCGGCGGCGTTGGAGCAGGCAGGGCTCAATGCGTTATTGATTCTGACCAAGGGCCACGCGTTTGTCGGTGTGTGGCTGCAGCCGCAGGAGTTTTCTCAACTCATCACTGATGAAGCGTCGGCTGTACGAAAGCGGATCGATCTAAAGGAAATTCTGGTTTTCGAAACCACGCTGGCAACCCAGATGCCCGTACCCAGCTTCAGCCAGGCCGTATCCAACGCTGAGCGCCAGATCAATGATGATGATTTCATCATGGCGGTTGATATACATCGTGCCCGGATGCAACGCATTCGCCCTCTGGCGATGTCATCGACGTCGCTAAAAGTTGACGACAGTCATGAACCGCAGGCATTCGAGGCGCTGGAGGATGCACCTGTCCTTCCAGGCTTTGACGTGGAGATAGCTTCTGAAGTCGATAGTCCAGCGGGAAAGCTCACGCTGTGGCAAAGAAAACTATTGGACCTCACCACGCGTAACCGGCTCTTGCACCTACCCGATAGTGCAAAAGGTGTGCGTCTGATATGCCCGGATCCTGCTGAACTAGAAGATCAACTTGCCAGTGGTAAGCGCATTCGGATCGTCTCAATACCTGATCTGGAAGCCGGAGGTAGAGATGCGGCGCTCTACGAACAGCAGAATCGAGAAAATTTGCGCGATGAGTATGCGCGTACCGCGCTAACAACACGCGGTGAGGTACTGGCCACCTTAGAGAAGAGCAAACTCGAAGTCGCCTTGATCGAACTGTATCGCAAGGCCCGTAGCGACCTTGACGAAGGTGGCGCCAACACGCTCTTTTTGGCGATCGGGTTTCTGAAGTGGAAAAAATCTGCAGACGACCCAAAAACCTATTCGGCGCCGCTCATATTGCTCCCGGTCAAACTTGATCGAAAAAGCGCGTTGTCTGGCGTGACGATGACCCTGCTTGAGGATGAACCACGCTTCAATTTGACGTTGCTTGAGCTGCTTCGGCACGACTTTGAACTGGTGATCCCGGGATTGGAAGGAGAGCTTCCTACCGATGAGAGCGGCATCGATGTTGAAGGTATCTGGAATACCGTGAGGCGGGCAGTCCGGGATGTTCCTGGGTTTGAGGTGACGACCGAACTCGTCCTGGGGACCTTTTCCTTTGCCAAATACCTGATGTGGCAGGACTTGGCTGCTCGCTCTGAGCAGCTTCTACAAAGCCCTCTGGTCAAGCACTTATTGGAGCGTCCAGCGGGCGGAGCGGGATTCACTTCGTCAGGCGAGTTTCCACGACCTGATGAACTGGATGCCAAAGTCGATCCGGCACATTTATTTACGCCATTGCCCGCAGACTCTTCCCAGCTTGCGGCCGTCGTCGCTTCGGCCAGTGGTTGTGACTTTGTACTCGACGGACCACCCGGAACAGGAAAGTCGCAAACCATTGCCAATATGATTGCTCATAACCTGGCATTGGGACGCAGGGTGCTGTTTGTCGCCGAGAAAATGGCGGCTCTGGATGTTGTCTATCGTCGGCTGGAAGAAAAGGGTTTAGGTGAATTTTGTCTGGAACTCCACTCGAGCAAGACGTCAAAAGTCGAAGTGCTCAAGCAATTGGAGCGTGCCTGGGACGTGCGTGACACGCTGACGGCTGAGGAGTGGGCAGGAGAAACGGCGAAAATACTCACGTTACGAAATAAACTGAACGCGGTCGTTGAGCTATTACATCGGCGTTGGCCCAATGGCTTATCGGTACATCAAGCGATTGGTCGTGTTGTTCGTGACGGAACCTCAGCCACACTTCGTTTGGCGTGGCCTGAAGGAACAGTGCATGACGCAGTTATGTATGCGCAGTTTCGGGATGTAGTGAGGCGCCTTGATCTTAACAGTCCTGCTGCGCGGGATCTTTCCAGTCGCTTTGGGTTGTTGTGTCGTACTGAGTGGTCGAACGGTTGGCAAGAGGCAATCGTTGCCACCGCACGAGCGCTTCCTGTGGTGATCCAGGAATTGAAGGCGGCGAGCGCTAGCCTTCTCAAAGCAACCCATCTCTCTCTACCGGTTGCGCAGGGCGATGACATTGCCCGGTTGGCCAATTTCGTATCACTCTTGATCGACGCGAACGGTCTGGATCTAACGTTTGCCTTCACGCTCAATGCGAATGCAAAAATCGTTGCGGCGAAGCGAGCCGTTCAGCTTTTAGATGACTATCGAACGATAGAGCAATCACTGTCTTTACCTTATGGGCAGGAGGCCTGTCGGGGGCTCAATCTCGAGCAAATAAAGAACGATTGGGATCAAGCGCAGCGTAAATTCTGGATATTCGCGACGCTGGCAAAGAAGAAAGTGACGAAGCATTTGGCTGCCGAAGGCCGTGTATCTGGCCTGCCGGATACGGAGTCTGACCTGCCAAAGCTGTTCAAACTGCGTACCTTGCTCACCTCGCTGGATGCTCTCGCTGCGGACTTGGAATCAATACCCGGCTGGAATGGCGTATCCAGCGACACGTCTCTCATCACCACCTCGGTTGAGCTCAGTGAGCGCATCCGCGCAATGATCATCGTGCTCTCGAGTTCTCCCGAGGACCTGATGACCCTGCGAAGCGCTACAGCAAAGTTGGTCGTTGAGGCCAATGAGTTGCTCGGTGGAGGCGGGTTTATCGACTCGGCTTTGCATCAACTGAAGGACGCTCTTTCTCGTTTCAATCAGATAGCTGGACGGTTTAACGAGCTTGCGGGCAACGCCGTTGATGCCAAAGTTACGATCGAGCCACTGCTCAACACCGCTAACGCCATCGTAGAGCAAGAGACGAAGCTCAAGGCATGGTGCGATTGGTCCAGGGTTCGGGAGGAGGCGATAGTGCTCGGTTTGCAACCGCTTACAGAGGCGCTAACCATCAATGCACTTCCTGAAGGGGGAGCCAGCGACGCTTTCGAAACGGCTTACGCCCGATGGTTTGCAACGGTCGTGATTGATTCGCAGCCACTGCTGCGCAATTTCGTTCCAGCAGAGCATGTCAGTGATATTGAGGCATTTGGCCGACTGGATGACGAGCTTTCCAAACTCACGGTTCGTTATGTGCGTGCAAAACTGTGCGGCCTGATTCCGTCCAAGAACGAAATCGGCAAGCAGGGTGGTTTCGGCATCCTCAAACATGAACTGCAAAAGTCGCGACGCCACAAACCGGTACGCCAGCTTGCGGTGGAAATGGGCGATGCAATGTCCAAACTGGCGCCTTGCATGCTGATGAGCCCGCTTTCTATTGCGCAGTATTTGCCGCCCGATCAGGCGCTTTTTGATTTGGTCATTTTTGACGAGGCGTCCCAGATTGCTCCATGGGATGCCATTGGCTCCATCGCTCGAGGTAAGCAGGTCGTCATCGCCGGTGACCCTCGACAAATGCCACCGACCAACTTCTTCAACCGAGGCGCTTCTGCCTCTGAAGAGGATGATACGGCGGAGGATATGGAAAGCATTCTGGACGAGTGCCTGGGCGCAGGGATTCCAAGCCACAGTCTCAGTTGGCACTACCGAAGCCGTCATGAGAGTTTGATTGCGTTCTCCAATCATCGTTACTACGACAGTAACTTGATTACCTTCCCTGCCGCGCAAACCCGTGCCAGTGCCGTTGAATGGCGTCGAGTAGAAGGTGTCTACGCGAAGGGTAAAGGTCGGCATAACCAAGCGGAAGCAGAAGCAATCGTAGCGGAAACAGTGAAGCGTTTGACTGATCCCGCTTTTGTAGCAGCGGGGCATTCGATCGGGATCATCACGCTCAATACCGATCAGCAAAGACTGATTACTGATCTCCTGGATCGGGCACGCCAGCAAAATCCGCACATTGAAGCTTTCTTTCAGGATGATCTCCCAGAGCCTGTCGTGGTCAAAAATCTTGAAACAGTACAAGGCGACGAGCGTGACCTGATCATGCTGGGTGTGGGTTATGGCCCGACTGAGCCAGGCGCTCAGGTGATGTCGATGAACTTTGGCCCGCTCAACAAGGAAGGTGGATGGCGTCGACTGAACGTTGCCATCACCCGCGCACGACGCGAGATGTTGGTGTTTTCCTCATTTGACGCGTCCATGGTTGACCTCAATCGCACCAACGCTCGAGCGGTGCGTGACTTGAAACATTTCATCGAGTTCGCTCAGCGTGGGCCGCGAGCGCTGGCTGAGGCCGTACAAGGATCGGTGGGTGGATATGATTCGCCGTTTGAAGAGGCTGTTGCTCAGGGCCTCAGACGAAAGGGCTGGCAGGTGGTGCCACAGATCGGCGTTTCTCGGTTCCGTATTGATCTTGGAATCGTCCATCCAGACAGGCCCGGCGACTATCTGGTCGGCGTTGAATGTGATGGCGCGACGTATCACAGTGCAGCGACCGCCAGGGATCGAGACAAGGTACGCAGCGCGATTCTCAAGGGCTTGGGCTGGAAGCTTGTGCGGCTTTGGTCGACTGAGTGGTGGATTGATAAAGCGGGCGCACTGGATCGTTTGCATGCAGCCCTGGAAGCCTTGCTGGAAAGCTCTCGTTCAAGCAGGGCTATCGAAGTTGAACCTGTTGCGCCGGCCCATTCTCCTCAGCTTTCGCTAGTGAAGAGTCTACCCGTCGAGACGGCGCCGGATACTCCGCCAGTAGAGCCAGCTAAGCAGCCCACACCTAAAGCTGATCCCGTTTTGGCAGAGATGAAAATTGCCGGCGCCTGTGAAATTTCACCGGTTTCTGCGATCCGAAGTGAATACCGTGTGACGGATTTTAGTGGTCTGAGTGACCGGATAAAGGCCGATGATTTCTACTCGCAAGAGTACAACCCTGTCCTTGCCGAGCTGATTGAGCATGTCTTGATTCAAGAGGCTCCGATACTCGATTCATTACTGGTGCAGCGCGTTGCACGAGCCCATGGTTTTCAGCGGTCCGGCCGATTGATTCGTGATCGAGTGCTGGACCTTACCGAACAGAATCATCATCTGAAAAACGACCCGGTCGATGGGCAATTTGTGTGGCGAGCGCAAAGTGATATCGCTGCTTGGAACAGCTATCGCATTCCTGCAACCTTTGATGATGCTAGATCTGTAGAGGAAATCGCAGCCGAAGAGCTACTGATGTTGGCTTCTTTGATTCAGGCTTCTGATAGGCCCCTTGAAATAGCAAGAGTCTTGGGTATCAAGCGGCTTACCGGGGCGGCGCGTGAGCGCATCGAGCAAGTCATTAAAGTAACCGCTGGATAGTAAGTCGTAGGTTTTTACTGATTAAAAATTTAAATGGGCGACCTCAAGGGGGCGCCCATTTTTTGTTATGAGACGAGGTGACAGGCCACTTAAAAGAGGCTGCACAAGGTAGCCTGCGGGCTGTCGCCGTGTCTTAACTCTGATTCATTCGATAGGTCGTCGCGCTCCAGTAACGGTTGCCATTGTTTGTATGGCGAGTCCATCCGGCAGCTTCCAACTGCTTGGCGATCATTCGATTCATGAATCCATGACCGAGCAGCAGGACCGGCCCTTCGCTGGCAAGGGACTGAAGTCGTTGAGCTGCCGTATTAGCTCGTATTCTGGCCTTACGGGCAGACTCGACCTTCCCTGAGAAACCGCACAACCATAAAATTCGAAGAATAAATGCCCACGTAAACGGTGAAAGGCGCGGCAGTGTCCACCGTCCATGGGGCAGCTGCGCCTCGCAGAAAATCTCATCTACAAGGGTGGGCTGAAGGCCCAGCGCCCGAACAGAGGTCAGCGCCCGGGGCGCACTGCTCGACACGATCACTTTGGCGGTAACGGCCAGTTCCACACTAGCCTTCGGGACGGGCTGGTTGATGATTTCGGATAGGTCGTATTGCTCGATCCAGCGTTTCATATCGAGCGCTGAAACCTTGTCGAACACAGCCAGATTCGGCTGACCATGACGCATTAAGATAATTTCCCTGTCCATTGTAATTACGTCCTTGTTTTGCGCTCCCGCGAGTACGTAGGGTGCACTCCTGCGGGTATTTGAAGCGGGATGATCGTGCCTGAACAACACAGCACATGGGGGCGCAATAGTATCAGCTAGACGTGACGTAAGCGTGCGCCCACCCAGGAGCCGTATGCGGCAGTTCCGCACGTACGGATCTGTGCGGGGAGTGGCAGGTAACTGCCATTCCTGCCGCGACCGCCGATGCCCCCAACGTTGCTTTCAGATAACCCTTTTTGCCTCGGCTATCGCCTTCAGCTCAATCTGCGAAAACGTCAGCTCGGAATCAAAGGGGATGGTCACAACGGTCTCTCCCATGAAGACGCCTTCATAGCCATCATCCGGCTCCAGGAGAAGGCGGACCGAGAAAATTTCTGGCTCTAAATCAGCGTTGTAACTGACAGACTGGATTCGTATTTTCATTTCATGCTCCTGTGAAGATAAGGAGAGGCTACTCCGGAATTCACGTAAAGGGTGGCTGGCGATAGACAGCGGAAGGCGGGCAGGTCGTCCACGAGTAGTGGTGATGCAGGCACAGAGGCCCAGCCGCCACTCGCTATCGACGCCGCACAGATCGATGCACCTCGGGTGCTTCTACCGCATTCATCTTCTGGATCACCAACCCGATGAACGCCGATACCGCGAGCGGCAGGTGCCGGCGGCTCGGATACAGCACGCTCATGCCATAGCCGGTGCGCTGGTATTGAGGCAGCACCGGGACGAGCACGCCGGCCTGAACGTCGAGCCTGGCCATCGCGGGTGGTAGTAGAGCGATGCCGAGTCCGGCCACGGTGGCCTTGCGCAGTGCCTGCGCGGTATTGCCGCTGAAGCGCCCGGCGACTTGCACTTCTTCCTCGCCATTGGGGCCTACCAAACGCCATGTGGCGTGGCCGCTGGGATGCGCGGCGATCACACAGTCGTGGCTAACCAGATCCTGCAGCGTGCTGGGTGAGCCGTGCGTGGCGATGTAAGCGGGGCTTGCCACCATCCCGTCGCTGCGGGGGTCGAAGATCTGACGGCCGACATAGCCTGAATCGCGCAAGGGCCCGCCGCGAAAGGCAATGTCGATCTGCTCTGCGATCAAGTCGGCCTTCGCATCGCTGAGCACGAAGTCGAGTCGCACGCGCGGATGCGCGGCCAGAAACTCGGCCACCCACTCCATCGGGAAGAGGTCGAAGAAGTCAGCCGGCGCCGCCACGCGTACCAAGCCACTGGGTTCGCTGCTGCCCGTCATCAACTCCTGCCCCGCTTCGAGCAGGCCGTCGACCGCTCCCGTGCAACGCTCATGAAAGCTTTGGCCTGCACTGGTGAGCGTGAGCTTGCGGGTGGAACGTTGCAGCAGCCGCGTGCCGAGATGCGCTTCGAGCTGCTGGACGCGGCGGCTCACGGTATTGGGCGGCAAACCCAGCCGCCGCGCGGCCTCAGCAAAGCTGCCGCTGCGCACCACCTGCACAAACATGGCGATGTCATTGAGGTCGAGCATGGTCGGCTATTCCTGGCGTAGGTGGATGAGTGCAATCCAATTCTATCGGCTAGTCAACCAATCGGCCAAACCCTACTGTTGAGTTACCGAGCCGCGAGGCTCCCAACGCCTGCGCACAGCGGGCTTTGCAAGGAGATTGATTCGCCATGACCCATTCTTCCGCAATCAACATGACCCCACAGCAACCACCTCGGATCGGCATCGTCATCGGCTCGACACGCGAAAGCCGCTTCGGCGAAAAGCCTGCGCACTGGATTCCGCACCTGGCGCGGGCTGCCAACGAGTTGCTCGACGACATCGCGTGGTGGACCAAGGCGCTCAAGAGCGCGAGGGAAGCCGCATGAGCACCACCCTCGTCACCGAAATCACTGGCCGCCCGCCCAAGCCTCTCTGCGACGTGCTTGCGAGCGCGCTGAAATCTCCTTCGGCCTGAAGACTTGCAGCCGAAACGATTTTTCTACCAAGAAACTATTCATTGGAGAACTACCATGTCAAACACCAAAAAGCTCATCGCCGTCGTCGGCGCAACCGGTCATCAGGGCGGCGCCGTTGTGCGTGCGCTGCAGGCGAGCGGTCAATTCAAGGTGCGCGCGTTGACGCGCAATCCAGCCAAGCATCCGCAGTTGGCTGACGAAGTCGTGCTGGCGGATCTGGATCGTCCGCAAACACTGAAAGCCGCGTTTGCTGGAGCACACGGGGTTTTTCTGGTCACCAACTTCCACGAAGCGGGCACGGACGAGCACAAACAGGCACTCGCGGCCGTTCACGCGGCGAAAGAGGCCGGTGTTCAGCACTTCATCTGGTCGACGCTTCCGAACGTGGAGACGATCAGCGGCGGCAAGCTCGATGTTCCGCATTTCACGGACAAAGCAAACATCGACCGCATCGTGAGGGAGGCTGGATTTGCGCACCACACATTCGTGATCGCGCCGTTCTTCTACCAAAATCTGCTCGGCGTAATGGCTCCCCAGAAGCAAGCGGATGGGGCCTTGGGTTGGGCGATGCCGCTCGATCCGCAGAAGCGCGTCATTCACATGGGCGACATCACCGAACTCGGCCACATCGTGGTCGGTGCATTCACGCAGCCGGAACTCGCGGGGCAAGGTGAACATTTGCCGCTGGTTGGCGACTTCCTGAGCTTCAACGAGGTCATCGCCACGCTGAATCAACAGGGACACACATTCTCGTTCAAACAAGTCCCGCAAGAACTTTTTGCTGGCTGGTTCCCGGGCGCCAAGGAAATCGCGGAGATGCTCGCCTATTTCGAAGCCCACACCTACCTTGGAGGGGATTCGCACGATGCAATTACGCTGGCCAACAGAGTCGCCGGCCGACAGCCGACGAAGTTTTCCGCGTGGGCCCGGGCGAACTTCGCGATCCCGGCACCCGCCTGAAAACACGACGCTGCGAAGGAGATCCCGAAGCGGTTGCAGAGGCGATGGTGGCCGTTCAAGCGACAACTGGGCGTAGGCCCGCAGAGATGATTGTTGATTTCTAAGGATGCTAAAAGGAGGCGCAACATGAGCGTGCAGCTAAACCATACTATCGTCTGGTGCCGCGACAGGCAGAAATCAGCAACATTTTTCACGGAAGTTCTGGGCCTGCAATCCGCCACCCGATTCGGAGCAACGCTGGTCGTTCAACTCAACAACAACGTTTCACTCGACTTCCACGAGAGCGATAGCAAGATTTCCTCCCAACATTATGCCTTCTTGATAGGCGAAGACGACTTCGATCAAACCTTCGCCCGCATCCACGATCGAGGGCTGCCGTATTGGGCAGACCCTGGCAAGCACCGGGCTGGAGAAATCAACCGGAACGACGGTGGCCGCGGGGTGTATTTTGAGGACCCCGACGGTCATCTCCTTGAGGTCATTACTCGACCTTATGGGAGCGGCGGGTAGAGGCGGGTAGAAGGGGCGCGTGAGTATTGAATGTAGGCTACGTCACTGCGCGATGAAGTCGCGAATCGATCGAATGGTCTGTGTCGGTGCCTCTTCCATCAACCAATGTCCTGCCCCAGGAACCACCACTTCCGTGACCTTGTCCGCTGCGTTGCGCATCACGATCGCTTCATTGCCTGCGAAGGATTTTTCACCACCGATGGCCAGCACCGGCATCGTCAGCCGCGTTTTCATCGAAGCTTTGTTGTCCACCTCATCCTGACGAATGCTGCGGAACTGGGCGAAGGCTGCCCGCATGGCGCCGGGGCGGGCATAGAGAGTGGCGTAATGCCGACGGGTTTCTTCATCCACCTTGGTGGGGTCGCCCGCGAACTCGTTCCAGAACCGATCCAGGTAGATTCGCTCACGACCGGCGACCAGGCGTTCAGCATCCGGTCCGCCGAAGTCGAAGTGCCAAAGCATCGGTGAGCGGACAATTTCATTCCAGGGCGCAATGCCCGGTACGGGCGCATCCATCACTACCAGGCGATCGGTACGCTGCGGATAACGCGCGGCGTAGGCATAGGCGACCATGGTACCTATGTCATGGCCGATGACCACCGAGTGTTCGATACCCAGAACTGCCAACACCGCACGGATGTCGCCCGCCTGGGTCTTTTTGTCGTAGCCACTGTCCGGGATCGACGACAAGCCCATACCACGAAGGTCCGGCACCACGACTGTGTGATCCCGGGCCAGCTCGGCGGCCAGTGGCGCCCACATGTCGCCGGTGTCGCCGAAGCCATGCAGGAACACCACGGCCGGCCCCTTGCCGCCGACGCGCACATGCAGTGTGACGCCGTCTATAGGGATGTCCTGAGTACGAAAGGAGGCAGGAAATGGAGTCACCTGAGCACGTACCGGGATGCTTAGAGCCAGCAGCATAAAAGCGGGAAACAGGACGCGGAACATGACGGTGTCTCCAAGTGCGCGTGGAAGGTGCCCGGAGCCAATGGAAGGGTAGCTTGGCGGCCAGGGTTGACCCCGGAACGAGATGCCTATAATCGACATGCCCCATCCACCAGCAAGCCGTTACGCCCAAAATAGCGAGCGATCTGAAGCAAGATAAGGTCCCGATCGGATGAGCTTAGACCGTTTGGCTGTGAATGATCGAAAGGAGTCATTTGGGGCGAATTGAGCCGCCGTCCAGGTTGTCTGCACAGCAGCTGCCCTCGGCGAATAAATCCCTCTTTGATTGCGAATGTCCTATTGGCCGATTCTGCCGGTCACGACTGATTGCTGGGTCGTATCCTGCTATTCGTGACCGGTAGCTACCGACCTACCGCGACTGTCGAGGGTTTTGCTCAATTGACCTGATCTTTGCCCTGTAAGAGCCGAAAGAGGGCATTGAAGTATCCTATGATTGGTTTTTTACTTCGGCAGTGACAAGGATCAACCCATGCTTTTAAACAAACGCGATCAGGCGCACATCGAACGTCGCCTGGTGGCTACCCTGACCGAGGCGTGTGAGACGGCCAAAGCGGAAATAGTGGGGTTCTCCTGGCTGACCCACGAGATAGATTACGAAGTGTTCCCTTCCAGCCTGATGGTTGTCTGGGTCTTCGATACACAAGCCCATAAGGACCAGGCCATTGCTAGCGGGCAGGGCGAGCGCATGGTCGAACTGACTGCCGTGGCGTTAAGAGACGCGAATGTTCTCGTCAGTCCGGTCTCGGCCCATGTGCATTTCGATACTGAAGAGCAATGTCAGCGCGCCAATGCCGGCAACTGGCAACAACGCTTGGCGCGCAAGCGCTCGACTCGAGGTTGAAGCGTGGCCAAGGATATCGAAAACCCTTGTATTTCCGTTTGCCAGTTGAGCGGTGAACTGTGTGTGAGTTGTGGCCGCACCAAGGAGGACATCAGGAAGTGGAAGCGCATGAAGCGACCTGAAAAGATGGCTGCCGTGCAACGGGCGAGTTTGCGGTTGAAAGGTCTTCAAAAAAGGAATGTTTGAGGGATCTTAAAATAAATCTGTCCCCATTTTGCGCTTGACGCTGTTGCCGAAACTTGAAACGGTAGTGCTGGTAGGCCGGCAGGCGGGTAGGGCTGAGAAGTTCATGCAGTCGATGAACGTGAAGATATTCGCGTATGCGCATCCGTCACCCAAGGTCAGGAACATGAACTGGGCAATGTGGGATCTAATACCTGGACAATGGGCGGAGGCCGGCCGGGTTTAACCAGAGAGCGATTTGCCAACGAGTGTCGCGGCCAGTTTGTAGGCCTCCTTGCCTTCGGATGCTTCGGGGCGGTTGCAGTCTGTCACGACCGGCTGAAACCAACCGATTCTGTTGAAAAAGTCGGCCATGGTTTGCGCAGCAGAAAAGTACGCGTCCGAGATTGAAATCTTTACTTTTGGCAGAGGCTTCCGGACTCAGACTTCACGTACCAGCGTGTAAAAAAGGCGTTTTCACCAGTCAATGATCAGGCAGTTTGGGCAGACCGACTGTTTTCAACAGAATCGACCCATTGCAGGCGTTCGCAGCCAATACAGTTACGGTCAGTTTGCCCGCGCCGAGAGTCGCATCGTGCAAGATCTACCCGGTTGCGCCGCACTAGAGCATCACGCAGCGTCAGTTCCTGTTGCAACCGCCAAGCCACCGCTACACCAGGACAATACGTTTCAGCTTGGCGTTCAGTGCGGCAAACGCCGCTTCGGTACTGGCCTTATGGTTTGTGATGAGCACGTCGATGCGATCTGGCGGGCAGAAGGCGACGCGGCTCTCCACGCCAATCTTGCTGTAATCGGCGAGGATGACCACGCGTTCGGCATTGTCGGCCATGGCACGCGCGACTTCGGCTTCGCGGTGGTCGTAGTTGCTGGCACCGCGCTGGGCGTCGATGCCGACCGGCGACAACAGCGCGAGGTCGGCCCGATAGCGGCCAATTTCCGCCACCGTGGTGCTGCCGACCGTCGCCGGCGCACGGTCGTCGAGTGAACCGCCCAGTACGAGCACCTCGTTGTGCTGGCCGCCCGACGCGGCGGGGTTGCGCAGCTGCAGTGCCACGTTGAACGAGTTGGTGATCACGGTCAGCCCTCCCAGCTTGGCCAACTCTTCGGCAAGGATGACGGTGGTGGTGCCCGCGTCGATGAACACCGTCTGCCCATGCGACAGCAGGCTGACAGCGGCGCGCGCGAGGTCGCGCTTGAACTTGACGTTGCTTTGCGCCCGCTCGGCGATGGGCGCTTCGTCCTCAACGCGGATGGCGCCGCCGTGTATCCGCTTCAACTCCCCCTGTTCTTCCAGAGCGACCAGGTCGCGCCGCACAGTCTCGCGTGAAACATTCAGCTCGGTGACGATGCGGTCGGTGGTGACGCGCTGCAAGGTCGATAGCAGTACGCGGATCCGCTGATAACGCTCTTCTTGCCACATGCCTGGTGTCCCTGCTGTTTGAGTCGCTGTCCGAGCACGCATTGTGGAGGGGCGTCGGTCGCTGTCAAGTTTGGCGCGGCCCCATGATCATTGGGCTGGCGCGGTCTGCGCGTCATATTTGTGCAATGTTGAGGCATTATTGTTTTTTTGTGTATTTGGAGCTAGCCTCGTGGCCGGACGGTTTCTTCCCCTCGTCCATTTTTCGAAACACGCTTTCGCCATCGCCTCGGTTGTAACCTCTCGTCTAGAAGTAGGAGCTATGCCATGCAGCGTCGCCAGTTTCTGAACACCCTCGCCACTGTTTCCGTCGTCTCTCCGCTGTTGTTGTCATCCTGCCTAACGCAAGCCGCCACGCCCCCGGCCACACCCAGTGCGCTGGACCCGGCGCGCTGGTCGCCACTTAACCAAAAGCGTCTGCAGGCGGTGATCGATGAGCACGGCGTCAAGAGCGCGTCCTACCGTCCAGAGCAGCGCCCGTACGCGGTGTTCGACTGGGACAACACCTGCATCATGAACGACTGTGAAGAAGCGCTGCTGGTCTACCAGATCAATCATCTGCAGTACAAGCTGACGCCCGATGAGTTCGCCGCTGTGGTGCGTCAGGACGTGCCGAACGGCGCGTTCATGAAGGACTACACCACGGTGGACGGCAAGCCGGTCAAGATGGAAGACATTGCCAGCGACGTGGAAGCGGATTACCGCTGGCTGCATGCCAACTACAAGGGGCTCGCCGGCGACAAGAGCCTGGAAGAGATCCAGGCCAGCGAGCAGTACAAGGATTTTCTCGCCAAGCTCTACTTCATGTACGACGCGATCTGCGACAGTTACCCGGTGGAAATCGGCTACAAGTGGATTCTGTACTTCTACAAGAACATGACCACGGCTGAATTGCAGGCGATGGCGGAGGCCTCCAACAACTACGCCATCGGTGACGCGCTGCGCAAGGTCAAGTACGAGAGTTCACGCACATTGCCGGGCAAGGCTGGGGTGGTGGCGGATACGCACTTTCATGGCATCCGAATCCATGAGGAAATCCGCGGCCTGATGCACACGCTGCGCGCCAACGGCATCGACGTCTATGTCAGCACCGCCTCGATCGACGATGTGGTACGCGTGTTCGCGGGCAATCCGCATTACGGATACGGCGTGCCGCCTGAGAACGTGATCGGCCTGCGCATGGCGATGGAAGAAGGCAAGTACACCAGTCGCTATCAGCCAGACTGGCACTTCAATTACGGTCCGGGCAAGACCGTCGGCATCAAGAACGTGCTGGTTAAACAGAAGGGCTATGGCCCGGTGTTGGTGGCTGGCGACAGCGATGGCGATGCCTGGATGCTGCGCGACTTCAACGATACGGCGGTGGGGGTGATCGTCAACCGCATGAAGAAGGGCGAGATCGGCGCCGACAGCCAGCAGGCCGCTACCCAACTGGGCAACCCGAACGCCCGCTTCGTCTTGCAGGGGCGCGACGAGCACACTGGCCTGATGATTCCAGACGAGAAATCGCTCAAGTACGGTAAAGACGAGCTTAAGCTGCTGGGTTGATGGCACTGGCTCGCGGGTGGCCGGCGGCCATCCGCGAGCCGCAGTGCAACTCGCCCTGTATCTGCGGGAATGATGATTCTGCGCCGGAAAATCGGTACCGCTACCCGCCCGAGTGAGTAAGTAGCATTGAGTAAAAATTGTGAGTTGCCCCAGATTTCCGAGGCGCACCCCACAGGCCGCTTCTGGCCGTAACACGACTAGGCGCACAAGCGCCCATAAATTTAAGCAGGCGCTTTTTTCATGTCTGCTGTTAAGTTATGGCAGCTGTGCGCGGGGCACTTTCGGGTGCGCCGGGTTCCTAGATCCCCGGTCTTCCACACCTGCGTACAGCTGCCACCCATCATGTGGAAGTGATGCCGGCAGTTCCTTAATTTAATTCTAGGAATGAGCCAATGAAAAAGATCACCCCCGATCCCCCCGAAACTCCAAGCCTTTCCACCTCAGATCCCCTCTGTGACCATTCGCGTAACCCAAACCCCGCCAACCCTATAAGCCATATCTTCACCATTGCCCCCGACGTCGACACCGAGACCTTATGGGTCCACGCCTCTGAAACACTCGCCTCTCTCAGTGCGATGATCACTGACCTGGCCTTCGAGCTCGAAGGCTCGCGCCGCAACAAGGCTCTGGCGATTCAGCAATTGATCGTCCTGGGCGAGCTGTTGGTGAACCGAGCGTTGGACCATCTCGACACGTCCGATTCGACGGCGTCCGCGGTCACTCCAGTATCCGGCCACTAAGTGGTCACGATCGTTTATCCAATAGAGGTTTAGCCATGGCTCGCTACATACCCATCACCGGCATCGACAGCAATTTCCACTCTCTGCTGATCGACACCGAAGCGCCCCTTGACGTGTTGCACGACGCTGCCGCTTACCGCATTAGCGCCGTGACCCAGTTGCTGGAGAATCTCGCGATGCGCGAGGAAATCAGCAGCGACGCAGTGGTGCTGCATGACTTCGCGCGGGTGTTGGCGATTCCGCTGCGCGATGGCTGTGATTTGCTGGACGTTATCGGGCGACGTTTGCAGGCGCAGGTGTTGGCGTCGTAATGAAGATGGGCGACTCTAGAGGGCGCCCATTTTTTGTTATGGGAAGCGGTGACAGACCGCCCTCAAGCACACGATGATCCGCATCGATTCGATCTGGCTCGCCACCGAACCGATGGATATGCGCGCCGGCACAGACACCGCGCTTGCGCGGGTCGTGGCGGTGTTCTGTGCGGCGCAGCCGCACTGTGCTTATCTGTTCGCCAATCGCCGCGCCCCCCCACATAAAAGTGCTGGTGCATGATGGGCTGGGCATCTGGCTGGCAGCCCGTCGTTTGCACCAGGGAAAATTCTTCTGGTCAGGCTCTCGGCACGGTTCGCCAGTGGAGTTGGACACCGAACAACTGCGCGCCTGTTGCCGAATAATTGGGCAGTCAAATCACAGGATTAAAGGGAATTAACGATGGAAATAGATCACATTTTTATTTGTGTGAATGATGAAGGTCGAGGCGCTGACGCTCTGAAAGCCCTCGGGCTTGCTGAAGGGACGCCAAACGTACACCCAGGCCAAGGCACTGCCAATAGAAGGTTCTTCTTCCGAAATTCTTTCATTGAGCTTTTACATCTCACCGATGAGTTAGAAGCTCAAAGTCAGTTAACAGCGCCAACCCAACTCTTTGACCGCCTCAAGTGCGCAGATGGAGTCGCTGCGCCCTTTGGAATTTGCTTCAGACCATCCACCGTAGGCGAGAAGCCAATATTTCCGGTCTGGGAGTATCGACCTGTTTACTTACCAGCTGCCCTGAAAGTCGACGTGGGACATGCGCCTATATCCGAACCGATGTGGTTTTTTCTTTCGTTTGCCAAGAGACCAGATGAGGCTCCGATTGAGCGAGCGCAGCCGTTTGAACATCCCAACGGCTTTCGCGACATTACATCTGTGCGAGTTACCACTCCCAACAGCCAAGCTTTTTCTACCCCTGCCAACTGCGCAAACCAGCTGAAAGGATTTGAAATTGTTCATGGTCATGAGCATCTGGTCGTATTGGAAATCGATCATGGCGCAAGCTGCCAGACACACGATTTCCGTCCTGGGTTGCCGATGATTATGAACTGGTGATGCATTGGCCTAACCATTCAGCCAATCTCGTTCTGACCCCAACGCTGGGGGCGATGTGTGCTTCATTGAGGTTTGGATTCCGGAGGGTGTGTTGGCTGGGCGCTTACGACCTCTGTCTACAGAAGCGTGGGCGATTCAATCGCTGCCAGAAAGCGACCGTTTATCTAGTCAGGTTGATATCGATGTCTCGAATAGCGCTGCCTGCGACATCTAGGCTAGAGTTGCGGTGGACATGAGGATGGATTCCGCTATCGCGCATAAGGAGAGTGACCGTGTTCCCAATGAATACTTGGCTTGCCTATACCGCAGCCTGCATCTTGCTGGTTGTATCACCCGGGCCGGACAACCTGCTGGCGATTGGCAGAGGGCTCAGCCAAGGCCGTATGGCCGCTTTCGTGTCAGGGCTGGCTTCGGGCACAGGGATCCTGTTCCACGTGACGACGGCCTCCCTGGGATTGACTTTGCTCATGCAAACTTCGGTAGTCGCGTTCTGGATCGTCAAGGTGATCGGGGCGGGCTATCTGCTTTGGCTGGGCATCAAGGTTTTGCGTGCCCGCAGCCTGATCAACTTCACGCCAACAGCCAGTCAGTCGCTGCGCAGCATCTTCCTCACTGGCTTTCTTTCTGCGGCGCTCAATCCGAAACCGGGGTTGTTCGTCCTGGCGTTCATTCCCCAGTTCGTCAACCCGCAATTGGGCTCCGTAACACTTCAGATGCTGGTGTATGGGGGATGGTTTGCCGCACTGACGGCCGTGGGTTTCGCGCTAATGGGGATATTTGCTACCGGCCTGTCGAGCTGTATTCGGCAACGGCCGCGGCTGGTCAATGGCCTGAATGTGGGGGCCGGTCTGACTTTTGTCGTGTCTGGCCTGTCCATCGCGGCGCTTAGCCAGAAGTAATCCCCTGCGCTGCCGGCAATGACTCTATGCGGCGGGGCAGTCTGCGTTGTTAGGCCCGTTCTCCCTTCAAACATGGCTCAGCGAATTTTCGTAAAGAACCTAATTGCAGTTAGCCATAATCGGAGACTGAGCAATGACTGGGATGCTGTACTACCGAAGACTAGCCCCGGATTTAAGAGGGCCACGCTAAAGCGCACCCCTTAGTTTAACGTTATGCACAAGGAGGAACGGGTGCATTTATTTGAAACACAGAGGCTAATCGGACGGCCATTATCGCGGCAAGATCTGCCCGCACTTACGGAGATTCTGAGCGATCCTGAGGTGATGAAGTATTCAGTTCGTGGGGTTTGTGACGAGAATGCCACGCGTAATTTTATTGACTGGTGTTTGGAGTGCTATGCATCTCACGGAATGGGTCCATGGGCCCTGGTGGAAAAGGGTTCCAATGACCTCGTGGGATTTTGTGGTGTTGGGCCTGAAATGGTTGACGGGGTAGAAGAAGCTAATTTGGGTTATCGGTTCGCCAGAAGGTACTGGAACCAAGGTCTCGCGTCCGAAGCGGTCAAAGGGGTTGTTGATTACGCTTTTGCTCGCAGGCAACTGGCGTCCGTAGTCGTAATAATCGAGCCGGAGCATGTGGCCTCGCTCAGAGTTGCTGAACATGCTGGGTTTAAAGAGTTCGACGTTCTTGAGTTTCATGGTCGGCCGGTGCGCTTGTACCGGTTGACTTGCCAAGATTGGAATACTGAATCGCCCAGGTGTCTGTAGATAGCTTTGAGCGGTTACTTTTAGCCAATCTGTTGCATCGACCGGTTGAATCCACAACCCATACCGGCCTGTAGCCGGTAGATATTCATTCAGCGAACAGTTAAGGGATATTTGGGGGTAATTATGAAATAGCATGGCTACATGATGATCAGCTTCCGATTTTATCGGGAATGGCAGTCGGGCCACTGAAAGGGATAATGTTTGGCTACCACATCACCTGCTCACACTCTGCGTGCACTGTCCGATCTTGATTACTATGACAGCAGGTCGGTTCCGCTCCCTGTTGAAATCACCACTCTTGACGCTTGGAACATCATGACGGCCGAACCGGGACTGCTCATGCGGCTAGCTTTCCGAACGAGGGACGCGATTTCCTCGTTATTCGGCGTGAAGCGGATCGGCGGGTTCTCCGGCGCTAGGCGAGAGACAATACACGCTGGCGAACGGCTGGATTTCTTTCTGGTGGAGCATAGTACCCCCGACATGCTGGTTCTGACCGAACGTGACCGGCACCTGGATGTCATGATTTGCCTTTCGATAACAGATCGTGTGTTCACGATCACATCATCTGTCGTAACGCATAACGTCTTTGGGCGCATCTACATGTTGCCGGTAGGTCTAGCTCATAAGCTGATCGTCAATAGTGATCTCAGGCGACTGAAACGAAAGCTTGAAGGGAAGTAGATTTTGGTTGTTTCAGCTTTATCCCTGCGACCGCTCCTGACCGTTATCTACCTGATGCAAAAGCCAGTTATCCCTGGCAACGCAGCCGGCCCGATGCGCTCGGCTATCGGTCCAGCAGAGGTGCCAGCAGTGCACACATGCCGCGCCAGTGCGAACCCTCCCAGTAAACCCGTTGGCAGGCGTCGCAGCGCAGGAAGTGCGAATAGAGGGCGCCAACGCGTGGCGGCACCTGCGGCCGGGCCAGTTCCGGGCTGATCTCGTGCAGCGGCAGGTTGCAATGAAGGCACAGGCTGAATGGCCGCGCGCTTTGAGCCAGGTCGAGGCGCTCGTACAATTCGCGCAGCTGCAGTGACGGCTTCAGGGCATGCACGTAACAGCCATGGCTGATGATCCGCCGCTTGAGCAGATCGCGGTCGCGGGTTAGCACGATGCGTCCTTGCTGCGCAGCGATCTCGGCGATCTCGCCATCCTCGAAGCCATTGTCGTAGAGGGTGTCGAAGCCGCTCATGCGCAGCAGGCTGGCCAGCCCGCCAAGGTGCGCATCAGCGACGAAGCGCAGCACCCGTAAAGGTTGCGCACGAACCTTGAGCAGCGGGCTGATGTCCAGCGCTTCGAACTTGGGATACACCGCCAGCCGGTCACTGTCGAAGATCACCCGCTCGAAGCCCACTGACTCGTCGTTGAGCAGCACCAGCTCGACCTCGGTGTGCGGTATCCCGAGCGCCTCGATCATGTGCTTGACCGTCGCCCCTCGAGCGCACTCGCAGGTGAAGGACTGCCGCCGCCGTTCGGCCGGCAGGAAATCGTTGAGCTCCTCGTAGAAGCGGAAGGTTGCACTGGCCATGCTGAACAGTATGGCAGGGCTGCAGGATGAGCGAGTCTAGTCCGGGCATCTTCTCCGGCAGGCCCCAAACTACGATCGTAATCATGTTGAAATTGGCTATGCCATGGAGCTTCGATGCTGGATGTACTGCTTGAAATTGTTATCCGCGTCATTTGCTACCCAGCAGGCTGGC
Source organism: Pseudomonas sp. H11T01 (assembly GCF_048515765.1). NCBI lineage: Bacteria > Pseudomonadati > Pseudomonadota > Gammaproteobacteria > Pseudomonadales > Pseudomonadaceae > Pseudomonas > Pseudomonas sp. H11T01. Next base: position 357,468 of record NZ_JBLYED010000002.1, on the reverse strand, counting down.
GTTCATCAAGGTCGTAATATTGGGAAGGCGACCGGATAGAACGGTATGGTGCGCGGATACACCAGAAGTCATCTGGATCTCCCCGCGTAATGTATGACAACCAAACAACCCGATAGGGTGGTAATCGAACGGTAACTTCGTATCGAGGTGCCCCATTCGAGAGGCACGGTCGTGGTGAGCTGCGCGGGAGTGGATTGAGCCACCAACTCTCCGTTGAATTTCTGCATCGACGCTTTGAAGGCATCGTTTTGATGACGGGCTCGCACGTGTCGGCAGCCTCTGTCATCAAATGCTAAGTCACTGACGTTCAATGAGAAGCAGTCGACTGGCGCGTGACGATACTGGATTGCTCACCGACGTCGAACAGTGAAGCGAAACCCCACCTACACTTTAAGCCCGATGCCTCTGCGCCCTGACGCGGGGCTGTCGGTTGCATCTCAGTAAAACAATCATAGAGAGTGCAGAATGAAGTTCAGTTTTGTAGATAACAGCAAGCCGAGCCGCCGGCGCGTTCTACGCGATGCCTTCACCCTGGCTTTGGCGGCCTCTCCGTTGGCAAGCCTCGCCAAGGCAGCCGACGAAACCAAGGCGGCCGACGAAGCCGCCGAAGAAGTGACCTTTGCTGCTGGCCCACGGCCGCTGGTGCAATACCCGCAAAAACGACCGTTGACCCTGGTGACCACCCGCCCGCCGCACCTTGAGACGCCATTCCCCGTCTTCAACGAAGGGCCCATCACGCCGAATGACGCCTTTTTCGTGCGTTACCACCTGGCCAATTTCCCTACCAGCATCGATCCGGACAGCTACCGTTTGACGATCAAGGGCTCGGTCAACACGCCGCTGTCACTTTCCCTTGCAGAACTCAAGGCCCTCGCCGAACCGGTAGAAGTGGTGGCCGTCAATCAGTGTTCGGGTAACAGCCGTGGCTTCTCGATGCCGCGCGTGTTCGGCGCTCAGCTGGGCAATGGTTCAATGGGCAATGCCCGCTGGGTGGGGGTACCGCTCAAGGCGGTATTGGAAAAGGCGGGTGTGAAAGCCGACGCCAGGCAAGTGACATTCTGTGGGCTCGATAAGCCAGTGCTGCCGAGCACGCCGGAGTTCATCAAGGCCCTGGACATCAGCCATGCCATGGACGGCGAGCCCATGATCGCCTGGTCGATGAACGGTACCGACCTGCCATTCCTCAACGGCTACCCGATACGTCTGGTGGTGCCAGGCTATTTCGGCACGTACTGGGTCAAGCACCTGAGTGAGATCGAAGTCGTCGACCACACCTACGACGGTTTCTTTATGGCTAAAGGCTACCGCGTTCCGGACAACGATTGTTTCTGCGTCGCCCCCGGCACCACTCCGGCGCAAACGCAGCCGATATCCAAGATGCCGGTACGCAGCTTCATCACCAGCGTCAAACACGGCGATGTACTGCCGCTGAAAAAGAGCGTGGAGCTCAAGGGCATTGCGTTCGACAGCGGTGTTGGGGTCAACAAGGTGGAAGTGTCAATCGATGGCGGGAAAAGTTGGCTCGAAGCCAAGCTTGGGCAAGATCTTGGCCGTTTCTCCTTCCGTGAGTGGACGCTGCCGATCACCTTTACCAGCAAGGGCGCCACACAGTTGATGGTGCGAGCCAGTAACAGTGCGGGCGAAACGCAGCCGCTGCGAGCCGACTGGAACCCCGGTGGCTACCGCCGCCACGTCATAGAAACCAGCCACGTGACCGTCGCCTGAGGGGGCCTGCATGAAACGCATGAAACGCATGACCACCTTGCTGTGCGCGGCTCAGGTTTGTTTGGCTGCCATGGTTAGCGCAGCGCCACTATCGATCACGTTGCCGCCCGAAACGGCCGTGTTCAAGCCAAGTGCGCTGCCTGGTTACCCGTTGGCCAAGCAGAAATGCTCCACCTGCCATTCTGCCGATTACATCAACTTCCAGCCCCCCGGCATGAGCCTGGCGCAGTGGACTGGGGAAGCGAGCAAAATGCAGCACGTGTATGGTGCTCCGATCAGCGATCAGGATGTGAGCATCATCGGCGCCTACCTTGCGGTGACCTACGGTAGTGCCCATGCGAGCGATGCCGATGTGCAGGCTGCCTCGAACCCGTCGGCGGGCCAACCCCCGGCAGCGCCTGTAGCAAAAGGCGAACCCATGGCCTTGCTCCAGAGCAACTCCTGCCTGTCCTGCCACGCGATCGATCATAAGGTCGTAGGCCCGGCCTATCACGATGTGGCTGCCAAGTATGCCAATGACCCGCAGGCACTGGCCAAGGTAACGTCCAGCATTCAGCACGGCGGCACCGGCAAATGGGGGGATATCCCAATGCCCCCTTTCGCGCAGTTAAGCCCGGACGATCTGCAAACCCTGGCGACTTTCATACTGCACCAGTAACTTTGGCTGACAGGCGCCTTGATCGCGTTGGCTCCCTGTCACGGTCGTGTATTCGATGGCAGGCAGCCCAGTCCTTCTAACGTCGCTTCAATCGCCTGGTCCAGAGGGGTATGCAGTTCTTGGCCGATTGTAGCTTGAAGGTGCGTATTGCTCATACGAACCAGGCTGCTCCACAGGTACCGCATCTCAAGCAGTTCACGAAAAGTTTCGATAAATGGTGAGGTCAGCCTGATCAGCCACCAAGGGAAGGGATGTAGTTTCGGCTGTTTACCACCACGGCCTGTAACAACTCGGCAGATTGCCTCAGCCATTTGCATGCCATCGGCATCCCAATGGCCTGCCATGTGAAATACCGCAAATGGCAGCAGATCTTCGCGACGCTCTATTAAATTGATCATTGTGTGTGCCACGTCGGGAATATAGGCCCATTGATGACCAACACCTGGAGCGCCGGGAAGACTCACTTTCGCCACCGCTTTGCCCGGTTTGACCAAACCCTGTGCAAACCAACTATTGCCCGATGTTGGTCCAAAGAAGTCACCGGCACGTACGATGATCACTCGGCTTCCCTGAGTGGTTGCAAGTCGCATGCGCCGCTCCATTTCCACACGGATTTCGCCCTTTCGGGTCTTTGGCTGTTGTGGAGAGTCTTCTCGCAGAATTGGAAATGCGTCGGGACCAAAGTTGTAAACAGTGCCTGGCAGTACGATCGTCGCTCCTTGCGCTTTTGCGGCGGCGATCGTGTTGTCGAGCATAGGAAGAACAAGCGTCTCCCAGCGTCGGTAGCCCGGCGGATTTACGGCGTGAATGATCACTGAGCAACCCTGCGCCGCTGCCATGACATCGTCGCGACGGGACGCATCACCGTCTATCCAGGTAATGCCATCGTTTATGCATGATGCCTGCGGTTTGCTGCGTCGAAGCGCCTGCACCGCCCACCCCCTATCGCGCAGTTGCCGTGCCATTTCGTTGCCGATGCCGCCCGTTGCACCAAGAACCAGTACCTTGTTGTCAGCTGCCATGTTGAATTTTCTCTGCGTTGCGATAGAGAAAGTCTGGTCCCTATGGAGCTTAAATAAAATTGTCTAAATTTGTGTGGTCGCTATACATTTATGCATGGACTCTGACATTAGCTGGGAACTGTACCGCTCATACCTCAGCGTGTTGCAAAACGGATCATTGTCCGGCGCCGCGCGCTCAATAGGTGTGGCACAACCGACCGTCGGGCGGCATATCGCTGCGCTCGAAAAGCGGCTCGGCCTGAAGCTATTCACCCGCTCTCAACTTGGCCTGTTGCCTACCGAGGCGGCTTTGGCCCTGAAGCCATATGCTGAATCGATGAGGGCAAGTGCCGCTGCCATGAAACGTGCTGCCGAAAGTCAGGGGCATGGCATCAAGGGTACGGTGCGTATTACCGCAAGCGAAGTCATGGGAGCAGAAGTGCTGCCGCCCATTATTGCGCGTCTGCAACGTCAATGGCCTGAGTTGAAAGTTGAACTTGTGCTGTCTAATCGCGTGCAAGATCTGCTTCGCCGAGAGGCCGATATTGCTGTCCGTATGACACCTCCCAAGCAAGACTCGCTCATTGCGCGAAGAGTGGGAGATGTCGAGCTTGGGTTGCATGCGCACCAGGCCTACCTGCAAGACCGCGGGACGCCTTGCAACTTGGCCGACCTCGCCGAGCACGCACTGATCGGTTTCGACGAGGAAACGCCTTTCCTGCGTGGAGCCAGCAAGGCGTTGCCACAATGGCGTCGGGACAGTTTCACTCTGCGAAGCGATAGCGATCTCGCGCAGCTTGCGATGATCCGCGCTGGTGCTGGTATTGGTGTGTGCCAGGTAGCGCTGGCCAAGCGTGATCCAAACGTGGTTCGTGTGCTTGCAAAGCAATTTGTGTTCAAGCTGGAAACATGGCTGACCATGCATGAAGACTTACGCCATAGCCCGCGCTGCAAGGTTGCTTTTAACGCTCTTCTGGAGGGGCTTCAGCACCACGTTTCCTGAATAGGGGGCTGGCCTATCGGGAAAGCTCGCATGCCATTACTACCATCCCGATTTCAGCGGTGTCAGTTTTGAAAGGGATTTCACCGACCTCTCGCAAGCCAAAACTCTCATAGAAACGCCGTGCATTGGCATTGGTCTTGAGTACGTCAAGCCAGAGCAAGCGTTCTCCGTGCTCTATCGCTCGGTCACAAATGAAGCGCAGAAGCTGTTTCCCATAGCCTCGTCCTGCGTCGGATTTGAGGAAGTAGATCTTTTGAAGCTCCACGCCCATTTCGCCAGTTAAAGGTGCAGGCGTTGACCAGTTAACTTTGGAAAAGCCTACGACCCTACCGCTGTCGTCTGAGGCTACAAGCCACCAATGGCTAGCAGGTGATTCGAGTGATTTGCCGAGCGCGCTGGGCGAGAAGTCTTGATTGAGGAAACCCTGCATGCCGGCCGGAGACCAGATGGCTGAAAAATGCTCTCGGTAGGTCTCACAGCCGATTTCACGTAGCGCGTTGAGGTCGGCGTTGGTGGCTTCACGAATGTTGATCATGTTCTTCCTTGATCTATGGGTATGAAACGTTTCGTGGGCGTTCCTTGGTAAGCATCCTGCCAATCCGTGTCGAGCGCGCCGAACCATCAGAACATAGCTTTTTAGGGCAGGGGGAGTGGATGGTTACGCTGATTGAGCGTCAGCCCTAGATAGATTTACGAGAAGCTCTGATGGCATCAATCGCGTCTTGAGTGAGCGCCATAACGGTCATTGTACTGACTTCAATCCTGCTGATGATGTCTGCTCTCGGGCCTTCTCTCCAGGCAGCGCTTGCGTAAAAAGCATCTTGAGATGCCAGGCGATGGCTTTCGCTTTCATAGGCGCGAATCAAGTGATAGCTGTCACCGTCATGTATTGAGCCGCCATAAGAAATGACATCCATGCCAGCCTTCAAGTGAAGCGGAATGCTTGCTTCCTGCATTATTCGATGGAAATCCGATCCCGATCCTGGTTTCAAGGTGTACATCAGGATTTCAACAATTCGAGTCATTCCAAACCTTCCCTGTGGATTTCAAGGTAACCAGTCTCCCTCAGCTGAACCAATGCTGTCGGCCAGCGATGTTTCATTATGTTTCAGATGGTCTGGCGACTAGGATGGTGACGTAAGGTCGTGCGTTGCCTCATTGCAGCCAAAGGGAACTGAAAAATGAAGTCGAACCTTTTCAAAGTCGCGTTTATCGCCGGTGCTTTGCTCTTGAGCGCCTGCTCTGGTGTGACCACCAGCAGCTGTTTTTCAGAAGGTTGCCAGCAGTTCGACGGCCGAAGCCCCAACAAGTTGAACCTTGGCGGGAGCTCAATCGGTAACAGCTTCAACGAGTACAGCTCGGGCTTGCTGCACGATTAAAATGAGTGAAAATGGGCGACCTCAATGGCTCGCCCATTTTTCGTTATGAGAAGCGGTGACTGGCCACCCTCAAGCGCCTTTTTCTACCAACTGGCTGAAGGCATCGAGCTCACTTTTTTCCAGGTCGGAGACCACGATGAAGCGCATGTGGTTCTGTTGCCAGGACACGATGTTGTAGCCACGGATGGACAGGTGTTGCCGGGGTTTGTCCGCTTCGGTGGTGGGCAGGATGAACACGTTGATGATGTGTTTGGCGTGGCCATAGGACAGGGCGGCGGTGGTCTGGTGTTGCAGGTAGTCCAGTCGTCCGCCGAGCAGCGGGTAGCCTTGTGCCGAGTAGTCAAATACCGGGGGCGAGAAGTCGAGTTTGCCGGTGAACCATGGCTTGACCGTGTGTCTGTCGGAGGAGGCTACGTCATTCAAGTGCTCGACCATCAGCGATCGAACATGGCTGGACACGGCTTCTTCCATCCAGGGTTGTTCGCTTGATGGGGTGGCCACGTACAGCACCAGTGCCATGGCCAGGGCTATGGCTGAAAAAGCAGGGGCGAGCCACTGGCGCGATGGGTTTCGCAACAGGTTCCAAAAGCGGTTAGCGGCAGATGCCTGTGATGGAATAGTGGCAAATACACTGCGAGTCAGGGCGTCAGGCGCAGCGTAATACGGCGCATGGGTCTTCACGCTGGCGATCAGGAGTTTCGCTTCGTCATGCAGGCGTTTGCAGTCGGCGCAACCCGATAGGTGGTCGGCAACAGTCGCTGCCGTCGCGGTATCCAGTTCGTTGTCCAGGTAGCCATGAATCAATTCGTGGCAGTGGGTGCAGTTCAGGTCATTCATGGTTGTGCAACTTCAGTAATTCCAGCTTGAGCAGGGTGCGCGCCCGGGCCAGTCTCGACATGACGGTTCCTATAGGTATGTCGACCACCTTCGCGATGTCCTTGTAGGGCATGTCTTCCAACTCCTTCAGGACGATCACCTCACGATAGGCTGGAGGCAGGGCTCGCAGCGCTTGCTGAACCCGCTTGGCATCCTCCGCATGCATCGCATACAGCTCCGGCGTTTGGCTGTGGCTCAACGCGAGGTCGTCTTCTGAGATTTCATCGCCTATGGCGATCCATCGATTGCTGGCCGATGCCTTGAGCCAGTTATAACTCTCGTTGCGCACGATGGTCAGGAACCAGGCCTTGGCATTGCCGTCGGTGAAGCGGTGCAGAAATTTAAACGCCTTGAATGCACTCTCCTGCACCACATCATGGGCCGCGCTCTCATTACCTGTGAGCCAGCGCGCGAGGTTATAGGCAGCATCCATATGCGGTGCAAACAGCTCCTCAAATCGCTTCATAGTGGCTCCAGCCGCTTACCACCCTATAACCGTGATGTGTCCTGTTTTATTCCCGACATAAAACTTATTTTTTTGCCTGGAATAAAACCTCACCTCGGTCGGTTGTACATCGTGTCAGTTCATCAATGTAGACCGCTACCAAGGGAGTTCCCATGAACATTCACTCAGCACAATACGAAAAGCGTACCGACGGCCCACTGGACCCTGACCGCAGAACGCTACTCAAATGCTCGGCATGGGCCGGCGCCGGTGTCATCTGGGCGTTGAGCGGCGGTATTCCGCGGGCCTTTGCGCTGGATAACGACGGTACGCTATCGGACCCGACAGCGCTGGCCAGCAATTTCCACTTCGTGCAAATCAGCGACTCGCACATCGGCTTCAACAAGGAGGCCAACCCTGATCCGGTCAAGACCTTGGGGGTGGCCATCAACAAGGTCATCGCGCTGCCTCAAAGACCGGCACTCATTCTGCACACGGGTGACATCACCCACCTCTCCAAACCGGAAGAGTTCGATGCCGCCGCGCAGCTCCTCAAAGGCCTGCCATCCACCGTGCACTATGTTCCGGGCGAGCACGACACCCTCGACGAAGGCGGCGGCAAACTCTATCTCCAGCGTTACGGCAAAGGCACGAAAGGCAATGGCTGGTACAGCTTCGACGATCATGGTGTGCATTTCATCGCGCTGGTGAACGTCTTCAACTTCCAGGCAGGCCATGAGGCGAACCTCGGCGCCGACCAACTCACGTGGCTGGCCGATGATTTACGCGCCGTGTCGACGAGTACGCCTGTCGTTGTGTTCACGCATATTCCCTTGTGGACCATTTATCAGCCGTGGGGCTGGGGAACGGAAGATGGCGATCAGGCCATCGCCATGCTTCGCAAATATGGCTCGGTGACGGTCCTGAATGGCCATATTCATCAGGTGATTCAAAAGGTCGAGGGCAATATCACCTTTCACACCGCCCGCGGCACCGCCTATCCGCAGCCGGCCCCAGGCACCGCGCCCGCACCGGGCCCGATGACGGTCGCCGCCGATCAACTGCGCAGCTATCTGGGGATTACCGACGTCAAGGCGACACAGGGCGATCACCCGCTGGCGCTGATCGACTCAACACTCGTTTAAGGGAGGCGTTCACATGAAAAAGCTCCTGCAGGTGCTGATGCTGGGCTGCCTGATGGTCTCGATACCGGTTTGGGCGCAAGAGGTAAAAGTCGACATCAAAGAGTTCATGTTTGGACCCAAGGATTTGACGATAGCCGCTGGCACTAAGGTGACGTGGGTCAATGACGATCAAATACCGCACACGGTCGTGGAAACTCATAAGGTGTTTCGCTCGGGCGCGCTGGATACCAATGACAGCTTTTCCTATGTGTTCAATACGCCGGGGGAGTTTGAATATTTTTGCGCGCTGCACCCGCAAATGATTGGAAAGATCATCGTCAGTAGTGCCCATTAACGTTAGGTGTCATGGCAGGGAGCTGCCCCGTCATGTGCATTCACATCGACCCGCCGATTCCAGCTGAAGGATGTCGGCGGGTGCGCTCCAGATCGAAGTACTAAGGTTCAGTGGGTGCTATAGCGCGGGGCAGGGACATTGCTGGACAGCTGTGTCGACAGGTTTTGGCGAGCGTTTTCGTAGGTTTGCCAGGCTTCCAGTGCGTGCAGCGACGGAATGGAGATCAGTTCACCGTGATCGAAGTCGATCAGCGCCGAGTCGACCAGATCATCCGCAGACATCACGATGGCAGGGTCCAGATATTCAAGTGGCAGACCGCCGGTGGCCCAGAAGTCGGTGGCGGTGGCGCCGGGCAGCACGGCCTGGACTCGTATGCCTTTATCGGCGAGCTCACGATGTAGCGACTGGCTGAAGGCGGTGACGAAGGCCTTGCTGCCGCCATATACGCCATTGAGGATTTCCGGCGCGATGCTGACGATCGACGAGATGTTGATGATTGCGCCGCGACCGCGGGCAATGAAGCCGGGTACTGCGGCATAGGTCAGGCGAGTAGGGGCGGTGACGTTCAGCTCGATCATCCGCGTCATCTGGTCGACATCGCTGTCGAGAAGCGCTGTATACGTGCCGATTCCTGCGTTGTTGACCAGCAAGGTGATGCTGGCGTCCTCCTTGAGCTTGTGCTCGACCCTGGTCAGTGAGGCACGGTCGTTGAGGTCGGCGTCGAGTACTTCCACCTGGCGCCCGCTTTCGCTGGTGATGCGTTTGGCCAGGTCGTTGAGTCGGTCGCGGTTACGCGCCACCAGGATCAGGTCGTAGCCACGGCGGGCGAGACGTTCGGCGTATACGGCACCAATGCCAGAGGATGCGCCAGTGATGAGGGCTGTACCTTGATGAGTCATGAGGGTTCTCCAGGGTTGTGTCGTTGCGATGGAGAGATCGTGCAGTGATTTGACGATGTCTTAAATGACGTTTATGGTAGTTTTTTAGGACGTTCATAAAAGAGGCGAGCATGCACCGCATCGGCTATGTATTGGCAGACGGGTTCCAGGTGATGTCGTTGGCGTCGCAGACGGTTTTCGAGTACGCCAATGAGGTGGTTGGTGAGCCCTTTTATGCGATCGAGAATTTTTCGGCGGCCGGCGGTGCGGTGCGGTCATCGTTGGGGATGATCATCGAGACGCGTCCGCTGGATGCGCCCGGCTTGGCGCAAACCTGGATGTTCACCGGGGTGAATAATCCACTGGTGGTGCCGCCCTCACCTGAGGTGCTGGCCTTCGCACAACGGGCCGGTGCTCAGGCACGCCGCATCGCCGGTATTTGCACCGGCGGTTTTGTCCTTGCCGAGGCGGGTCTTCTGGCCGGTCGTCGGGCGACCACGCATTGGGCCTACGCCAAAGAGTTGCAAAGGCGGCATCCGGACATTCGGGTGGAGGACGACCGCATCTACATCATCGACGGCCCGATCTGGACGTCTGCTGGCATGACGGCGGGCCTGGATCTGGCCTTGGGTATGCTTGAAAAGGATCTTGGCGCCGATGTTGCGCGTTCCGTGGCGCACAAGCTGGTCATGCACCAACGGCGCTCAGGCGGCCAGTCCCAGCATTCCGAACTGCTTGCGCTGGCACCCAAGTCGGATCGGATTCAGAGTGCCCTGGATTATGTGCGGCGCAACCTTGCGCGACCGTTGAACGTCGAGGAACTGGCTGAGACCGTGCATTTGAGTCCGCGCCAATTCACCCGCGTGTTCACGGCAGAGACCGGCCAGTCCCCGGCCAAGGCCATCGAAGGTCTGCGCCTCGAGGCGGCACGGCTGATGATCGAGCAGAGTCGCCACCCCCTGGACACGGTCGCCCGGGAAACCGGCTTTCGCGACCGCCGCCATTTGCGTGAGGCGTTTATGCGTGGCTTCGGCGTGACGCCTCTGGCGGTGCGTCGTGATGCGCGCGCTGGTGGGGTATAGCAAGCAGGCACTTGCCCAAGGTTCTGAACAAAAGCTCGCTGAGCACCGTGGCTAATTGTGGGGGGCAAGGCTTGTGCCCATATGCGGGGTTTGTCATGACCGCTTTCGACCCAGGTTGTATAAAAACGCAGGCCCAGTTTTGAAGTCTGCGTCGCTGCGTAAAATCTGCCAGTGATTGGCCGCTCAGTGGACTTGAAGTTTGCGTAGGAACGCGATTTACGTTCCGATTCAGAACGTCAAACTTGCTCTAAAACGTTTTTACACAGCCTCGACCCAAAGCTGCCATTTAGTCTCTCGCCTACGAATAGCTCATTCTTGCTGAAGAGTTGTAAAGGAGGTCTTAACTCTGCTTTGTCGGTTCCGGCCAAACCCGCATGCCAAGGTGACCAATCTCCAGCACACGCGCTCTTGAAGCACCGTCGCGGGCTTGCACGGCCATACCCCGGAACAGAGCGCTGAAAAAAGCCCCGAGCGCGTCAATGTCGGTTCCTTGCGGAACATCGCCCGCTGCCATGCCTTCCCTCAGTCGAGCCACCAAAGCACTCTCGGAGGAAGCCCGGTGGGCAGACATCATGCTGCGCACTGATACATTCGCCGGGGACAGATGCGTTCCAGCCAACGAAATCATGCAACCTGCCGGCAGGTCGTCACGGGTGAACTGCGCAGCAGTAGCCTCGATCAGCTGCATGAAAGCGGTTTTTGCATCCGGTGCATCGGCCAAGGCGGCCAGGAACCATTCGCTGGATTCTGTCAGATAGAAATCAGTCGCCTCCCTGTAAAGGGTCTCCTTGTTGCCAAACGAATTGTAAAACGTCGATGGGCTGATCCCCATCGCGTTGATCAAATCGTCGAATGACGTACCTTCATAGCCACGCTCCCAGAACAGCGTCATTGCTACATGAATCGCCTGCGCGCGGTCAAACGCAAGGGGTCGGCCGCGACGACGCTTCGGTGGCTCTACTATTTCTGTTGTCATAGCTCCAATAATCCTTGACTGCGTTACTGAAAGGCCTATCTTCTTAATACAGGAGCTTTCACTCCAAAACAAATGGCGAAGAGAAAATCAGCATTACCTGGCTTCGTTTTCGAGGAAATGCCAATGCACGCCATCGTTCATGAGCGGTTAGGTCTGGCCGGGGAAGTCCTCGAATTGAGGGTGGTTCCAGAGCCAGGGCTTCCAGGGGAGGGTGAAGTGCTCGTTCGTGTCACCTTCGCCCCCATCCATCGTGGCGACCTCCTTGCAATCGAAGGATCGCCGGCCTTCGGTGACCTTGTGAGCCTTTCCAATGGCACACGTATTCCCGGTTTCGAGGGCGTCGGCATTGTAGAGGCGTTGGGATCGGCTGTGGTGACTGGATCGCAAGTGAACGTTGGCGATCGTGTAGCGTTTTTCCCGGTCAGCGGCGCGTGGTGCGAACGCGTCGTCGCGCCGATGGCATCCCTGGTTCGTTTGCCTGATGAAGTGACTGACGAACAGGCTGCTCACATGCTCATCAACACCATCACGGCGCGGTTGGTTTTGAGCGCTGGACACAACGCCTTGCCGTCAGAACGCAAGACGAGTGTCACCGTCATCCAGACAGGCGCCAGCTCGGCAGTGGGGCAGTTGTTGACCGCGCTGTTGATCGCCAATGGTGTGGACACGATCCGGCTCGTTCGTAGCGAGGCAAGTGCTTCGGCCCTCGCCAAGCGCATGCCGGGACCTCCAATTGTTTCAACCGAAAACGCCGACTGGAAGGATGTGCTCCAGCGCGAGATCGACGGGCGTCCGATTTTCACCGTGTTCGATGGGGTCGGCGGGGTGCATCTATCCGAGGTGGCCAGCTTCCTCATCGAGGGCGGCACGATTGTGAACTACGGCTCCCTCGGTGGCGCGGGGACGGACATTCGGGGTATCGCGCCGCGCTCTCTCGTACTGCGCGGGGTGTCTATCGGCGAGTGGAAAAATGACCCGCCCGAGCAGCGCCGTGCCGATATGGACACTGCGCTGGGATTGGTCCAAAACCGCCCGGAGTTGTTCGATGAAGTGGCCCGTTTCGAGGCGGCTGATATCACTGCAGCAATCGCAAAGATGAGTCTTGCGGGCAAGTCCGGCGCTGTACTCCTGAGTTTCTGAAACCGCGCAGTCGCGCCTACAACACCCATAACCGACCAGCAACTCGATGCCATCGGGCGTTCGACGCGATGGCTTGTGCTCGCATTAATCTCTCAAGAAGGAAACACGTTCATGAATCAATCATTGGCTGGCAAGGTCGCTTTGGTAACGGGCGGCGCACGAGGCCTCGGGGCTGCAACGGCCAAAGCGCTGGCAGCGCAGGGGGCGGATGTCGCGATCAGTTACGTCAATTCTGCCGACAAGGCTGAAGCCGTCGTGCGGGAGCTGGAAGCGCTCGGTGTTCGTAGTGCTGCGTTCAAGGCTGACCAGGGCGATCGTGTCGCGGCGACCCGGTTAATCGACGACGTCGTCACCCGGTTTGGCCGTCTCGACATCCTCGTGAGCAACGCCTCGATCAATATTTTTGGTGTGGTCGATGATCCTGACTACGACGCCGAGGCCTTCGATCGTTTCTGGGCTGTGACCCTGACCGGCTTCATGGCAACCGTTCGGGCGGCCTCCCGCGTCATCAGCGACAACGGTCGCATCATCATGATCGGCTCCAACCTTGGGACACGCATTGGCATGGCCGGCCTGTCGGATAACGGCGCTGTCAAAGCGGCCATCGATGGTTATGCACGCGGAGTCGCCCGCGATCTTGCTCCCCGCAACGTCACCGTCAACGTCGTTCATGCGGGGCTGATGGAGACGGACATGAATGCTGAAGCTGGGGACTCCCTGAAGCCGCTGTTGGCGACATTGTGCTTCCCACGGTTTGCTCGCATTGAAGAAGTTGTTGCGCCGATTCTGTTCCTCGCCAGTCCGCAGGCCTCTTACATCACCGGCGCCATCATCGATGCCGACGGTGGTTACAACGCCTAAGTGACATCGCGTTGCTAATGTTCAGGAGATCACCATGAAAATCGGAATGATCGGTGCAGGCAGCGTGTCGCTGGCAGTCGCCCGGTTCGCCCTTGCACAAGGCCACGAGGTGTTGCTCAGCAATCACAGCGGGCCGCAGAAACTCGGCAGGGCAGTGGACGCCCTCGGGGTTGGCGCGTCCGGCGTTACGGTCGCCGAAGCCGCCCAGGCCGACGTGGTCATGTTGGCTGTTCCTTGGCTGAATATAGAGTCGTCGCTGTCCGGGCTGCCTGATTGGGGCTCACGGATACTGATCGACGCCACCAACCCGTTCATCGAGACGCACCCCAAGCTCGTCCTGGCCGATCTCGGTGGGCGGAGTGCGAGCGAGATTGTCGCTGCCCTGGCGCCAGGGGCTCGCGTAGTCAAAGCGTTCAACTCGATCACGATGGATAAATTCGAAGCCGGGCCGATCCATGGCGATGCTCGGCGGGTGCTGTTCGTGTCCGGCGATGACGAGAATGCCAAGGCCCGGGTCAAGAACCTGATCGTGAGTTTTGGCTTTGCTGTCGCGGACCTCGGAAGCCTTGAAACGGGAGGGCGGATCCAGCAGGCCGGCGGTCCCTTGGCCGGTCGAGACATGCTCGTCATCGAGTGAGTCCACTTGTTCAATTTTCAAGCTTGGTCAATCCATTACTCACACTCGCTGCGGCCGAAGAGAATCCGGCTGCTCGAAAAATGCCTCAGGAGAAACTCATGCAAACGCATCAAGCAGTATCCAGCCTCTCGACCTCGGTCATGATCACGCGAAAGGACGATGTCCCGCTGAAGGTGTTCTACGATTACTGGGCCGACATCCACGGCGTTCTGGCGGCACGGGCTGAAGGTGCCTTCGAGTATTTTCAACATCGCCTGGGCACTCCGCTCCCGGAATTCTTTCACGGCATGAAGGGGGTGGATCAGCATCCGGCCGAAGGCGATCCGATTGTCGGCCTCGCCGAGATCACCTTCCTGACCCCTGAAGATCGCGTAAAACTGGTCAGCAGCGCAGCCGTCGGGCAAATGGTCGTCGACGAACAGAATGTCCTGAAAGGGACTTACATGTATTCGACCGGACCGGGCAATGCGCAGACACTGACAGATCGCACCGGTGTGCCAACACCTCAGGGTGATAGCGGCGACTATCGGTTGATTGTGTTCGTGCGCCAGGCGCAGGACGTCTCTGCCGATGAGTTCCGCGGCTTTCTGCGCAGCGAGTTGGCTGCCGTCATGGCGCAAAGTGCAGACGTGATCAAGACACGGCTGCATCTTCTCGAACAGTTTGACGAACAGGCCTGGCCGACACCCAACGTCGATCATCGCCGGTCTGTCGAACAGCAATACGATGCTTACCTTGAGTTGGTATTCGCAGATGAAGAGAGCGCAGTGCGCTTTTCCCGCTCAGCTGAAATGCTCGAACTCGGCACCCAGGTTCATCGGTACATCGCGGCCCTCGTGACGTACCCCGATTTCGAAACCTACACGATGGTTTTCGCCGGTCGGCCGACGCAAGTGGGCCTTAGAGGCTTGTCGGCCTTTCGCACCCTTGCTGCCCTGAATGAGCCCGTCAACCAGAAATCCCGGGATTTACTGTCGGTGATATTTGGCGACAACGTTCTTGAGCCATTGGTTTAAGACGTTTCGACCATCCGAAGACGCCGCAATAACCAGCGGCGTCGCGAGAAACCAGGCGGTGAAAGAATCATCTTTCATCCTCTGCCCGGACTTCTCTTGAAAACACCTCTACTGGAGTAGAAAACCATGATTGACGAAAACGGCCCCCACTATTTTGTCGCCTTCCAAACGCCGGGCCCGAACTGGGTCCAGGGCGTGCAATACAATGAACAACCCGAATTCATGGTCCATGTTAACTACATGATCCAATTGCAAGAGAAAGGCCTGACCGTCCTCAGCGGCCCGTTCATGAAAAAGGCTGGCGGCCTCAATGGCGTGTTGGCAGACGGCGGCATGACGATCTTCAAGGCGGCTGATCTCGATGAAGCCACCAGGATTGCCACGGACGACCCGACGGTGAAGTCCGGCATGCTGAATGTCGAAGTGAAGATGTTCTGGGTGCCGTTCCATACCTGATTGGTCAATGGCAGCCGATGGAGTCTGCGCGCGCCACAATCGAGTGGACCCCGCCTAGGCAGCACGGCCGAAAGTCAGCTTTCGACTGTGAATTCGACCGGTAAATATTTCGACTGTCCGAAGGCACCTATTCATTTCTCGGTTTGGAGCTTGTGTATGTCTGATTCTCAGTTGAAAAACCCTGGAAATCGAAAAATTCTCGTTTTAGGCGGATACGGCGTGACGGGTTCCGCTGTGGTGGATGCAGCACTGACGACCTTGTGGTCAGTGGTGACTGCCAGTCGCAGACTCGCGCCAGATCGTTTGATCGATGGCAGGGTTGCGCCCCCGCATGTGAGTGTCAACCTGCTGAGCAAGTCTTCCACCTCCGACGCTTTCGCCGGCTTGGCCGATGTCACAGATGTTGTTTACTGTTCCTATGTCGAGAAGGGGAGCAATGCCGCCGCCATTGAACCGAACGTGGCAATGTTGGCAAACGCGCTGGAGGCATTGACTGCCCGAGGAGCAAAGCTTCAACACGTTGTCTTGTTTGGCGGAGGCAAGGCGTATGGTGCGCACCTTGGGGCGTACAAAACTCCGGCCAAAGAGAGTGACCCGAGAATTCTGGGGCCGATGTTCTACTACGATCAGGAAGACTTTCTGAAGGACTGGGGTTCTAGAAACAGCGTGCCGTGGACGGTGCTACGACCGGACGCAATCTTTGGTCCGAGCCTGGGATCACCGATGAATTTGATCAATGGAATGACCGTCTATGCAGCCGTCTGTCGCGAGTTGAATGTACCACTGCGCTTCCCAGGTACGCATCAGGCGTGGAACGCGCTGACGCAGTCGACTGACGCCGGAATCCTTGGCCGCGCCACGTTGTGGGCGCTAACGGCGGAGACTGCCAAGGGGCAGATCTTCAATGTCATCAACGGTGATCAATTCCGCTGGCGTCAGCTGTGGCCAGAGCTGGGCTCGCTGTACGACATACCGCTGGCTGAGCCACAACCGATGTCACTGACTGAACAGATGGCAGACAAGGCCCCTGTGTGGGGGAAAATCATCGAAAAATACAACCTCAGACCGACCGCTTGGGCAGACGTCGTCGCCTGGCAATTTCTGGACGCTATATTCGGCATTGGTTACGACATGGTGCAAAGCACGATCAAGATTAGGCAGGCGGGTTTTCATGAATGCGTTGATTCTCATGAAAGCCTGAAGCTTCAGGTCAGCAGATTGAGAGGTGCGCAAATCGTCCCTTGAGTATTCGCTGTACCGACAAACGTTATGAACCCTATTTATCTCATTAAGGCCTGTGCTCGTTAAAAAGTGATTGCACTGAGTGACTGCTTCTGGCCGAGGCTGTGTAAAAACGTTTTTGACCAGCTGCTGCGGACGAAAACAGTCCGGAAATCGTGTTCCTACGCAAATTGTAGGTCTGTTGACTGAGCGAGCCGCTGGCAGATTTTACATAGCAACACAGACTTCAAAATGACGGATGCGTTTTTACACACTCTGGGCCGATTGCTGCCTATCACGACCGGCCGGAAATCTGAAGCGGACATGCGCATTTTGCTTGCGGTGGGCCTTGGCTTGTATCGCCGTAGCGAGGTGCATTGAAGGATCGCAACTCGCTAAAACCGTCGATGCAGCCCATGCCGCGGTCCTGAACCGGTCCTCGGGGAGCTGCGATTTCAGCTCTGTGCCTTTAGAAACAGTGAGAACAGCTGCTATTAAGCAACATCTGATTTGGAGCACAACATGAAGAAAACCGCAGTACTAACCTTCGCCTTAATGCTCAATGCAGGACTACTCAGCACGCAAGCGGCAGCGGCCGGCGATGCTGAGGCGGGCGAGAAACTGTTTAAACGAACATGTGGCGGCTGCCATCAAGTAGGGATTTCAGCACGGGGATCTTTTGGTCCGCAGCTCAATGGCATTTTTGGGCGCCTTGCTGGAAGCACGACGGACTATCAGTACTCTTCCGCGATGAAATCATCAGGCGTCGTCTGGACCCGCGAAACACTGGCCGCGTACATCGAAGATCCAAAAAAAGTGGTATCCGGAACCCGCATGATTTTCTGGGGTATCAGCGATCCGGAAAAGATCGAAAACCTGTTGGCTTACCTTCAGACATTTCAACCGCAGTAATCGATGCCTCGCCGGGATGCTGGCTCACCGCCGCTATCGGCGCTGGACGCGATTGCTCAGCCTATGGCATGGTCGAAATGACAGGTCATGTAGCCGCTGGGATCGGAACGATGGAGGAGGGTGATGAGTGCGGCGCCAAGACGTCGATGGCAACGCTGGAAGCGTTCAATCGTTGCGTGTTACACCTCGGTCGTCTTGCTCGAGAGCGTGGCGCATCCCAATTTATCGCAGACGGCCTGCAGGCATTTAGCCAACTGGTGCCCTTCGCTTCGGCATGGTGGGGCGAGATGTCCGCGTCAGACGCCAATGTTCCCCCCAAAAGCTGGATGCACGGGCGAATCAATCTGCCGGAGTCGTTTGCCGCGGAATGGAGCAAGGGTGCGGGCAGCGACAGGTTCTCCCATGACACGTTGAGTCAACCCGGTGAAGTCGTGCGCGACAGCGGGTTCACCGACCCCAATGAAGAAGTGGACGCGTTCGCTCGGCGCCACGACCTCTACCACCTGATGTGCATCACCTTTGAGTTGCCCGAAAGCGGCTTGATGTTCTTCGTTTGTCTCTACCGTGGCATTCATGCGCCGGCTTTCAACGACAGCGAGGCCGGTTTGTTTTCGGCCTTCTGCGACCACCTGTTGCAGCTGTGGCGATTTCAGGTGCAGGACATGATCCGGTTTGACACGGGCAACGGGGCGACAGACTTCGGGGTCGCCCGTATGGACGGCAGTCTGCTGTACGTGGGGGCAAGGCTGTGCGCAGCCATTGGGCGCGAGTTGCCCGGGTGGAGCGGCTCAATGCTTCCCTTTGAGGTGATCGCGCAGCTGTCAAAGGCGCCGTGCGTGATGCGTCTGGGCCGCTGTGCACTGACACTGAGTCCTAACGCAGAGCATGTCATTCTGTCACTTGAGACACAGCCGCGCGGGGCGGTGCTTGCACCACGCGAGCGGACGGCAGCCATGCTGTTCGCCGCCGGCCATTCCTACAAGGAGATTGCCAAAATCCTTGCATTGAGTCCTGCGACAGTGCGCACCTATCTGCGCAACTGCTACGTGCAGCTCGGCGTCAAGAGCAAGGTAGAACTAGGTTCGGTCCTGCGTTCGCCGACCGCACCTGCGGTCGCGATTAAGTGTAGCGGCCCCGGAATTTCCAACTAATTGCCTTACCCCTCCTCATTTGTAGAGGTCCATAAAGCTGCTGCGCTCTATAGGGTGTGCCCTGCATATCACGGGGTTGCACGGCAGTCTGTTCGGGCCACTTCCAAAACTATAAAAATAGAGGTGAGGCATTTGAAATTTTCCAGGCTATTTATCGCCGTTGCCGCGACAACCGCATTTTCTTGCATGGCGCTGGTGGGGTGTCAGACATCCGTTTCGACGCCCGCCGACATGGTCCTGCGCAACGGCTATGTCTATACAGTCGATGGCAAGAATTCCGTGCAGCAGGCGATCGCCGTTGCAGGTGGGAAGATCGTCTATGTGGGCAGCGATGAAGGGGTCACCTCGTACATCGGCACGCAGACACAACTGATCGATCTGGCGGGACGCATGTTGATGCCGGGCTTCATCGATGCCCACATGCATCCGGGGGACGGAGGCCGCGCCATGACCTTGTGCGACCTGAAATACCAGACGATGACCCGCAAGGTTTTCCAGGCGACCATCCAGGCGTGCCTGGATGCCGACAAGGACAAGGGCCCCGATGTCTGGCTCGAGGTAGGCAGCTGGGATCGCATAGGCATGACTGGACTCGATGGCGACCCCGACAAATCGACGCTGGACGCGCTCAAGACCAAGCGCCCGATTCAGGTCCGTTCCACCGACTTCCATACCGTACTGACAAATTCTCGTGGCCTGGCGGTTGCAGGCGTGAACAAACACACGGCCAATCCAGGTGATGGCAAGTACGTTCGCGACAGCGCCGGCAACCCGACCGGCATCTGCGAAGACGGTGCTGCCGATACCATGGCCGCCGTGGTGCCGGCAGCCACCGACGCAGAGAAGCTGACCCAGACCCGCGCGGCGCTCGACGCCATGCGCCAGCAAGGCATCACCAGCTTCTTCGATGCCTTGTCGGGGCCTGAGAATGGCAAAGCTTTTACCAGCCTGCAGCAGTCGGGCGAGCTCACCGCCCGGGCCTTGTTGGCGATCAAGCTGGACCCTGCCGCCGCTGCAGCAGACCCGGTCAAGACCATCGCCGAGGCCAAGAACTTGGCCAACACCTACGACCAGGGCGAGGCAAAAGTTGCGCCGGGCGTGAGCATGCGCCACGTCAAATTGTTCATGGATGGCATCATCAACGCTCCGGCTGACACCGGTGCAATGTTGAAGCCGTACTTGCGCAATGCCGGAACCGAAACTGCACCCAAGTGGACGCCTGGCAAGAACCTCGGTGAGCTGTACTTCCCCCCGCAAGTACTCAATCCGCTGTTGCTGCAGGCGGTCCAGGCCGGCCTCGACCCGCACCTCCACGCCACCGGGGACCGCGCGGTGCGTGATGCACTGAACAGCATCGAATACGTGCGCCAGCAACTGCCCGGCAATCGCTTCCGTCCAGCCATCGCTCACGCCGAGTCGGTGGACCCTGCCGACTATGCGCGCTTCAAGGCGCTTGACGTGACCGCCACCATGTCCTTCCAGTGGGCCCAGCAGGCGCCTTCGACGGTCGACGGTACCAGCGATCATCTCGGTTCGGACCGTTTTGCACGCATGGAGCCATCCGGCAGCATCCACAACGCCGGCGGACGCGTAGCCTTCGGCAGCGACTGGCCCGTCGACCCGCTCGACGAATTCCTTGCGCTGAAGATCGGTGTCACCCGCTCAGGCGATCCGCTGAACCCACACAGCTATGGTCCCAAGAACGCGGGAAGGCTCAACGCCGACCCGGCACTGTCGCGTACTGACGTGCTGCGCGCTATCACCATGAACGCCGCCGAGCAGCTGCAATTGGACGCTGTCGTCGGTTCGGTCGAGGTCGGCAAGTTCGCCGACTTGATCGTCCTGGACAAGAACTTCATGCAGGTTCCTGAGGATGAGTTGGCTCGAAATGACGTGCTGCTGACGGTTGTGGGCGGCAAGGTCGTGTGGGCCAAGGCGCCGTTCGGTGGTCTTGATCAGCGGCCGGCTCGAGTAGCTGTGACTGAACAACAAAAATAAAAGCACGCCCCAATGCCAGTCAGTTAAACGCAATCCATGTGGGAGCGAGCCTGCTCGCGAAAGCGGTGGGTCAACCTGCATCAATGTTGAATATGCAGCCGCCATCGCGAGCAGGCTCGCTCCCACAGGTTTTGCACTAACTGGCATTGGCGTCTACCCATAAAAAGAGAAAACAATAATGACCAAGGTCAGCGATAGTCAGCAGCGGAGTCCCCTGATCGAGACACGTTCGATCGATTACATTCCCGAGGCCGAGCGCCATGGCAGCCTCTACAGTCAGTTCACCCTGTGGCTCGGCGCCAACCTGCAGATCACGGCGATAGTCACCGGTGCCTTGGCCGTGGTGCTGGGCGGCGATGTGTTTTGGTCCCTCATTGGCTTGCTGATCGGCCAGCTGCTCGGCGGTGCAGTGGTTGCCCTGCACGCTGCGCAAGGGCCCAAGCTTGGGCTGCCGCAGATGATCTCCAGCCGCGTGCAATTCGGCGTCTATGGCGCGGCCATCCCGATTGTGTTGGTGTGTCTGATGTATCTCGGCTTCAGCGCCACCGGTGCGGTGCTGTCGGGGCAGGCCATTGCCCAGTTGATCAATGTCAGCGACAGCGCCGGCATCCTGATTTTCGCCTCATGCATCGCGTTTCTGACCCTCTTCGGTTATCGGGTCATCCACCTGGTCGGGAGGGTTGCCAGCGTGCTGGGCATCATTGCCTTCGCCTATCTGTTTACCCGGCTGATGACGCTGAACGATATCGGCCTGTTGCTGGAAAACCGTCACTTCGGCTGGAGCACCTTCCTGTTGGCGGTGTCCCTCTCCGCGTCCTGGCAGATCGCCTTTGGCCCTTATGTGGCCGACTACTCACGCTACCTGCCGAGCAAGACCTCGTCCTGGAAGACCTTCGCTGCCGTCGGTCTTGGTACGGTGCTGGGTGCACAGGCTTCAATGGTGCTGGGGGTGTTCGCCGCTGCTTTGGCGGGCGTGAATTTCCGCGGTCACGAGGTGGCTACCATCGTCGGGTTGGGCAGTACCGGTGTGATGGCCTCCCTGCTGTACTTGAGCGTGGTGTTCGGCAAGGTCACGGTGTCCACCCTCAACGCCTATGGCAGCTTTATGTGCGTGGCCACCATTATCAGTGGCTTTCGTAATCGTCTCGAGATATCCGCCGCGCAGCGCATGCTGTTTGTGCTGGCAATTGTCGCGGCGTCCACCACACTCGCGCTGCTGGGCCAGTACTCGTTTCTCAGTACGTTCAAGTATTTCATTCTGTTTTTGCTGACCTTCTTCACGCCCTGGAGCGCGATCAACCTGGTGGATTACTACTTCATCAACAAGGAGCGCTATGACATCCCTGCGTTGTCCGACCCGGCGGGTCGCTACGGCCGCTGGAACGTGTTGGGGATCAGCGTGTATGTCACCGGTGTATTGATCCAGCTGCCTTTTGTCGACACCCACTTCTATGCCGGGCCGATGGTTGCGCAGCTCGGCGGTGTCGATATTTCCTGGATCGTTGGTCTGGTGGTGCCGGGAATTCTCTATTACCTGCTGGCCAGGACATCAGCCCTCGCGGTGTCGCCTGAACGGAGCTCAAGGGCCTGAACGAAGCGCATTTTGCATACGCTCACACTGAGGTGAGGCAAAGGCGGGTGGGCGTATCACCCGCTGAGCTTTGTTGAACGAACCGATCAATCAACCACCTTGCGGCGGGTCCTGGCGGCAGATCAGTGCGAAAAGTACTGCTTCAAGCCATACACGAGGCCGGCGAAGGGCATGCCGAGCGCAGCGTAGACGGCCTCGGCTTCGGGCGCGGCGTTGTCGGCCAGAATCTCAACGGCGACGCTCGAGTAACCGACAGGGATCACGCCGGCCTGCTGCATGCGCACCACGCCCATGGCGACTTGCGTCTGGGTGAAGCCGCCGGAAGCATCGATCACTGCATAGCTGTTGTAGCCGTCGGCAATTGCCGAGATCGCCGGGAAGGCGAGGCAAACGTCGGTCGAGATACCCGTCACGATCAGGTTCTTGCGGCCAGTCGCCTTGACCGCATCGACGACGCGAGGCTCGTCCCAGGCGTTGACGGTAGTGCGCTCGATGCGCTTCACGCCCGGCAGCGCTTCGGCGAGCTCAGGGATCAGCGGCCCCCACATCCCCTCGGTTGTCGTGGTGACGATGATCGGCAACTTCAGCGCCAGCGCTGCCTTGGCCAGGCCGACGACGTTGTGCGTGAGCGCCAGTGTGTCGATGTCGCGCACGCCGCTGTAAAGGCCGACCTGATGGTCGACCAGTAGCAGGATGGCATTTTCGCGGGTCAGGCGTTCGTAGAGATGGGGCGCGTTCATGGCAAGGCTCTCCGGTGCAAGCTGGGATGCCTTAACATTAGAACTGGGACCATCTGAGAGCAATTAGGCAAAATGAGAACCATCGTCTACACGATGGGACGATAAGCCGACACGAGACGTCGGCTGCCTTGTGCACCGAGGGCTGGCGATGCTCGATCTTAATGACGTCTACTACTACGCCCAGGTGGTCGAACACCAAGGCATCACGGCTGCGGCTCGGGCGCTCAACGTACCAAAGTCCAGCATCAGCCGGCGCATCCTCGCGCTGGAGGCGTCGCTGGGTGCACGGCTGATTCAGCGCACGTCACGGCGTTTCGTCGTGACGGAGATCGGTGCGGAGTTCCATCGCCACGCGCTGGCCATGCTGGTCGAGGCCGAGGTGGCGGAAAGCGTCGTGCGGCGTCGCACCGCCGAGCCGAGCGGCACCATCCGATTCACCTGTTCGGTGGCGTTTGCGCAGTTGGCGCTGGCTGAACTGATTCCACGCTTCATGGCGGCTTACCCGCGTGTGCGCATCGTGCAGCACGCAACGAATCGCTATGTAGACCCCGTGCAGGAAGGCTTCGACCTCTGTCTGCGGGCACATACCGCACCGCTGCCCGATTCGTCGTTGGTTCAGCGCTCCATAGCCCAGATCCCTAGGTACCTGTTCGCGGGCCCATGTTATGTCGCTCGTAAAGGCATGCCCAGCGAACCCAACGCACTGTCAGAGCATGATGGTATAGCGCTCGGCATTGGGCAGGAGAACTACACATGGCGCCTGCGCGATGTACACCAGGCTGATCAGGCTGTCGCCGTTCCATTCACTCCAAGTCTTGTGAGCGATGACATGGCAACGCTAAAAGCAGCCGCATGTGCAGGGTTGGGGATCGTTGCGCTACCGGGTTACGTGGGCTCCCGCGAGATTGAGCAGGGTCAGTTGGTTCGTGTGCTGCCTCAGTGGATTGCGGGCCTGGCGACGATGAGCGTGCTGATGCCGTCTCGCCGCGGTCTGCTTCCATCAGTGGGCGCGTTCGTTGAGTTTCTCGCGGAGCACGTGCCGACGGCCGTTCAATGAGTTGTCCAGTCCTCAAAGGTGATCCGCATCAATCACAGCCTTGGCGAACGCCTGCGGATCTTCCTGCGGCAGGTTGTGGCCGATGCCGCCGCTGATCAGCCGGAACTCGTATTTGCCGGTGAAGCGCTTGGCGTAATCCTCGGGGGCAGGGTGCGGCGCGCCGTTGGCATCGCCTTCAAGGGTGATGGTCGGCACGCTAATGGAAGGCGCCGTGGCCAGTTTCTGCTCTAGAGCTTCGTATTGCGTCTCGCCTTGAACCAGGCCCAGGCGCCAGCGGTAGTTGAACACGGTGATGTCGACATGGTCGGGGTTATCCAGTGCCTTGGCGCTGCGGTCGTAGGTGGCGTCATCGAACGCCCATTTCGGCGAAGCCAGTTGCCATATCAACTTGGCGAAGTCGTGGGTGTTTTTCTCGTACCCGGCGCGACCGCGGTCGGTGGCGAAGTAAAACTGATACCACCACTGCAATTCAGCCTTGGGTGGCAGGGGGTTCTTGCCGGCCGCCTGGTTACCGATCAGATAGCCGCTGACCGAGACCAGCGCCTTGACCCGCTCTGGCCACAGCGCCGAGACGATGTCGGCCGAACGCGCGCCCCAATCATAGCCACCGAGCACGGCTTGTTTGATCTTCAGCGCATCCATAAAGTCGATGACGTCACTTGCCAGCGCGGCCGGTTGGCCATTGCGAAGGGTTTTCTCGGACAGAAAATGCGTATCGCCGTAGCCACGCGCATACGGCATCAGCACTCGATAGCCCTTTGCTGCAAGCAATGGTGCGACCTCGTCATAGCTGTGAATGTCGTACGGCCAGCCGTGCAGAAGAATCACCACCGGCCCTTCGGCCGGGCCTGTTTCGGCGTATGCCACGTTCAGTAGTCCGGCGTTGACATGCTTCAGTGGGCCGAGCGCAGAGGGTGCCGCATGAGTGGCACCGGCACTGATCGCGGCTGGCTGTGCGGCTGCGGTCGTTTGCGCGTGGGCCGCGCCGAGAACGCCGAACAGGGTGAACGCGAGGATCGACGAGCCGACCAGACGGCGGCGAGTTTTGCCGGTTTTGTGGTTCTGCACTGCCATCTTCATGGTGATGTCTCCGTTGCAAGTCGTTGACTAGGGGTTCTGGCTGATCCCCTTCAAACCTTGCTTGCATTTGAACGTGCTGACGTATCTGGCCTGTGTCGAATCGCAGGCAAGATGAAAGCCTATGTATCGAGATGTCATTCAGACACACGGTGATACACAGCGGATCAGCAGATAATCCCGGACGACATTCGAACAGCACCAGAAATGTCCGGCTGGCGATAGTATTTTTCCATCCTGCCACGCTTTCTCTTGAACAAAATCGGTCTAAAAAGCCCGGCCCGCGCTTCGAACTTTTTGCTATTCTGAAGTTGTAGGTGAAGACGCAGACTGATGCGCAAGAGGATAGCAAGGACACGTGGGGCGCGTTCCGAAGGGTACACGGTTAGAAAGATCTCCGCGCTGAGATCCAGCCCTTATGCCGTGTGAAGCAGATCAGCTCAAAACTGTTCTGTCAGAGTCCTGATAAACCTTGTAAGCCGGATACCAGCACCGGCCACCTACTTGATTTTCAAAGCCCGCCCTGTGCGGGCTTTTTCGTATCCATAGGCGCAAGACGGAAACCCTCCTGGTTAGCAAATGGGCACTTATCAAACGGACGACCGTATGAGCGTGTTCAACCAATAAGTGCGTTATTGCCACGCATCAGCCCGGTAATCCGGCACCCACAAACGTACAAGCCAAGCGTTATCTCACCCTGCGTCGCCTCGACCGGATGAAGCAGCTTGTCCACGCGGGGCAGACGCTGTCGGATGCTGCGATCGAGGCGGGTTTTTTCGACCAGAGCCTGTCCAGGCGCTTCAAGAAAGCCTTCGGCCTTTCGCCTTCGCGGTGGTGTAACCCCTCCAAAGCGCTCGACCACTGATCGACTCGGTAAGCCCCCGACGCTTGTGTTCACACAGGTTTCGTCGCAGGCCCGTGCCTGTTCGTTGGCCAAACCCGATCCCCCAAACACTCTGGCCGGGCAAGACAGCATCCAGTCCGCGCTGGGGGCTTATGTGGCGGCGGTGAAGAGGGGGGCTTTTCCGGCTGTGGAGCATGGGTATTCGACTTGAAGCTGACATTCAGAGCTCAACGAAGGTCCACTGTTGGCCGGTGGACTACCATCAGGCAAAGGCGCTAGTTATTTCGAGGGCATCAATGCAATAGAGGAGGATGGCAATGAAGTACATGATCAGCTGGTTCGAACGACCACAAGGCTCGCCTGCGGAGTACGAGAATGCGCAGAAACGGATCCTTGAAGTGTTCAGTCAATGGAAAGCCCCCGACAATTTCAAGATCGAGGTGTTTGTCGTGCGCGTGGGTGAGTGGGGTGGACACATGCTGGTGGACTGCGACGACCCGGCGGCGGTTCACAAGGTTTGCTCGACGTTTCCTGCGTTTGAGTTCCAGGCGCGCCCGGTGATTGCCATCGAGGACGCGGTCCGGGTCGAACTCGAAGCAATCGCCTGGCGCGATGGACTGAAACGCCAGTGATCGTTGCCATTGCAATTGTCTTCAGCTTTGGTCAGGCGCAGGGCAGGCCCTTTGCCCTGCGCCTGAAAATACACTCAACCGATGCGCAGGTCCCCCAGGTGCTCTTCTTGGGCTATTAAAACCGACTCTCGCCTGCTGCTAAACAGAGTTGGCGATACGCGCCAACCAGTTGATCAAGCGTGAACGCGCGATTTCGCCCACTAGGATTGGGCAGGACCCATACCGAGGCATTACCAAAGGTCTTTGCCTGAAGCCCCCACGTAACTTCTCGTTGGCCGGATAACGCGCAATAGGCAGCTTTACCGAGAAAAGCCACAAAGCGTGGCGCATAGCGCGCGATCTTTTGTTCAAAATCGGCAGAGGCAGCGATGAATTCATGTAAAGACAGCTGATCCGCTCGCGCCGTAGGCCGTTCGACCACTGCCGTTAATCCACATTGATACTGCAAGATCGTCCGATCGTTTTCCGGGCGTATTTCCTGCGGCGTAAAGCCGGCGAGATGGAGTGTGCGCCAGAAGCGATTGCCTCTGCCCGCAAAATGATGCCCAAGGGCTGCAGCCGTCATTCCCGGATTGATGCCGCAAAAAATCACGGCAAGCTGCTCGGCCAGAATATCTTCAAGTCTTTCACCCACCATAAAGCCTCTCAACCGCAGATCACGTTGACCGCATTGCGTGCAAGCTCCGTCAATTCTGCGCGGGATTTGCCCGCCCGCGCACGTATCGAAATGCTGTGCAGCAGGGATGACGCAAGTACGGCAAGGGCCGCAGGGTCGACATCGCTTTTCAACTCGCCGCAATTGATTGCTGCTTGCATACGCGTTTCGAGATCGGCATCGAGCCTGCTGAGCCGCTCTGAAAGAACGTCTCGTATTTCAGCATCCTCGACGGCCTCGGTCGTCGCCGTGCCGATCGCAAAGCAGCCACGCGGTTGGCCGTCACCCGAGAAGTAGATCGACAACTGCCCCTCGTAGAAACGCATCAACGCCTGGCGCAATGTCAGATCGCTGTCCGTAAGCGCCTCATGCATGGCAGCAGCGGCAAACTCCCAATACTGCTCAAGCGCCTTGATATAGAGAGCGTGTTTGTCACCGAATGCCGCATAGAGGCTTGGGCGATTCATTCCGGCCGCGGTGGCGATGCTATCCAGAGAAGCGCCGGAATATCCGGTGCTCCAGAACACACCCAGTGCCTGCTGCAGCGCTGTCTGCGGGTCATACGCGCGGGGGCGGCCTCGGCCTTTCCCCTCTGTAATCTTTTTTTGTGCCATGTTGTACAAAATCCTTGAGGGAAGGTGGGTCAGGCGATATTCTTACATCATCGCACAAAATTAAGGAGCCAGAAGTTCCTGAATGTCAGGTTTGTTGTAGCGGAGCTCGAACCGGGTGTTGCAGCGACGAAACAGGTGCGGCGGAGCGATCC
The DNA here is from genome assembly GCF_048515765.1 of Pseudomonas sp. H11T01. NCBI lineage: Bacteria > Pseudomonadati > Pseudomonadota > Gammaproteobacteria > Pseudomonadales > Pseudomonadaceae > Pseudomonas > Pseudomonas sp. H11T01. Next base: position 329,212 of record NZ_JBLYED010000002.1, on the reverse strand, counting down.
TTCCAACCGCGCACAGGGTTGCTTTTTCACAGCAATTTTTGACATCACGGCCGCAGGGGATTCTTGCAGCTGTTAGCCCGATTTCCCGGTTAAAGGTGTATTCGATCATGACTAAACAGTTCGACATCCCAGCGTCGCAGACCTTCGAGCATCCAGTGCCCATCAAAAAACCGTTCAAGGAGAAATTACGGCCATTGCTGATGGTCGGTGTCCCTGTCCTCTTCGCTGCGGTTGGGTACGCACACTATGTGGCGGGCGAGCCCTATGTTTCGACCGATAACGCCTACGCCCGAGTGGCGAAGGCATCGATCAACGCGCGTATTTCCGGACAAGTCGTCGAAATCGCGGTCGAGGACAATCAGCCTGTTCGCAAGGGCCAGGTTCTGTTCCGGATCGACCCGAAACCGTTGCAGATCGCGGTTGACCGTGCACAAGCGCAGCTGAGCGTCGCGCGGCTTCGCATCGATGGACTCAAGGCAGGCTACCGGCAGCAGCAGGCCGAACTGCAATCGGCCAAAGAGTCGGCCGATTTTGACCAAAGAGAATTTGCCCGGAAGAAGGCGCTGGTCGCTACCGAGTTCGTCTCGCGGGCCATTTACGAGCGCGCAGACACGGACCTTAAAGTTGCACGGCAACGAATAGCGTCTATCGAACAGCAGATCGCTAGTACCGTCGTGGCATTGAACGGCAATCCAAACATCGAAGCCGATAGCCACCCGACGGTTCGGGAGGCCAAGGCTCAGCTGGACGAGGCGCAGCTTTTTCTCTCGTACGCGACGGTATATGCGCCGGACGATGGCATCGTGGCCAAAGTCGACGATTTACAGGTTGGCAACTATGTCAACAACGGTGCGCCAGCCTTTGCTCTGCTATCCAATCGCCAGATTTGGGTGGAGGCCAACTTCCGCGAAACGGAGGTGACCCATATGCATCCAGGTCAGGAAGCAACCATCAGTATCGATACGTATCCTGATCACGTATTCAAAGCCCACGTGACCAGCATGAGCCCGGGTACTGGATCGGACTTCGCACTGCTGCCGCCCGAAAATGCGACCGGCAACTGGGTCAAGGTTGTCCAGCGGGTACCGGTCCGACTCGAACTCGATGAGGTGAATCCTGATCTGCCGCTTTTCTCGGGCACCAGCGCCACGGTTAAGGTCGATACCAGGTATCGCACTCCCTGGTGGCACCCGCTCAAAGGGCTGTTAACCGCAGGTACCGACCGATGAACGCCAACCTTATTGGAACCCCGGGGGGAGAGGGTACACGCACGCTAAGGCTCGCCGCTCTGCTGGCGACCTATATGCAGTCTGTGAACCTGCCTCTGCCGAATGCGGCACTCAGGTTTGTTCAGGGCGCCTTGTCGATGACCGACGACGAGGCTGGCTGGGTATTCACTTCGTACCTCGCTGCGAGCGCCATTACCCTGCCGATTGCGCAGTGGCTCGCCGGACGCTATGGCTTGAAGGCGGTGTATCAAGCCGCGATAGCCATCTTCGCCCTTGGCTTGCTGCTCGCTACGGTTGCCACGACCCCGCTGGAATTCGTCGGCGCACGGATTATTCAAGGTGCAGCGAGTGGCGTGCTGGCGCCGCTCTCGATGGCGATTGCAATGGAGACATTGTCACCCGCGCGGCGTGCGAAGTTTGGCTCGGTGTTCACGGCCATTGTGCTCTTGGGCATCGCCAGCGCCCCGAGTATCGGTGGCTGGGTCAGCGAATATTACGGATGGCGCTCGATGTTCTACATCAGCCTTCCGGTATCGGCGTTTATCTTCCTGGTGGTGACGCTTTTGCTTGCCGAGAAAAAGGCCGAGAAAAGCCCGCCTATTGACTTCTTCGGCGTCGGCACCTTCACGCTCGGAATGATCGGGCTGCAAATGCTGCTCGACCGTGGTCAGCGCCTGGACTGGTTTGCCTCGCCCGAGATCTGGCTGGAAGCGGTGGCAGGTGCAGTGGGGCTCTACCTGTTCGTCGTCCATGTGCTGACCGCGAAGGTGCATTTCCTCAACAAAAGTTTGTTCAGAGACCGCAACTTCGTGCTGTCGACGATCATCTTTTTCGCACTCGGTTTCGTGCTGTTGCCGACGATGGCACTGACGTCCCCGATGCTGGATGAGATTCTCGGATACCCACCTGCCACGACGGGCTACCTGACGATACCGCGAGGTGTGGGACTCGTCGGCGCATTCCTCCTGATGGGCCGTGTTCCCGCTCGTATCGACTCGCGACTCTTCGTTGCGGCGGGCGTAGCGGTGGTGGCTTGTGCCAACTGGCTGATGGTCGGTTATTCGCCGTTGATGGACTGGTGGCCCGTGGCGGTGGCCGGTGCACTCCAGGGGATCGGCCTCGGTGTCTTGATGCCGGCGATCAGTAAGGTGGCGTTCAGCACACTCGACCCCAAGTTTCGCCCGGAAGGTACCGGTTTTTTCAATCTGGCCCGTGTTTACGGAAGCACCATCGGCGTTGCGGTCGTGCAAACCTGCTTCTTCAACAACACGCAAGCGATGCACATGGCGCTGGCAAGCCATCTGACGCCCTATCGCGCCGCTGCGCATTCCGTGACGGCGTCGACGTCCCTGCAAGTACTTGGGGGGCTCAACGAAATGATCACCGGCCAGGCGGCTTTTATCGCAGTTATCGGCCAGTTCAAGATTTTGATGTTGGCGATGCTAGTGGTGAGCCCACTGGTTATGTTTCTTCGCAAGCCCGTTCCGACCAACTAGATTTCGTGGAGTTTGCCAAATGAAATCCAATGCGCGCTTCATCAACAGACATCTGTTCAAAACCACGTTCGGTGCGGTGTCGGCTCTTGTGTTTCTGACCGCCTGTACCGTCGGCCCTGACTATCAAATGCCCCCGCCGAGCCTGTCGCAGCACTACGATCAACAGGCCGAGCAGCGTCTTGGCGAGAGCGGCAACACGATCGGTGAACAGCACATTGACCTTGGCAAAAAGGTCAGCGGTGACTGGTGGTCTGCCTTTCATTCGCAGAAGCTCGACAAGGTTGTACGTCGCGCCATTGACGGCAATCTTGAACTCGTGGTTGCAGACGCAACGATCCGGCAAGCGGCTTCTTCTGTCTCCGCGGCGGAAGGTGCACTTTATCCGCAGGTCGATTTTGGCGCTCAGGCAGGCCGCCAACGGGTACACAACGCGAAAGAGCCCTCTGTCTCCAATTTCTACGCGATTGGGCCACGGGTCGGCTTCGACCTTGACGCTTTCGGCGGTAACAAACGGCTGGTCGAGCAGCAGGAGGCTTTTGCGGATCTTCAGAAGCATCGATACGAAGCGGCGTACCTGACCCTGACGGGCGATGTCGCGAGCCAGGCGTTGTTGGTTGCCTCTGCAAACGCGCAGATGGAAGCCGTCGAGAAGCTGCTCGCCAATGACGCAAAAAATCTCGAACTCGTGCGCATGGCGCACCTCAATGGCACCACCACGCAGATCGATGTTTCGCTGGCCGAGACGCGGCTCGCTCAAGATCGCACACTGTTGCCGCCCCTCGCTCAGCAGCGTGATTCGGCCCGACACGCGCTCTCGATTCTGACGGGAAAAGGGCCTGGGGACTGGATCGCGCCTGACTTCAATCTTGCCGAGTTTGTCTTGCCGTCAAACGTGCCAGTCAGCTTGCCCTCTGAAATGGCCCACGACCGACCGGATGTACTGCAAGCAGAGGCTGAACTGCACATGGCCAGCGCTGCAGTCGGAGTCGCGACCGCGAACCTTTATCCCCATGTAACGCTGTCTGCGTCTCTTGTACAGGCTGCTTCAGGCAATGGCGGCGCCGCACTCTGGGGCTTCGCTGCGGGGCTGGCGGGTCCAATCTTCGATGGCGGAACGCTCAAAGCGGAACGTCAGGCTGCAGTCGACGGCTACAAGGCAACTCTTGCCGGCTACCAGCAGACCGTCATTAGTTCGTTCGGTCAGGTCGCAGACACGTTGCAGGCAATCAACCATGACGCAGAGGAAAACCTGGCGCAGGAGGACGCGTTACGAGCTGCAGAAACAAGTTTTCGGTTGAACCAACAAGCCTACGCACAAGGCGAGAACAGCATTCTCCAAGTGCTGGAAGCGGAACGTGCCTATGAGCAGGCGCTACTGGGCCGAATCAGAGTGAAGACGGCGCAGTATCTCGACACGGTGCGGTTGTATGTGGCACTCGGCGGTAATTCCGTCGGTGCTTTTGAGCAAAGAGTTGCCAGTCGCGAAGAACAGAACCATTCGTATCAATAATAGAGGCTGCGGCCCCAGACAGTGGAGTAAAGATATGCCTTACGAAGCATTTTACGATGCACTTCGCGATACGAAATTTCCTCTTATTAACGGATCCGGTGAGATGCCGGCCGTTGGATTTGGCACACTGTTCCGTGATCTCACCGTCACAACACAAGCGGTTAAAGAAGCGCTGGAAACAGGATTTCGGCATTTCGATTGTGCAGAACGCTATCGAAATGAGGAGAGGGTCGGCGTTGCACTACAGGAAGTTCTGGAGGCGGGTAAGGTCCGGCGAGAGGACCTGTTTATTACCACGAAACTGTGGAACACCAACCATCGTCCCGAGCGGGTCGAACCTGCTTTTGAGGCAAGCTGCCGACGACTTCAAGTTGATTATATTGATTGCTATCTGATCCATACTCCGTTTGCCTTTCAACCCGGTGACAATCAGGATCCACGAGACGGACAGGGTCAAGTCATCTACGACTCAGGCGTGACGTTAATAGAGACCTGGAGAGCACTTGAACGCCTCGTGGACGAAGGCCGGTGCAAGTCCATCGGCTTGTCTGATATCACGTTGGAGGCTCTACAAGAGATTGTCGCAGTGGCTCGGATAAAACCCGCAGTCGTGCAAGTCGAATCCCACCCTTATCTGCCTGAATGGGAACTCCTTGAATTTTGTCAGCAGCATGGAATCATCGTCCTTGCCTTTGCACCACTCGGACATGGCATGGAGCCGAACGTACTGGAAGATTCCGTGATTACAGGGATCGCTCAGCGCTTGCGCAAGACCCCGGCTCAAGTTGCATTGGCCTGGTCTGTACAGCGCGGAGTCGCTTTCCTGACCACTTCTGTAAACCCGAGCCATATCAAGGAAAACTTTGATATTTCTACCCTGCCTCATAGGGCCATGCGTGAAATTCAGGAAGATATTACGACGAGGGTACGATTCAACTCGGTAGTGGAAACCGGTGTGCCTGGATTTATTCCGCAGAAAAAGTGACACACAACCAGGGCGTGGTCTGCTGCAGGGCCGCCCCTTTTATCCATACCCCTGAGGTGAAAACGATGGACGTTTTCCAAACCATGCGTTTTTTCGTTGCTGTCGCTCAGAGCGGCAGCTTTACGGCAGCGGCTGAGATATTGGACACCTCTACAACTAACGTTTCCAAAGCAGTCTCCAGTCTGGAGGCCAGGCTTCAGACACGTCTGATTAACCGCACGACCCGACGCCTGGCGTTGACCGAAGCAGGTGTGCGCTATTTGCAACGATGCGAGAAAATTCTTGAGGAGGTACGTGAAGCCGATGAGGAAGCGGGCACTGCTCACATCATGCCCGTTGGCAGGCTCAAGATTCACGCTATGTCAGCCATTGGCAATCATTACGTGATCGATGCCATTGCCAAATACAGAGAGACTCATCCCTCGGTGTTGTTTGATTTGACGTTGACCAATCGGCTACCTGACTTGCTGGAAGAAGGCTATGACATGTCGATTGTTTTAGCGCGAGATTTACCCGATTCAGGGTTTGTAGCTCAGCGGCTCGGGATTACTTACAGTATTCTCTGCGCCTCGCCAGCGTACCTGAAGAAACGCGGGATCCCCGATTCTCCGAGTGCTCTTTGCTCACATGATTGTTTGAGAATTGTTAATACGGTAATGCCGGTTGAAAGCTGGGCATTTGAGGGGCCCGAAGGCGTGGAGACCGTCAACACTCCATTGTCTCCCTTTCACGTCAACACCGCCGATGCCATGACCGTCGCTATAACGAACGGGATGGGTATCGGTATTCAGCCTATTGCTTCTGCAGTGGACGGCCTGAGGGCCGGCACGTTAGTGCGCGTACTGCCAGAGTATCATTTTGAAGAGTTTAATTTATTTGCAATATACCCATCACGAAAGTTCGTGGATGCAAAAATAAAGACATGGATAGAGTTTCTTAAAGATTACATTCCAGGCGTGTTGGCATCCGATGAAAAAATTGTCGGCCCACCCAAAAAACGATAGCAGCTGTTGAGTTTACCAGCGCTGCAGGTATGGAGTGTCGACCCTCCATCGTCCGCACAGTATTCAACCGTTTGAACAGCCAGTTCCCATGACTTGATACTGCATGACATGCTGTTGACCGTGAGAGTCTTCATACGTCATTTGGACCGGGACCGGCCCACACTGGTCCGGGATATCTGTAATTGTAAGGACTTTGTTGATGTCCAGTTTCGTTCCGTAAGTGTAAATTTCAATAGGCGCCTTGCTGGCCGCAACCGTTGAATGGCTCTCGTCTGCAAATGCATGCGCGCCTACACTGCCAAGAGCAAGAAAAATCGCAATTCTTGAAAATTTCATAATATTCACCGTATCGTCCAAGGGTTACTGTGCGACCGAGATGATCGTAACGTTCACATCGAATTTTCGAGTTTTTCCCTCGTGAGCTAGTTAATACTTACTCTCTTTGCTCACTGGGTAGAGACGATGCTAGGTGTTTATCCCTTCCCCATATAGCGGCCCACTGGACAAACACTGTTGACAAATTGCGCATGAATAGAGGGCTTGGAAAAGCTGACGAGTCAGCCCGTGGGACATCCGCCAGGTCGATTCTGGTCATTCGTGACCGAGACGGCTATTGGCCGTTCTCTGCCGATCGCCTCCTTGACGTGCCTTGCCCAAGTCGGATGCAATGGTCAGCACTAATTCAATTTGTAGTGGTCAATGAATGCCGGACACCGCGATAGATCGTTCTTCTGGCTTTGCCCTAAATATCCCCTCACTCTAATTCGAAGATTTTAAGCATGAACCTACGCAACATTGCAGTGGGGCTGTCGGCCCTTGTTTTGTTCTCGACGGGTGCGGCAGAAGCTCGCAACCTGCTGGACTTCATCAAACTGCCCAGCCAGCATGAGGAGCAAGGGTACCGCTCTGGCTCAGTCAGCCAGAACGCGGCGATTGACCTCTATTCAAGCAAACAGAAACAGGCATCGTTTGATGGGTGTGCAGAGCTGTTCCCGGCAGCCAAGCCGATCAACATGGCGACTGTGCCTGCAACGATGAAGCCCTTGGCCCTGTGTTCCGACGACTTTGCGGTGCTGTATTCGCAAACCAGCAAGACTCCGTTGGTGGTGGTGGAGCGCCTTAATTCTGCCCAGCTACAGGATGCCAAGGGTGAGGAGCGAACCAATCAGTTCTATCCGGACCCACGCATTCCCAAGAGCGGGCGGGCAGAGTTGAGCGACTACCGTGGCCAACATCCGGCAGTGGATCGTGGCCATCAGTCCCCGGCAGCAGACGCACCGAATCCGCATGCAATGGCCCAGTCCTTTGCGCTGTCGAACATGGTGCCGCAAGACCCAACCAATAACCGGAAGATCTGGAGCAAGGTCGAGTCTGATGTCAGAAAGTTTGCGATGCGAGCCGATGGCAATGTCTTTGTCTTTACCGGCCCGCTCTTTGACGCTGGCCATACCACCATTGGCGACAACAAGGTCTGGGTACCTACCCGCCTGTTCAAACTGGTCTACGACGCTTCGTCCAAGCGGGCCTGGGCCTATGTGCTACCCAACGCGGAGACCCGTATTGAGAGGCCAATGGACTATGAGACTTTTGTGAAGACCACGGGACTCAACCTGCTGGGAAATCTACCGGTCACAGGTTCAGTGGTCCGCTCTTGATCTTCGAGAGTCCACTTCCCTAGCCCTCTAAACGCCGCGCAGAAGCGTGAAAAATCCGTCGCTGCCGGCTAGTTTTTGTTCGCCTCGCTGGCCTTTGCCTTACCACGCTCGTATAGGGAATCGGCGAGGGTTTGCCGCTCATCCGCCGGCAACGTGGCGGCGAAGTCCGCAAGGTTGGCGTCGACTTTGGCTCGCAGCGTGATATCAGCCTCACGGGCTTTACTCAGATCGCTGTCCAGAGCGGTACGATCCAGGGTCGGTGCCTGCAATTGGCGGATCACGTCGAGGCGGGCCTGGCGGCTGGCGAGGATCAGCGACTGGTTTTCGGTGCGGGTCTGGCGCAGCAACTGGCGCAGCTGGTGGCGTTTGGCGGGGGGCAGCTGCGCCATTGCCTGGTGCAAGCCATGTTGAGGCATCGCCAAGGCGGGTTTGGCCTGGCTATGCCATTGATAGAGGCCGCCGACCACACCGCCTATCAGGAACACATTGAGCACCAGCGACACCGCCAGCAGGGCCTTGAAATGCTTGGATGGCTGGGTCACTGGTCAATCTCCTCGGCATTGATACTCAGGACGATATCGGCATCGCTCTGCTCAAAGATGCTGGGTAGGGCATCGGGCGAGGTCGTCAGCGGCAGGTCCAATGAAACCACCAGCATGCCCGCGGCAATGCCCGCCAGTCCCGCGCCGACGAACCCGGCGCGTGATAGCCAGCGGGCATGCCGCGTCCAGAACGATGGCGGCGCGGCAAGCGGCGCAGACGCAACGATGCGTCGGACAAGGTCCGGTGTCGGTGCGGCCACCGGGTGGCTGTCGAGTATGTTGTCGAGCCAGCGGGCCTGGTGCAGGACCTTGAGTACCTCGGCGTCGCCGCCGGCGAGCAAGACCTGGGCCGCGGCCCGCTCGGTGGATGGCCAGCGCTGCAGGTCAGCGCCGTAGACGTTGGCTAAATGACTGAACCGTTCGAGCGTCATCGGTTTCCCCTCCTTAGGACAGCGTCGCCGTGTGATTCGGCGAGGTGGTTGCGCAGGTTGCGTCGTGCCCGTGAAAGCAGGCTTTCCAGTGCATCGACAGTAATGTTCATCAGCGCCGCCGCCTCGATGTTCGACAGTTCCTGGTAGTACTGGAGCACGATAGCTTCGCGTTGGCGTTCGGGCAGCGAGGCAAGCGCGGCGGCCATGTGTTCGCTCCGTGAGCTCGCTTCCAGCTGCTCCTCCGGTAACGGTGCGGTGTCCACGGGTTCGGTCAGCTCATCGCTGTCCGGCAAAGGCTGCTCCTTGCGCTTGCGCAGCCGGTCGTAGCAGAGATTCAGCGCGACCCGATGCAACCAGGTATCAAACCGTGCCTGTCCGCTGCGCCAGTGCGCGGCCTGTTTCCATATACGCAGGAAGCTTTCCTGGGCCACGTCTCTGGCTTCATCGGCGTCGCCGAGTAAGCGACTGGCGAGCGCCAGCAGACGGGGCAACTTGCGCGACACCATCTCGTTAACGGCCTCTGCTTCGTTGTTGCCGATGCGGGCCAACAACTCGACGTCCGGATCAGTTTCGTTCAAAGGGGCAAGTCTCGGTCCGGTGACGGGTATCAGCTGTGTCCGGGCGGGCGCGGAAAGGGGCGGCCAAGGCACGCCCCAATACAGGTCCACTCATGGGTTTAGCGTACCCAGTGCCCTTCGATCCAGTACCAGTTCGGCCCGCGTGCCTGCCAGTGCCCCGGCTTCCAGCGTGCACCGTGCATCACCGGCTGCCAATGACCGGGCACCCAGGCGTAGCCACGGCCTTCCCAGCGCCAGTGGCCACGATCCCAGGCATAACCGGGGTGTGCCACGGGCACCATCTCCACACGCATGGGCGGCGGTGCCTGGCGGATGATGATCTCGGTCTGAGCAAAGACGGGCGTACTCGCCAGCGCTGCCAGCGCCAACGGAACGAGCAGAACATGCCGTAACTTGACCAGGGGGTGCACACGTCTCATGACAACTCCTTCAGGCCTGCATCCGAAAGTGAATGCAGCTAATGAGTTGAACGTTGAAAGGGGAAAAAATCCGTCGCGAGAAAATGAATCTTTTTTCATGGCAGGCTGCGCGTCGCCTGTGGTTCACGAAAATATCGTCAGGCAGCGACGGATGTTCGGTGGTGCCACGTTCAATGAGTAACCGTCAGCACACAGAGGGTGTGTGCCGACGGACCGTCGCCATTGACTCACGAGGAGTTGACCATGTCCCGCCGCTTCAGATTGATCGCCTGCGTTGCTTTGTTGCTGACCTTGAATGGTTGCGTTTTCTATGGTCATCCGCACCGTTGCTGCTGGCGTTACGACTATGGGTATCGGGCGCGTTGACGGTTTGCGCAGGGTCGAGGTCTGACTCCAGCTATGACTTATGCCTGCTTTGCCTCAGACGGTGGCGCGGGGTGGTTTTCAAACCAGTCGTGATCGCGGTACCAAGCCACCGTATCGGCAATGGTTTGCTCTAGACTTCGGAACCGTAGGCCAAGCTCTTGTTCACTCTTGCAGTGGTTGAAGTGGGTGCGATCGGCCTCCCGCACCATCAGTCGCACCGTGGCCATGCTCAGCAGAATGGGCTTGCCGGTAAGACGCGCATAGATCTCCTGCGTGGCAGCCAGGGCGTACAGCAGTGGGAGTGGCAGTTGTCGTACCGGCGTCTTGACGCCCGCTATCCGGCCGAGCAGGGGGACCAACTCTCGCATCGTCATGTGCCGGCCCGCGGCCAGATAGCGCTCGCCACGTCGCCCATGTTTGACGGCGGCAATTTGTGCCAACGCCACATCGCGGGCATCGACAATGGAAAAACTACCGGGGATCAGTCCGGGCAGTTTGCCGTGCACGACATCGTTAACCAACTGTCCCGAGGAGGTCGGGCCAATGTCGGCAGGGCCCCACATCCAGCCAGGCAGGACCATGCAGGCATGCATGTCGGGATGAACTTCCAGGAACGACAACACGACACGGTCGGCGAGGATCTTGCTGCGGTAGTAGTCATCCGCGTCGGCGTCGGCCCGCAGGCACGTCTCATCGATTGAGGTGCCAGGTGCGCCGTCGAGCACGGCAATGGAAGACGTATGGATGAAACGTCGGATACCGGCGCGGTAGGCCTGGTTAAGCAAGCGCCGCGTACCCGCCACGTTAATTTTTTCGAGTTCCTTCCAGTGGCTGCCGCCCTTGTAGTTGTCGCGAAAGAACGCCGCAGTGTGAAACACCGTATCGCAGCCTTGCAGCGCCGGGGCGAATGCGTCGACATCGGCCATGTCTCCAACGACCAGTTCCACACCCGGCAGATTGTTGAACTGCTGTTCACCTTTGGCTCTTGAACGGACCAGGGCTTTGACCTGGCAGCCACGAGCGACCAATTCACGCACCAGGTTGTTGCCCAACAAGCCGGTTGCGCCAGTGACGAATGCGTTGTGCATGTTCAGCCCTCACTCGGATCGGCTAATGGCATCAACACCGCACTGTCGAAGAAGGCCTCTTCACGTATAGCCAACCCGTCTCTGAAGGTGAAGTGGGCGGCGTAGTGCACGGCGATGTGGCGTCCATGGGGTGGAATCACCCGGTCCGACAGCACCAAGGGTGCGGTGAAGGTGCCGGTCAGGAAGGCGGTCAGCGCCAAACGATCGTCACAGACCGCAAATGGGCTCAAGATCACCTGGGCATCGGGGAGCGCTTCAAGCAATGCGGCCTCTCGTTTGTGCATGGCCTCGCGACCGGTTTGCATCCCCATGCCATCGAGGTAGATGAAGTCTTCGGAAACCAGCGCGAGCAGCGCCTCCAGATCACGGCGATTGAAGGCGCTGGCGGCGCGTTTCGCATAATCGTTGGGGCCAGTAGTCATACAGTCCATTCCATTCGTTTCGAAGGCGTGTAGATATACCGTTGGTGCCGCTCCCGAAAAACAGCGACTACTGCATAATGGTTTTGCAAATGTGCAAAGCAGGGACGACAGGAAGCATGACGGTGCAGGCAAATTGGGACGATCTTCGACTGCTGTTGGCAGTCTCGCGGCGTGGCAGCTTTCTTCAGGCCGGCCAATTGCTGGGTATCGCTGCGTCTACGGTGTCCCGACGGTTGACCCAACTTGAGGGCGCGCTTGGCGAGCCACTCGTCGAGCGGGGAGTTGAAGGATGCTGGTTGACCGCACGGGGTCAATCTCTCGTTGAAGTTGCCCTGGCTGCGGAGGAGGGCTTGAGGCGTCAAACCGTTGCCGGCATGACCGGGCTACAAACGGAACTGTGCGGCAGTGTCCTGGTCAGTGTTGGAGAAGGGTTTTCGTCTTGCGTGCTGGAAGCTGCGAGTCGCTTTACCTCCCTTCATCCGCGTTGTTCGGTGGAGTTGCTGGTAACCGCCGACTTTCACAAGATTGTCCGCGGAGTGGCAGACATTGCTATCCGCACCGCTCATCTGGGTGAGCCGTCGCTGGTTTATCGACCCATGGGCAAGCTCGCCTACGGTGTCTTTGCCGATGCAGGCTATTTGAAGCGGTTTCCAGGGGTGACGCCGGCCACTGCGGTCAATATCGCCTTGCTCCCTCCGCTGGACATGTTGCCGCAAATGCGTGCGGCAAAGGCCGCGGGTCTTGAGCGCGCGCAGATCAGGGTGAACTCGTTCGCGGCACAGATCGAAGCGGTGAGGCGAGGTATGGGCGTTGCGGTGCTGCCCCGTATTCTGGCGAAGGACCTGATAGCGTTGTTCCCGGATCTCCAACTCCCCGATATGGAGGTCTATCTGGTGACCCGGCCTCAAGCATTGAAACAGGCCCACATCAAATCGTTCTTTGCCATCCTGGAACAGGTGCTTCTGAGTCAGGTTGTTGAAACCTCCGTGTGACAAGGGCGTTTGTGGTCTTGACTGTCCAGCAACAAGAAGGGGGTGTCAGGATGATCCGGTCCCCAAGGAGAGGGTAAATGAGAAGACTATCGGTACTGGGAGCGCTCATTGCGCTGACGATTTTCAGCGTTGGCATGAGCGATGCCCGAGAGGCACGAAACGACAAGCAGCGGGGCGATTCGGTTGCGGGGGTCTTTGACTACTATCTTCTGACGTTGTCCTGGTCACCCACGTTTTGCCTGACGCATCGCGAAAATGAACAATGCTCGGGAAAAGGCTACGGCTTTGTACTCCACGGTCTCTGGCCTCAGTACGCCAATGGCGGCTGGCCGCAGTCTTGTTCTCCGCGGGTTCCTTTGTCACCCGCTGAGCGGGCGAGGGGGCTGACGTTGTTTGTGACGCCGAGGCTGCTTGAGCATGAATGGACAACGCATGGCACCTGTAGCGGTCTTGGGGCCTCGGGTTATCTGGACACAGCAGACAAGGCCGTGGGCGCTGTCCGGATCCCGGAGCAACTGCAGCCCTTCAGTGCTACGTCTTACTTCGAAGCTCAGGAGATTGCGCGACTGTTCCGGCAGAGCAATCCAGGCATACCCGCCAATGGCATTGCGATTATCTGTAATGGGCCTGAACTGTCGGAGGTTCGTGTTTGCATGGGGAAAGACCTGGCATTCGGGGCCTGCGGCAAGGGCGTCAAAAATCAATGTCGGTCAGGAGAAATTCGTGTGCCTCCTGTTCGATAGGCGAACATACGCAGCGCACCATAATGGAAGGTGTCGAGCAATCTTTCATTGAAGAATGCGGGCACTGAAAGTACGGATTTATACGGACAGTGCTACCGCTTTGGCTACCCTGGCGTGGAGTGCCTCTACTTCTATGTCTGTCAAGAGATTAGCCGGTTCACCCAGTACCCAAACACCACTGTTGTTATAGGTGACGGTCTTGCTTTCTCCATCGTTCACCGCCACGATTATCGAGTTGGATACGCCCTTGGGAATTAACGAGCCCATCAGTTGAAAAGGTCCGAACCATAATTGGAACTCGTTCTTTGGCGTCATGGTGGACGCGCCAATATTCATACCGCCTGCACAATCCACCCAGATGCAGCATCCTTTGGAGTCCAGTACTATTTCACGAGGATGGGCTTCTAATTGATTGTTAATTAAAATATCTCCCGGCTGGCCGCCATTCTTTGCCGGTGTGAATACACCATTTTCAGTCAGCGTCGTCATTTGACCCGTGTTGATGGGCAGGTTTTTTCCACCGGAGGTAAAGGTGATATCGCCTTCTTGCACGGGATCGTTTGTAAAGTTGACCATGAAAGAGAGGGTTGAAATATCAACAGTATTTTTGTATTGATAACTGGGTTGGCCCGCAGTGGCTTTAGGACCTTTTGATATCCATATGACGGTGAAGTCGTTATTGACTTTTTTGGCCAGATAGAGGCTGTAGTTGTTGGTTTTTTGTGCGATCAGCTGATCTTCTTCAATGTAAGCTACAATTTGCTGGTTGCCCATGGCTGAATTCCCTTTCAATTAAATCAACGCTTGAGATGTGTCAGGCTCATGGGGGTGGCACATCATGAAATTTTACTTTGTAATGCGTTAATTTGTATAAACATAGCATGGAGTATTTTTGCCTATATAGAATCATTGGCTATGTGGAGCGCGATTTTTTAGTGTGTTCTGTTGGGCAAGGATTGAGGCCTCCATCAATAAAAACCCCATAGATCGATGATCTACGGGGTTTTTATTGGCCAGTGTTTCGCCGTTTCACCCTTGATGGCAGAGACTGAATTTTACGGGCTTATGCTGGCTCTCCTAAAGCTTTGGCGACCCTGGCGTGGAGCGCGGCTACTTCTTTTTCTGACAGAGGGTTGGCGGGCGCGCCAGTTACCCAGTTGCCACTGTTGTCATAGGTGACGGTCTTGGTTTGTCCATCGAGCATAGACACGACTATCAGTTTAGATAAGTTGCTGGCAATTAATGAGCCTGTCACCTGGATATTGCCGAACCACAGTTGGTATTCACTTTTGGGAGTGAGTGTGGCGGTCCCAATATTCATACCGCTTTCGCGGTTCACCCAAATATTGTTTCCGGAGGCATCCTGCAATATCTCATGCGGATTAGCTTGTAATAGGTTATTGATTAAAACGTCGCTCGAGACCCCACCGTTTCTCGCAGGCGTGAATATGCCATTTGCATCCAGGGTTGTAGTCTGCCCCGTGCTGATTGCCAGGCTTCTCCCGCCTGAGGTGAAAGTGACAGCGCCTTCTTGCACGGGGTCGTTTGTATAGTTAACCATGAAGGAGGGCGTCGTAATATCAAACGTATTTCGGTATTGATAACTTGGGTTGCCGACGGTGGCCACGGGGCCTTTTGATTTCCATATCACGGTAAAATTACTGTTGACTTTCTTCGCTAGGTAGAGGCTGTACTTGTTGTCTTTTTGTGCTTTTAGTTGTTCTTCTTCAATATAAACTACGATTTGTTGGCTCATTTCGAACTCCATTTCAGTTAGGTTGAAGCAGAAGGTTTATCGAACCAGGCGGTGGCCTTTTGTTGCCACTGCTGAGTCCCTTATCAACATAGCAGGCAATAAATTTTGCCCATAGAATCATTGGCTATTCAATGCTTGAATTTCTATGGGTTTCGCGATTGGGTTTTGTTTTTTGCGAGCGGGTGTATTTGATTAATGCCATTTTATCATGTGTTTGCAGGTGCTCCGTATATGTGGGTGTGGGGACCGTAAGTTTATTGACGGCAATAGTGTTTCTAATGATCAAGTTTTAAATTCAGAGGTGTGTCAGGGGCGATGTAAAGAAGTCGCGTCCACCGTGTGCAATTGGCAATCAAGTTAATTGCTTTTAATTATGAGTCCGGTATTGCGCAAGCGACGTTGAGTGGCAGGTGAAGGATTGGTTTTGCGTCCTCAGCCCCCCATCACCACCCGCCCGGTGATGCCCCGAGCGTCGATTACCTCCCCGTAGCGCTCGGGAACGCACTACTAAAGGAGGAGCCAGTGAAACCTAAAGGACCATTCAGGTTTTGCGTCGTTGCTTTAGGCTCAATCCCAGGATCAAACAATACCGGTAGCGATGGCCCTGCCAATCTCTGCATCTCAAGACGGTTCACCTGAACACGTGATGCAGCACACGACCCCGCCGAGCGTTGTCACGGATGACAATCATACAAGCCTCACTGCCTGCGTTATGAGTAGAAGCCTTCCCCCAACTTCTACGTTATTCCAGAATAAAAGAGGATTAGTCATGAGCAGCACTTTCTTCATTCCATCCGTGAACATGATGGGCATTGGCAGTCTTGACGAAGCCATGGTCGCCATCCGCAAATATGGTTTCCGTAAAGCCTTGATCGTCACTGACGCAGGCCTGGCCAAAGCCGGCGTGGCCGATAAAGTAGCCAAACTTCTGGCCGAACAGGACATCAACTCCACGCTCTTCGACGGCGCCAAGCCCAACCCGACGGTCAGCAATGTCGAGAAAGGCCTTGAGCTGCTCAATCGCAGTGACTGTGATTTCATTATTTCCCTGGGCGGTGGTTCGCCTCATGACTGCGCCAAGGGCATTGCCTTGTGCGCCGCCAACGGCGGTCACATCAGCGAATACGAAGGCGTGGATCAGTCCGCCAAGCCACAAATGCCCCTGATCGCCATCAACACCACCGCCGGTACGGCGAGTGAGATGACCCGCTTCTGCATCATCACCGACGAGACCCGTCATGTAAAAATGGCCATCGTCGACCGCAACGTCACCCCGTTGTTGTCGGTCAATGACCCTTCGCTGATGGCCGCCATGCCCAAAGGCCTGACCGCTGCCACCGGTATGGACGCGCTGACCCACGCTATCGAAGCCTACGTGTCCACTGCAGCAACGCCGATCACCGATGCCTGTGCCCTCAAGGCTGTGGAGTTGATCTCGGCCAACCTGCGTAACGCTGTGGCCAACGGTGGTGACATGACTGCCCGGGAGAATATGGCCTACGCGCAGTTTCTGGCCGGCATGGCCTTCAATAACGCTTCGCTGGGTTATGTCCACGCCATGGCGCATCAGCTCGGGGGCTTCTACGACCTGCCACACGGTGTCTGCAACGCGATCCTGCTGCCCCATGTCGAAAGCTTCAACGCCAGCATTTGCCCGGCTCGTCTGAAAGACGTCGCCACCGCCATGGGCATCGATACCCAGCGTCTGGATGCGGAAAAAGGCGCCGCTGCGGCCATCGCCGCCATTCGTAAACTGTCTTCGGATATTGGTATTCCTGGCGGCTTGGCCGAGTTGGGCGCCAAGGCTGACGACATCCCGATCCTGGCCGCCAACGCCATGAAGGATGCCTGCGGCTTTACCAACCCGCGTCCAGCCAACCAGGATGAGATCGAGGAGATTTTTCGCACGGCGATGTAACCGATGTGAGGTTGGCCCGGCCCCTCTCACGGCTAGTTGTCCAGTTCTGAAACAGGCTGATACTTCCAGATGAGCTGCTCAAAACGCTCGATGCATCGCATCGGGCGTTTTTGTATTTCAACGGTAGATCCGCAGGCTCGATGTTTGGCTAATAGCCCCCGCCATGCTGTGGGGGTTCTTTAGCCGCGTGCTCCACGTCTTCCCAACCGGCGCAGCTGATAAAGCCTTTGTGGTCCACCTTATTGGCTGCATCAAGGCTGACATGGTAGGGCTGTTGCTGGCCGCCATGAGTGAGCTGGTAATCGAGACAGGAGCCGGGGTTTTCCGTGCGTTTGCTCACCGATGCCGGTGGGCCGCCGATGTCGAGAACCTGCTGTTTGCTCATGCCATCGCTGACACGGGCGACCAGTGGCTGGTCTCGGTAAATCTGTTCTTGCGGGGAGCTACAGCCGGCCAGCGATACCAGTACGGTAAGGACTGCGAACAGAGGCTTGATCATTGCAGGGCTCCAGGGTGAGCAGGGTAGGTATTATTCGTTTCGACCGCTAAGACGCTGGCTGTTTGAACTGGGTGCGGAACCAGTCGGCGATCATGGCTTTTTCGGCGTAGAGCCGGTCACTGTGGGTGGCCCGGCCGGGACGCTCCAGATAGAACTTGTCGCTCAGATGGGCATCGGCCTGGCGGATTGTCTGGTCGTTCTGTTTGAGCACGTAATGCAGTTCAATGGACGGCCAGGTGATGTCACGCATAACGCGCACATGGCTGTAATTGAGGTGCCAGGGCTCATACTGACCGGCCAGGTCAATGTTGCGCACTTCGATCTGCAGCACTTGCCCGGATGGCAGATAGCGCTGACCAAGTTGTTCGAAATAACCGCGTAATGCTTTCATGACGAAATCGTCGGCACCACGCCCATAGCCTGAAGTGTCCAGGCTGGCATCACTGAAAGATTCGGGATTCTTGAAGCTGACCTCGACCGAAGTCGCTGCGGCGAGCGGTTGTGCCAAGCTGCTCATGCCTATCAACAGGATCGCGGTACCAGCGCCTTTCGCGCGCATCACACACCTCCTGGCGCGGCTCCGGCAAGGCCGCCACCTTCTATTCAGTGTATGCCTCGGCAGGGTTTCGGCAACTGCCGATCAGCTGCACTATGCCGGGCCGCTGTGGTCGTAATGTTGTCCCGCCTGCATTGCGCATTTCGCGTCTGTGGGCCGTGCGGCATTTTTCTGGAGCGCCAATGAGCCAGGACGTCCTAGCCACCGAAACCAATCGTCGTCAGTTGCAACAGATCATCTCTGGACTGTCCGACGGTGTGATTCTGATCGAAGTCGACCAGACCATTCTCTGGGCCAATGAAGCTGCGCTGGCCATGCACGGCGTCAGTCAGCTCAGTGGGCTAGGCGCCAATGCGCAGGAATATGCCGAACGCTTTGCCTTGCGCTATCGCAACAACCATCCCGTGCTTGCAGACAGTTACCCGATCAGCCGGGTCGCCAATGGCGAAACCTTCAGCGATGTGGTGGTCGAGGTCACTCACCGCGCCGACGAAGAGCGGATCTGGGTCCATCGCATCCGCAGCATGATTCTCACCGACCGCGCCGGTGAGCCGGAATCGTTGGTGCTGATTCTCGCCGATGCCACCGATTGGGCCAGTGCCGAGCAGCGCTTCGAAAAAGCCTTCAGTGCCAACCCGGCACCGGCGGTGATCTGTCGCCTGAGCGATCTGCGCTATATCAAGGTCAATCAGGGCTTTCTGGAAATGACTGGCTATACCCGTGATCAGGTCATCGGACGTTCGGTGTATGAGCTGGACGTGCTGGAAGAGGCGGATCGCAAGGACCTGGCCATTGAGCGTCTGAACCAGGGCGCGACGATTCCGCAGATGCAGGCCGACCTGCGTTTACCGGAGGGTGGCAGCAAACTGGTGATCGTCGCCGGGCAGCCGCTGGATATCAACGAGGAAGGCTGCATGTTGTTTTCCTTTATGGATCTGGAGCCGCGGCGTAAGGCTGAGGTGGCGTTACGTCAGAGTGAAGAGCGCTTCGCCAAGTCTTTTCGCCTGACGCCGGTGCCGATCCTGGTGTGCAACGCCCAGAGTCAGCACGTGGTCGACGTCAATGAAGCCTTCCTGACCACCACCGGTTACACGGCTGAAGAGGTGCTCGGCAAGTCGGTCGAAGCCATTGATTTTATCGACGGCAAGGACGCCTGTGCCCACTTGTTTGCGGCGCTGGAGAACACCGGAAGCCTGGATGGCGTGGACCTGAAGGTACGCAAAAAAGGCGCCGGGGTGATCGACTGCGTGGTCTCGGCCGACACGGTCAGCATTCAGGACTCGCCGTGCTATTTGCTGGTGCTGATGAACATCACCGAGCGCAAACGTACTGAGCTGGAGCTGGTCGCGGCCATTGAAGAGGTGATGAAGGACGCGTCCTGGTTCAGCCGGACCCTGATCGAAAAACTTGCCAATGTGAAAAGCGTCAATTCCCCGCAGCTACCGAGCATTTCGTTTGCTGACCTGACGACCCGCGAACGGGACGTGCTGAGGCTGATCTGCGAGGGCCTGGCGGACAAGGAAATCGCCGCACGCCTGACGCTTGCACCCAATACCGTGCGCAATCATGTGGCGACGGTGTATTCAAAGCTCGACGTGCACAGCCGCAGCGAGGCGATCGTCTGGGCCCGTGAGCGCGGTCTGTTCGCCGGAGAGCGGCGCATAAAGGGCGAGCAATAAGGTGCAAATGCACCAGGTAAACCAGTGCAAATTCAGCTTCTGTCGGGTAGTGGCGTTTTTTACTCTTTGAGGGTGCGGCACAGACCTTTGGGGCGCGTGCCGCGATCCCTTCAAAGCCGGTAAAGGAACGCCACATGCGCAGCGAACAGGTCAACGGTGCGGTCGATAAAGCCGCCGGCAAAGCCCCGGGCACACCCGGGTGATTTCTCCATCGCGATTGCGCGGTTATCTCGAACAGAGTTTTCTGCCGCTGAGCTGCGACTGCGGCCTGTGTCCCGGACCGTCGTTGACCGTGCGCCTTTACGATGCTGCCAGTGGCCGGGTCGATTTGGTGGTCACTGGCCTGCGTCTGGAAAAGCTCGCCACGGTAGACGATGTCGAGGCGCTGATCGAAGAGCTGCGTTACGAATTGCAGAGCAATAGTCTGGGACGCTCTGGGGTGGGCGAATAGACGTGGACCTTGCAGATAGACAGATGTAACCGACTGGCATTGCCTGATGGCTGAACTATAAGAAGTACCAGGGATAGTTTCTGATGCGACGGACCCGCAGGCAGGCGGTGCCTTGCTGACGCCGCTTAATCCAGCTCGAAACCCATCGCAGGTATCACCATGCAAACCCGTCTTGGATCTGCTCTCGCGCCGTTTCTGCTCGGTCTTTGCGCCGCCGCCATGCTGGGAGGCTGTGCCAGCCCCCCGGTTCAATCCGCCAACAAACCCATCGAGCAAAAGGAGCAACAGGCGCCGCCTGACGCCGAGCCCGCGGTTGCAATCCCGGCCCCGGTCTCGAAAGGGTGCCAGACCACCGAAAGCACTGAAGTCAAAGGCGTTGCAACGCAGGAGGGGCAGACCACCAGCACCCGGACCTCGACAGTGTGTGTCACTCAGTGACGGTACTGATTACCCTGATACCGCCGTCCCAGGTTCGGTCAGCACTTTCCTGAAGGTTTCCACCAGCGGTCGCAGATTGATCCGATGCCAGGCCGCCCATAATGGCGTGGTAAACGAAATCCACGGCACTTCCCGCAGTACCACGCCGGGTGGTGCGTTGCGGCTCAAACCTTTCTGGATCCTCGCGATGCCCAACCTGACGGTTTTTTGCTGGCGGGTCGCTACACTCTGCTGGACCATGATCGCGGCCTGCAACGCTTGATGGATGCGGCATTGGCGCGCAAGGTCGAGATTGTCGTATTCCTGGCTCGAGTCGTCCGGGCCGGATCGCTGAAGACGTTACCGCGCTGTCGGCGAAAACTCCGGCTGCCTTCTGGCAAGCACTGCGCGAGGCCAATCTGATTTCTGCTCGCGCCCCTTTGCCGATTGCTTAAGAACAGGAACCCAATATGAAAATCGATTTGACTGGAAAACTCGCTATTGTCAGCGGCAGCACCGCTGGCATTGGCCTGGGCATCAGCAAGGCGTTGGCCGAATCAGGTGCCACGGTGGTGGTGATCGGTCGCGAGTCAGGCAAAGTCGAGCAGGCTTTGGCGGATATTCGTCAGCGCCTGCCTGACGCCAATTTGCGCGGACTGGTCGCCGATCTGGGCACGGCCGAAGGCGCCGAGCGGCTGTTCGCTGCAGAACTGCGGGCTGACATTCTGGTCAACAATCTGGGGATCTTCAACGACGTCGATTTTTTCGACGCCCCGGACAGCGAATGGGCGCGTTTCTACGAGGTCAATGTGATCTCCGGGGTTCGCCTGGCGCGGCATTACGTGCCGGACATGGTCGGCCAGGGTTGGGGGCGGGTGATCTTCCTGTCCTCCGAGTCGGGCATCGCCACGCCGGGAGATATGATCAACTACGGCGTCACCAAGAGCGCCAACCTGGCGGTTTCCCACGGTCTGGCCAAGCGTCTGGCGGGAACCGGGGTCACGGTCAATGCGGTCTTGCCCGGGCCGACTTTCACCGATGGCCTGGAGCACATGCTCAAGGACGCCACCGAGAAATCCGGGCGCAGCGCCCGTGAGGAAGCCGATGAATTTGTGCGCAAGGCGCGGCCGACATCGATTATCCAGCGTGCGGCTGAGGTAGAGGAGGTCGCCCACCTTGTGGCCTATATCGCCTCACCATTGTCCTCGGCCACTACGGGGGCTGCGTTACGGGTCGATGGTGGTGTGGTCGACAGCATGGCGATCTGAAGCTTTTATTACCTGTTAATTTTCTGGAGAACGTTTCATGGCTAACGCCTCGGCATTCATTGATATCCCGGCCTCGGCCGAACAGGTCTGGCGATTGATTGGCGGCTTCAATTCGTTGCCGGACTGGTTGCCCTTCATCTCGAAAAGCGAACTCAGCGATGGCGGCCGCGTGCGCAGCCTACAAACGGTGGACGGCCTGGTGATCGTCGAGCGCCTTGAGGCCTTCGACAATGCGGCGCGTTCCTACAGCTATTCGATCAGTCAGGCACCGTTTCCAGTCACCGATTACCTGGCCACATTGCGCGTCGAAAACCTGGAAAGCGGGCAGACCTCGCGCGTCACCTGGTCGGGCCGTTTCACACCGGTCGGCGTGAGCGACGAGGCCGCGGTGGAGTTGTTTACCGGCATCTACCGCGAGGGGCTGGAGGCGTTGCGGGCCAATTACCCGGATTGAATCGAGGGAATCTGAAGTCGTAGATCGTTCCCATGCGCAGCAAAGGAATGCCGCCATGGACGCGCAGCAATCGCCTTCGGCTGTGACGCAGAGCGTCACGGGATGCATGCCCACGCAGAGCGTGGGAACGATCAGTCGATCAGCCCTACGGAATGAGGCTCGGCCTGCAATCAAGCACCAACCGGGCGCCTCCGAGCTCGCTGCTACCTACTTCAAGCTTGAACCCATGCAGATTGGCGATTGCCGCAACGATCGATAACCCCAACCCAAACCCACCGTGCTGGCCGCTGTCATCCACGCGATAAAAGCGCTGGAACACGGCGGCGCGTTTGTCCGGTGGGATTCCGGGGCCGGAGTCGAGCACTTCGATGCGCGTACTGCCGGCATCAAAGACCGCGCGCAAAATGACTTCGCCGCCGGGTGGGGTGAATTTGATCGAGTTACTCAACAGATTGGCCAGCGCCTCGAACAACAACGCCCGGTCGCCGGTCAGGCTGGGCAGCGCGTCCGGTACTTGCAGGCTCAGTGTCAGTTGGCCTTCCTCGGCCAGCGGCAGGTAGAAGTCGTGCAGCTCATTGAGCAAGGGCAGCGGATCGAGCAGCACAAACCCCGAACGACGCTGATGATCTTCCAGTTCGGAAATCCGTAACAGCCCGCGAAAACGCGCCATCAAGGTGTCGGTCTCGGCAATCACGTGATCCATTTGCAAGGCTTCAGGCGAGCCCTCGGCGGTCTGCTGTTGAATCCGATACAGCTGCGCTCGCAATCGGGTCAACGGTGTGCGCAGGTCATGGGCGATGTTGTCGCACACGCCCTTGACCTCGTTCATCAGCCGTTCGATGCGGTCGAGCATGGCGTTGACGATGGCGGCCAGCATGTCCAGCTCGTCTCGACGATTGGACAGCGGCAAACGGTGGGTCAAATCACCGGCGACGATGGCTTCGGCGCTGGCCTGGATACTTCGAATTCGCCGCAGCGGGCGCCTGCGCAGCAAATACCAACCCGCGATACCGGGAATGATGGTTAAGGAAACACCCCAGAACAGCGCATGCAGAATGATCCGTGTGACGGCAAACAACGAGCCGTTGTCGCGCACCAGAATCAGCCAGCGGCCGTCCTGGGTGTGGGTCGCCACCGCGTCGCAGCTGTCGCGCGGCAAGTCGGGAGTGTCGGAGGCGAAGCAGTCGCTCAGCGCATGGATCCTGGCGTCCAGCGGCAGGTCCGCCGGAATCTCGATGATTGGCCCACTGAGGTGTCGGCGCTGCTCATCGAACAATCCAAACGCGTCGATGCCGCGGATGTCGTAGTTCATGCTGGTGGTCAGTGCTTCCACCAGTTGATCGCCTTGAAAGTGTGAAAACAGGTGCTGACGCTGCATCAGCGAGTGCTTGGCGAGGTTGTCCAGATAGCCGGAAACCTCATAGTAGAGCCCGCCCATCAGGATGCAGCTCCAGGCCACGAACAGCGAGCTGTACAGCGCCAGCAGTCGACTGGTGGAGGAGCTCCAGCCCTTAGAGGGGTTCAGCAATGACATAACCCGAGCCTCGCACGGTCCGAATCAGTGACGTCAGGCCCGGTGGGTCGACCTTCTTGCGCAAGCGGCCGATGTGCACGTCGATCAGGTTGGTGCCCGGGTCAAAGTGATACCCCCAGACCTCCTCGAAAATCATCATCCGCGACAGAATCTGTCCGGTGTTGCGCATCAGAAACTCCAGCAGCTTGTACTCGGTGGGCAGCAGGTTCAGTAATTGCCCGGCGCGAGTCGCTTCGTGGCTGATCAGGTTCAGCTCCAGATCGGCCACTCGCAGCGTGGTTTCAAACGCCTTGACCGGGTTCTGGCGCCGCAGCAGCACTTCGACTCGTGCGGCCATTTCATCCGAGGCGAAGGGTTTGGTCAGGTAGTCGTCACCACCAGCGCGCAGGCCACGCACTCGCTCGTCGACATCGGAAAGGGCGCTGATCATCAGAATCGGCGTGGACACGCCAAGAGTCCGCAGCGTGGTGACAATGGTCAGGCCGTCAAGCTCGGGGAGCATGCGATCGAGAGTGATCAGGTTGTAATCACCACTCACCGCCCGCGCAAGACCCTCGCGGCCATTGTCGACCCAGTCCACTTCCAGGCCGTGGCTGCTCAGCTCGGCGACGATCTCCCGGGCCGTTATGGCGTCGTCTTCGATGGTCAATATGCGGGTCATAGGGGGTACCGGAATAAAGAATTCATGACGCAGGGCGGCATTTTGCCCAGAAAAGCGGGTGGGCTTTCTAAAAAAACTTTCATGTTGGGAAAAGGTTAGACGTTGAGAAGCAGGCTCGGGTTGAGTTGTGCCTTAATGCAGAAAACCCGCTGATAGTGCGCTGCTATTGCAAATTGCATGGTCCGGTTATCTGAAAAAATATCTAACTCATTGAAGTGAAACTGTTTATTAGAAGTTTGCGGCTGGCACGGTGACTGCAGTTCTTCTTTCGAGAGTTGTAACACCACCTTTCATGCCGGGAGCACAACAACAATGAATAGATCCTCTGATACTTATCTCACAGCAGTGGACGAGTCGAGCACGCTCTCAGGCGTTTCCTGGGGGGCGATATTCGCTGGGGCGGCGGGTGCCGCAGCGTTGTCGTTGATTCTGGTATTGCTCGGTTTCGGTCTTGGATTCTCAGCGGTGTCGCCGTGGGCCGGTAGCGGCATCAGCGCCAAGGGCTTGGGCATCTCGACAATTGTCTGGCTGACCTTCACGCAAATCGTCGCTTCCGGCATGGGCGGTTACATCGCCGGGCGCTTGCGAGTGAAGTGGTCGAACATGCACGGTGATGAGGTGTACTTTCGCGATACCGCCCACGGCTTTCTCGCGTGGGCCGTTGCGACCCTGGTGACTGCAACCCTGGTGGTTGGCTCGGTGAGCAGTATTGTCAGCGGCGGTGCGCAGGCCGGTGCCAGCGTGGCCTCCGGTGCTGCCAGTGCGATGACCCAGGCTGCAGGCAGTGCCGCAAGCAATAGCGGCGGTGAAGAGTATGGTTACTTCGTCGACAGTCTGTTCCGTGACGATCGTCCGGCGGCGGTCAGCGATGACGCTGTGCGCGGCAGCGTGACGCGGATCTTCGTTCGCACCTTGAGCAACGACGGCCAGCTGGCTGCCGAGGATCGGACTTACCTGGCGCAATTGGTCGCCCAACGCACCAACCTGACTCAGGCGGATGCCGAACGCCGGGTTGATGAAGTGTTCGCCAAGGCTCGCAAGGCTGTGGATGACGCGAAACTCGCTGCCAAACAGGCCGCCGACACCGCCAGAAAAGTCGCTGCCTGGACCTCGCTGTGGATGTTTGTCGCGCTGCTCTGCGGTGCGTTTTTTGCCAGTTTCGCCGCGACCTTCGGCGGTCGTCGTCGGGATGCCGTGGTGTATCTCGAAACAGAAGCCTATGTCACGTCGACATCACTCCCACTCACTCGCTAAGCCAGGAGAATGACCATGCGCTCATTACTGCTGTTTTTCCTCGGTGTGCCAATCCCGATCATCATTCTGATCGCCTTGTTCATGCATTGATGAGGTGGCGCTATTGATCGAGGCCGCTGTAAGGCCGGAAAAGATCGCAGGCTGCGCCAGCTCCTACAGGGGATTGCGTACACTCGGATGTACACGGTCGGCGTAGGAGCTGGCGCAGCCTGCGATCTTTTGGCGATTTTGAAGGGCGTTGAAGATCAAAAGATCGCAGCCTGCGGCAGCTCCTACGTGGCAGGCGTTGAGATGAACGCTTCGAGTTGTTCGGCGTACGCGGTGAAACGACTCACCAGCGGAAACTGCTCAACGTCGACCTGATCGGCAATCACCAGTTGGGTGAAACTCCAGGCGACGGCGAGGGTGATGCCGTCCTGAGCGATCGAGCCGTCCATTTTCAGCGGCTGTCTGACCAGCTCTCGCTCCAGCTCCGAATACGCCGCCAGCAACTGCCCGCGAACACGCTCCAGCCACGGCGCATGTTGTTTCTCGGCAGGTCGCAGGTTTCTCTCGTAATAGATCTGAACCGATTTTTCGTTGGCCGCCATCGCCAGCCCTATCAGCCGCAATGAACGCAGGCGCTGATTCAGGTCGGCGGGCAACAAGCTGTTGCCAGGACCGGCCAACGCCTCCAGATACTCGATGATCAAGTTCGAGTCCATCAGCACTTCGCCGTCGTCCAAGACCAACGTCGGAGCCTTCACCACCGGGTTGATCCGCTGGAATTCTTCGAACCCCCGGAACACCGAAATCGACGCATGTTCGAACGGGATATCCAGGCATCTCAGGGTAATGGCGACGCGTCGAACGTAAGGTGAATCCAGCATTCCGATCAGCTTCATGTACAACTCCTTGTGATGAGCAACGGTGCGATGACGGGTGCTAATTTAGCGGCAAAGGTTTGGGCTTGACCATCCTTTTGAACACGAGGCTGATGCCCGGGTTGGGCGCCCATCCGCCAGCTATGCTTGCTAATCCAGGGGGCGAGTTGAAGCAGGAGGCCTGATATGTCTGCGGTTAAAACTGCACTGGTCCTGGCCGGTGGCGGCAGTCTCGGGGCTGTTCAGGTCGGTATGTTGCGGGCGCTGGTCGAGGCCAGTGTGGCTTTCGATCTGGTAATTGGCGCGTCGGTCGGCGCCATCAATGGCGCGTATTTCGCGGCCAAACCCAATGCCCAGGGGGTCGCCGAGCTGGCGGACTTCTGGCGAGGCTTGCGCAAGGCGGATGTGTTCCCGTTTTCGCTGATGGACACCGTGGCCGCAATCCTGCGTCGACGAGGCTTTTTACTGCAGTCTTCGGCGCTGGAGCATTTGGTGCGCCGCGCGCTGCCGGTCAGGTTGATCGAAGACACCGAACTGCCCCTGTACATCGTCACCACCAACCTGCTCACGGGCGCCGAAGAACTGTTATCGAGCGGCAGTGCCGAACAGGCCTTGCTGGCCAGCGCGGCCATCCCGTTGGTGTTTCCTTGCGTGCAGATCGGCGACAAGTGGTTGGTTGATGGTGGCGTGGCCAGCAACACGCCAATCGCCAGTGCGGTGGCTCTTGGGGCGACCCGGGTCGTGGTGGTGCCAACCGGGTTCGGTTGCGCCTGCCCATGCCCGCCGGCCGGTCTGGTGGCGCTGGCGCTGCACACCCTGAACCTGATGAGCATGGGGCAGCTGGTGCGGGACATTGAGCTGTATTCGTCACGGGCCGACATCCATGTGGTCGCGCCGCTGTGCCCTTTGGGGATTTCGGTGTTCGACTTCAGTCAGACCGATCAGCTGTTGCAACGGGCCTATCAGCAAACCCTGATCTGGATCGAGAAGGGTGGGCTGGTGCACACCGGGGTTCCGGGTTCATTACAGGCCCACACTCATCCCGCGAGGTAAGGTTGCTTGCCTAATCCTCAAACCCCACCTGCTCGTGAATCTCATCCACCTTCAATTCCAGTCGATATGCCACGGCGATAAACAGCGCCTGGCACAGGCACAAAGTCGCACTCAACGAACGGAAGGCGAACGAGCTGCCCTCATTCACCAGCAGCACCGTATTGGCCCGCTTGGCCAGGGGCGAGAGGTTGCTGTCGGTGATGATCAGGGTTTTCGCCTGATGCAGCTGGGCGATGCGCAGGCAGTGCTGGGTTTCCTTGCCGTACGGCGTGAAGCTGATGGCGATCACCAGATCGTTGGCGCGCACGCTGCGCATCTGTTCGCGGTAACTGCCGCCCAGCCCGGAGACCAGGTGGATGCGCTTGTTGGTGTGCTGCAGGTTGTAGACCAGGTAATCGGCTACGGCGAATGAACGACGCACGCCGACCACGTAGATGTTGTCGGCGTTCACCACCAGGTCCACGGCCTTGTCGAACGCCTGATCGTCCAGTTCCAGGCCCAGCCGCTCGATGCCCGACAGCGTGGCGTTGATGCATTCGCGTGCCAGGTCGCCGCCGCTGGCCTTCTGCGATTTGTTGGCGATCATGCTGCGGATGCGCTGCTGGTAGTTCTGCACCGGCGTGGTTTTGTGGGTGTAGGCCTCGCGGAACAACGCCTGCATTTCACTGAAACCGCTGAAGCCGAAGCGCTGGGAGAACCGCACGATGGCCGACGGATGCACTTCGCATTCACGGGCGATGTCGCTGATGCGGTCGACCATGATCCGGTCGCTTTGCTGGCTCATGTAGCTGGCAATGCGTTTGAGCTGGCGCGGCAGGCTTTCGTATTCCTCGGTGATCAGCTGCAGCAGACGCTCGGCATTGATCGGGGGGGCGACGAGATCGCTCTCGGGCGTGCTCTCGGTCGTAGCCGGCTGATCGGTGCTGGACATAAAAAATCCTTCTGGCTTGTTCTTATAGGGCTGGCAGGTACACGCAGCCCTCGACAATAGGTTGGCTGTGCGCAGTCTACAGGGTAGGCGCAAATAAAATCTTGAGCGTGAAGTCAGGTGATTGATTACTGAATCGATCCACGGTGTCTGGATCAGTCCTGGAAAAGTTTATTGGAAAAAATATTCCACGTAAAAAATTTATAGAATAAATATTGATTGGCGCTGCAAGACGTTTTAGTCTGGCCTCACACCAAAAGTGTTCGGCGCCTCCACCGCGGCGAACGCAGGCTGATAAAAATAACAGGAGCCAGCATGGGCCAGACTCGTTTTGCCAGTGGGCGTCAATTGGATCTGATCTGCCTCGGACGCCTTGGCGTCGACCTCTACGCACAGCAAGTCGGTGCGCGGCTGGAGGATGTCAGCAGTTTCGCTAAATACCTGGGCGGTTCATCGGCGAATATCGCTTTCGGCACCGCACGCCTGGGCCTCAAATCGGCGATGTTGAGCCGGGTGGGGGATGACCATATGGGCCGCTTCCTGCTCGAATCCCTGGCCCGCGAAGGTTGCGATATCAGCGGCATCAAAGTCGATCCGGAACGCCTGACCGCCATGGTTTTGCTCGGTCTCAAGGACCGCGAAACTTTCCCATTGGTCTTCTACCGCGAAAACTGCGCTGACATGGCGTTGCGCGCTGAAGACATCAAAGAATCCTTCATCGCTTCCAGCAAAGCCTTGCTGATCACCGGCACGCACTTCTCTACTGACGGTGTGTACAAGGCGAGCATCCAGGCGCTGGATTACGCCGAAAAACACAACGTCAAACGGGTGCTCGACATCGACTACCGCCCGGTGCTCTGGGGCCTGGCCGGCAAGGCAGACGGCGAAACCCGTTTCGTCGCTGACCAGAACGTCAGCCAGCATGTGCAGAAAATCCTCCCGCGCTTTGATTTGATCGTCGGCACTGAAGAAGAATTTCTGATTGCCGGCGGCAGCGAAGACTTGCTCACCTCGCTGCGCACCGTGCGTTCGCTGACGGCCGCGACCCTGGTGGTCAAGCTTGGCCCGCAAGGTTGCACGGTGATTCATGGAGTGATCCCGGTGCGTCTTGAAGACGGCGCGATCTATCCCGGTGTGCGGGTCGAAGTGCTCAACGTGCTGGGCGCTGGCGATGCCTTTATGTCGGGCTTCCTCAGTGGTTGGCTGATCGATGCGAGCGACGAGCGTTGCAGCCAGTTGGCCAATGCCTGCGGTGGTCTGGTGGTGTCGCGCCACGCCTGCGCCCCGGCGATGCCGACCCGCGCCGAACTGGATTACCTGTTCAACAGTCCGGTGCCAATCACCCGACCCGATCAGGACGTGGTACTGCAACGCCTGCATCAGGTCAGCGTGCCGCGCAAAGCCTGGAAGCAACTGTTTATCTTTGCCTTCGACCATCGCGGGCAACTGGTCGAACTGGCACAAAAGGGCGGCCGTGACCTCAACAGCATTGGCCAACTCAAGCAGTTGTTCATCAAAGCCGTGGAGCGGGTCGAGACGGATCTGCGCAAGCAGGGCATCGAAGCCGATGTCGGTCTGTTGGCCGATCAGCGCTTTGGCCAGGACTCGTTGAACGCCGCCACCGGTCGCGGCTGGTGGGTGGCGCGTCCGGTAGAAGTCCAGGGTTCGCGGCCATTGGCTTTCGAACATGGTCGTTCGATCGGCAGCAACCTGATCGCCTGGCCGCAGGAACAAATCATCAAATGCCTGGTGCAATTCCACCCGGACGACGAGCCACTGCTGCGCCTGGAACAGGAGGCGCAGATCAAGG
The DNA here is from genome assembly GCF_048515765.1 of Pseudomonas sp. H11T01. Classification (NCBI taxonomy): domain Bacteria; kingdom Pseudomonadati; phylum Pseudomonadota; class Gammaproteobacteria; order Pseudomonadales; family Pseudomonadaceae; genus Pseudomonas; species Pseudomonas sp. H11T01. The sequence continues at coordinate 298,651 of NZ_JBLYED010000002.1, read as the reverse complement.
GCCTGTATCAGGCGGCGCAAGTCAGCGGGCATGAATTGCTGCTGGAAATCATCCCGCCCAAGGATCATCCGTCAACCCATCCGGACGTGCTCTATCGCGCTATCAAGCGCCTGTACAACCTCGGCATTTTCCCGGCCTGGTGGAAGATCGAAGCGCAAAGCGCCGCCGAATGGGAGCAGCTCGACGCACTGATTCAAGAACGCGATCCGTATTGCCGGGGCGTGGTGCTGCTGGGCCTGAACGCGCCAGCCGCGAGCCTTGCTGAAGGTTTTCAGCAGGCCAGCCAGAGCAAGACCTGCCGCGGCTTTGCCGTAGGTCGAACGATTTTTCAGGAACCAAGCCGGGCCTGGATGGCCGGTGAAATCGATGACGAAGCGTTGATCCGGAGAGTTCAAGGCACGTTTGTCGAACTGATTGATGCCTGGCGCGCAGCGCGGGCCTGATGAGTTGACACAATTCCAATGTGGGAGCGACGGTGCGGCGATCCGACTTGCTCGCGAATGCGGAGTGTCAGGCAACGTTAATGCTGAATGTCATACCGCATTCGCGAGCAAGCCCGCTCCCACAGGGGTTCAGTGTCGCTCTTACGGTTTCATGTAAAAACAATAAAAGGTGCAGCCATGCCCGCTATCCGAATTGGCATCAACCCGATCTCCTGGAGCAACGACGACCTGCCATCCCTGGGCGGTGAAACGCCGCTGAGCACCGCATTGAGCGAGGGCAAGGAGATCGGCTACGAGGGCTTCGAGCTCAACGGTAAATTCCCCAAGGATGCTAAAGGCGTCGGTGACGTGCTGCGGCCTTACGACCTGGCACTGGTTTCCGGTTGGTATTCCAGCCGTCTGGCACGGCGTTCGGTGGCCGAAGAAATCGACGCCATCAGCAGCCACGTCGAGTTGCTGGCCAAGAACGGCGCCAAAGTCCTGGTCTACGGCGAAGTCGCCGATTCGATTCAGGGCCAGCGCATTCCATTGGTGGAACGCCCGCGTTTCCACACCGAACAGGCCTGGCAGGAATACGCCGACAAACTCACTGAGCTGGCGCGTTTCACCTTGTCCCAAGGCGTTCGTCTGGCCTATCACCACCATATGGGCGCCTACGTCGAGTCCCCGGCGGACATCGACAAGCTGATGAGCCTGACCGGCAGTGAAGTCGGTCTGCTGTTCGATTCGGGTCACTGCTACATGGGTGGCGGCGAACCGCTGGAAGTGCTGAGTAAACACATTGATCGCGTGTGTCATGTGCATTTCAAGGACGTGCGCAAACCGGTGGTGCAACTGGCGCGCAACAACCTCTGGAGCTTTCCGGACTGCATCATCAACGGCACCTTCACCGTGCCCGGCGATGGCGATATCGACTTTGCCGCGCTGCTGGATGTGTTGCTGGCTGCCGATTATCACGGCTCGCTGGTGGTCGAGGCCGAGCAGGATCCTGCCGTTGCACCGAGTTATGTCTACGCGAAAAAGGGGTACGACACGCTCCGTGGTCTGCTCAATACGAGGACAGGACAATGAGTTTGCTGGTCAAAAGCAAAGCAAACGGCCAGACCATGGTCGAGCTGGGCGCCGGTGAGCTGGAGTACGTCGGTTTCGCCGCCTATCGTCTGAGTCTCGGCGAAACGCTGCCGGTCAGTGCCGGTGATAAGGAACTGTGCCTGGTATTGCTCAGCGGTCGGGTCACGATTCAGGGTGAAGCCCCGGGGCAGGGCGTCTTCAACTGGGACAACATCGGCGATCGGCAATCGGTGTTCGAAGACAAGTCTCCGTTCGCCGCCTACTTGCCACCCGGCAGTCAGGCTCAGGTTGTTGCCTTGAGCGACGTGCAGATCGCTGTGTGCGCCGCGCCCGGTTCGACCACCAACGGCCTCGGCCCACGGCTGATCAAACCCGAAACCATGAAACGCAGCGTGCGCGGCAAAGGTGCCAACACCCGTTACGTCTGCGACATCCTGCCGGACACCGAGCCGGCCCATTCGCTGCTGGTGGTGGAAGTGCGCACGCCGTCCGGGCATTCGTCGAGCTACCCGCCGCACAAGCACGACACCGATGATCTGCCGCATCAGAGCTTTCTCGAAGAGACCTATTACCACCAGATCAACCCGCCCCAGGGTTTCGTTTTTCAGCGGGTCTACACCGACGACCGCAGCATCGATCAAGCCATGGCCGTGGAAAACAGCGACCTGGTGGTGGTGCCCAAGGGGTATCACCCGGTGAGCGTGCCCTACGGTTACGAGTCGTATTACCTGAACGTGATGGCCGGGCCCAAGCGCGTCTGGCAATTCCATAACGACCCACAGCACAGCTGGCTGCTGGATCTGTAGGCCTTACCGCGCTTTCAACTTTCAGATGGAGAACAAAAACAATGAGTGACGCCCAGGTAATCGGCCATTACATCAACGGCCAGGTGCAGGACAGTGGCAGCGAACGCTTCAGCAATGTCTTCAATCCGGCCACCGGCAGCGTTCAGACGCGTGTCGGGCTGGCCAGCCAAAAGACCGTCGATGAAGCTGTCGCATCGGCCTTGAAGGCCTTCCCGGCCTGGTCCGAACAATCGTCCCTGCGTCGCTCGCGGGTGATGTTCAAGTTCAAGGAACTGCTGGATCGTCATCACAACGAACTGGCGGAAATCATCAGCCGCGAACACGGCAAAGTGCTCTCTGATGCCAAGGGCGAAGTCACCCGCGGTATCGAGATCGTCGAGTACGCCTGCGGTGCGCCGAACCTGCTGAAGACCGAATTCAGCGACAACATCGGCGGCGGCATTGATAACTGGAACCTGCGTCAACCATTGGGCGTCTGCGCCGGCGTCACGCCGTTCAACTTTCCGGTGATGGTGCCGTTGTGGATGATCCCGATCGCGCTGGTCACCGGTAACTGCTTCATCCTCAAACCCTCCGAGCGCGACCCGTCCGCCAGTTTGTTGATGGCCCGATTGCTCACCGAAGCCGGTCTGCCGGACGGCGTGTTCAACGTCGTTCAAGGCGATAAGAGCGCGGTGGACGGTCTGCTGCAACACCCGGACATCGAGGCGATTTCCTTTGTCGGGTCGACGCCGATCGCCGAGTACATCCACCAGCAAGCGACTGCCCGCGGCAAACGCGTGCAAGCGCTGGGCGGTGCGAAGAATCACATGATCGTCATGCCCGACGCGGATCTGGATCAAGCCGCCGACGCGTTGATCGGCGCCGCTTACGGTTCGGCTGGCGAACGCTGCATGGCGATTTCGATTGCCGTCGCGGTGGGCGATGTCGGCGACCAATTGATTGCCAAACTGCTGCCACGCATCGATCAACTGAAGGTCGGCAACGGCATGCAGGGCGACAGCGACATGGGACCGCTGGTGACCGCCGAGCACAAAGCCAAGGTCGAAGGTTTCATCGATGAAGGCGTGGCCCAGGGCGCGCAGCTGATTGTCGACGGTCGCAACTTCAAGGTGCCGGGTGCAGAGAACGGCTTCTTTGTCGGCGCGACGCTGTTCGATAACGTCACGACTGAAATGAGCATCTACCAGCAGGAAATTTTCGGTCCGGTGCTGGGCATCGTCCGGGTCGCGGATTTCGCCAGCGCCGTCGCGTTGATCAACGCTCACGAGTTCGGCAACGGCGTGTCCTGTTTCACCAGCGACGGCGGCATCGCCCGGGCGTTTGCCCGCACCATCAAGGTCGGCATGGTCGGCATCAATGTACCGATCCCGGTACCGATGGCCTGGCATTCCTTTGGCGGCTGGAAACGTTCGTTGTTCGGTGATCACCACGCTTATGGCGAAGAGGGCATTCGCTTCTATAGCCGCTACAAAAGCGTGATGCAGCGCTGGCCTGACAGCATCGCCAAGGGCCCTGAATTCAGCATGCCGACCGCCAAATAATTCAACCATTAACTTTCAATGCGGAGAACAAGAATAATGAGCCAGCCCCTGCGTTTCGCCCTGAACCGTATGGTCGCCCCACGTTTGTCACTGCCGGATTTCATTGACCTGGCGGTGACCTTGAAAGCCGATGCCATCGAGATCCGCAACGACCTCAAGGGTATCGAGATTGAAGACGGCACACCGCCGGCTCGGGTCCGTGAGTTGTGCGCGGCCAAAGGGATCAAGGTGTTGTCGATCAACGCGTTGTATCCGTTCGATGTGTGGAACGACGAACGTCGGGCGCACACCTTGAAGCTGGCCGCCTATGCCCGCGATTGCGGTGCAGAGGGGCTGGTGATGTGCCCGCTCAACGATCGCGCCGACCCGCGCACCGAGGCAGAACGCAACGCCGGATTACGCACGGCACTGAGCGAACTGGCGCCAATTCTGCGGGAGTACGGGATTCTCGGATTTATCGAACCGCTGGGTTTTGAAGAGTGTTCACTGCGACGCAAACGCACGGCGGTGGATGCGATCAAGGCGATTGGCGGGCTGGATGTGTTCCGTCTGGTGCACGACACCTTCCACCATCACCTGGCCAGCGAACATGAGTTCTTCCCCGAGCTGACCGGGCTGGTGCACATCTCCGGTGTCGAAGACGCAGAGGCGCCGCTGGCAACCATTCGTGACGGGCATCGGGTGTTGGTGGGCGAGGCGGACATTCTCGGCAATGCCGCGCAGATCGATACCTTGCTCAGCACCGGCTACACGGGCTACCTGTCGTTCGAGCCGTTTGCCGAAAGCGTGCATGGGTTGGTGGATATCGAGCAGGCGATTGGCGCGAGTATGGAGCATCTCAAGCACGCATTGGCCTGATGTCGGAGCCCGATTTGTGTGGGAGCCGGGCTTGCCCGCGATGACGGCGGCACATTCAACATGCATGTCGCCTGACACTCCGCTATCGCAGGCAAGCCAGCTCCCACATTTGATCTGCGTTGATCTCTGGATTTGCATTCACACAAGGTGCAAGCATGACTACTACACGACTGACCATGGCTCAGGCCCTGGTGAAATTCCTCGATAACCAGTACGTCGAAGTGGATGGGGTCGAGAGCAAATTCGTTGCCGGGATCTTTACCATTTTTGGTCACGGCAACGTCTTGGGCCTCGGCCAGGCACTGGAGCAGGACAGCGGTGATTTGGTGGTCCATCAGGGCCGCAACGAGCAGGGCATGGCCCACGCGGCCATCGGTTTTGCCAAGCAACACCTGCGGCGCAAGATTTACGCCTGTACTTCTTCGGTCGGCCCCGGCGCGGCAAATATGCTGACTGCCGCTGCGACTGCGACCGCCAACCGGATTCCGTTGCTGCTGTTACCCGGCGATGTCTACGCCAGCCGCCAACCGGACCCGGTGCTGCAACAGATCGAACAATTCCACGACCTGAGCATCAGCACCAACGATGCCTTCAAAGCCGTGAGCAAATATTGGGACCGAATCAACCGCCCCGAGCAACTAATGAGTGCGGCGATCCACGCCATGCGGGTGCTCACCGATCCGGCGGAAACCGGCGCGGTGACCCTCGCCTTGCCCCAGGATGTGCAGGGCGAAGCCTACGACTACCCCGATTACTTTCTGCAAAAGCGCGTACATCGCATCGACCGCCGATTGGCCACCGAAGCGATGCTCGGCGATGCTTTAGCCTTGCTCAAAGGCAAGCGCAAGCCACTGATCATCTGCGGCGGCGGGGTCAAATACTCAGGCGCCAATGCCGCGTTGCAGGCGTTTTCCGAGCGTTTCGATATTCCCTTCGCGGAAACCCAGGCCGGCAAAAGTGCGGTGGTTTCAGCTCACCCGCTGAACGTCGGCGGCATTGGCGAAACCGGTTGTCTGGCAGCGAATCTGCTGGCCCCGGAAGCCGATCTGATCATCGGCATCGGCACCCGTTACACCGATTTCACCACCTCGTCGAAATCGCTGTTCCAGCATCCAGAGGTGGAATTCCTCAACCTGAACATCAGCCCCTGCGATGGGCTGAAACTCGATGGCGTGCAACTGCTGGCGGACGCTAAATCCGGTCTGGAAGCCTTGTCCGATGCATTGGCGCGCACCGGCTATCGCTCCGCGTGGGGCGATCAACCGCGCCAGGCCAAGGCGCAACTGGATGCTGAGGTCGACCGGGTTTATCAGGTCGAATACCAGACCGAGCATTTCGTTCCGGAAATCAACGACCACATGGACCCGGCGGTACTGCGCGAATTTATCGAGCTGACCGGCTCCTGCCTGACCCAAAGCCGGGTGCTCGGCGTGCTCAACGAATCCTTGCCGAGCGATGCGGTGATCGTGGCCGCTGCCGGCAGTCTGCCGGGGGATTTGCAGCGCAGCTGGCGCAGCAAGGGCGTGAACACCTACCACGTCGAGTACGGCTATTCCTGCATGGGCTACGAGGTGAATGCCGCGTTGGGCGTGAAGCTTGCCGAGCCCGATCGCGAGGTCTATGCGCTGGTGGGCGACGGCTCTTATCTGATGCTGCACTCGGAGCTGGTCACCTCGATCCAGGAGCGACGCAAGATCAACGTGGTCCTGCTCGACAACATGACTTTCGGCTGCATCAACAACTTGCAGATGGAGCACGGCATGGACAGCTTCGGCACCGAGTTCCGTTTCCGCAACCCGGAAACCGGCAAGCTCGATGGCGGTTTTGTGCCGGTGGATTTCGCCATGAGCGCGGCGGCTTACGGCTGCAAGACCTACAAAGTGAACACGATTGAAGAGCTGCAAGCGGCGCTGGCCGATGCGCGTTTGCAGACCGTTTCGACGCTGATCGATATCAAGGTTCTGCCCAAAACCATGATCCACAAATACCTGTCCTGGTGGCGGGTCGGCGTGGCGCAAGTCTCCACCAGCGTCCGCACCGACGCGGTGGCGAAAACCTTGAATGAACGACTGGCCAAGGCCCGTCAGTACTGATTGCTCTGCAAACAAAACATTCCAATGGAGAACAGACATGTCTTTGCTTTCTAATTCGTTGCGGGTAGGCGTCATTGGCACCGGTGCCATCGGTCAGGACCATATCCGTCGTTGCAGCCAGACCCTGCTCAACAGCCAGGTGGTGGCCGTTACCGATATCAATCTTGAGCAGGCGGCCAAGGTTGTCGCTGATTTGAAACTGACCGCTGAGGTCTACCCGGATGGCCACGCGCTGATCAAGGCGCCCGAAGTCGAGGCGATTTTGGTGACGTCATGGGGCCCGAGCCATGAGGAATTCGTGCTCGCGGCGATTGCCGCCGGCAAACCGGTGTTCTGTGAGAAGCCGCTGGCGGTGACCGCAGAAGGCTGCCGCAAAATCGTCGAGGCCGAAGTGGCCCATGGCAAGCGTCTGGTGCAGGTCGGTTTCATGCGCCCGTACGATCAGGGTTATCAGGCACTCAAAGCGGTGATCGACAGCGGTCAGATCGGCGAGCCGTTGATGTTGCATTGCGCTCACCGCAACCCGACCGTGGGCGAGAACTACAAGACCGACATGGCTATCACCGACACGCTGATCCATGAACTGGACGTGTTGCGCTGGCTGCTGGCCGATGATTATGTGTCGGTGCAAGTGGTGTTCCCACGCAAGACCAGCAAGGCCCACGCCCACTTGAAAGACCCGCAGATCGTCCTGCTGGAAACCGCCAAGGGCACCCGCATCGACGTCGAGATTTTCGTCAATTGCCAGTACGGCTACGACATCCAGTGTGAAGTGGTCGGTGAGACCGGCATCGCCAAACTGCCAGAACCGTCCCAGGTGCAACTGCGCAGCGGCGCCAAGCTGTCCAATGCGATTCTGATGGACTGGAAAGATCGTTTTATCGCCGCCTATGACGTTGAGTTGCAGGCGTTTATCGATGGCGTTCGGGCCGGGCAGGTTGGCGGGCCATCGGCGTGGGATGGTTTCGCGGCGGCAGTGGCGGCGGATGCGTGCATTGAGGCACAGCAGAGCGGGGCGATCGTGAAGGTTGGCTTGCCTGAGCGGCCGAAGTTTTACGGTTGACGGAAATCTAATGTGGGAGCGGGCTTGCTCGCGATGCAGGCAGCGCGGTCTTTCAGATACACCGCATCGCTCCCATCGCGAGCAAGCCCGCTCCCACAGGATTTGTGTGAAGGCTTGGTCCCTCGTTCAGGAGAACTGAAAAATGCGCATCGCACTAGACCCCTACATGTACCGCAACCTGTCCCTGGGCAAGATGGTCGATAAGGTCGCCGAGCTCGGTTACGAACATATCGAACTGTCTCCGCGGGAAGATTTCCTGCCGTTCTACAAAGCACCGCGAGTCGACAAGGCGCGGATCAAGGAGTTTCGCAAAGCCCTCAGCGACACCGGGGTGAAACTCTCGTCGCTGCTGCCGATGTACCACTGGGCCGCTGCCGACGAAGGTTTGCGTCAGGCTGCCTTGCGCAACTGGAAGCGTGCGATCCAGATCGCCGTGGAAATGGACTGCGAGCTGGTCAACACCGAGTTCACTGGTCAATCGGACAACCCGCTGGTCTGCGAGAACCAGTTCATGCGTTCCATGGACGAGCTGATGCCGGTGTTCGAGCGTGAAGGCATCAAGCTGGATATCCAGGCGCATCCCTACGACTTCTGTGAACGCAACAATGAGTCGGTGGACATCATTCGCGGACTGGATCGCGACTGGATCAACTACCTCTACGCAGCGCCCCACACATTCTTCTACGACGACGGCAAAGGCGACATCGCCTCGATGCTCAAGTACGCAGGAGAAAAGCTGACCCACCTGATCATCGCCGACACCTACAACCACAAGGCCTCATCGGGCCTGCGCTATATCGTCAATCCGCCGGGCGTAACCGCCACCGTGCACCAGCATCTGGACATTGGTCAGGGTGAAGTGGACTGGGAGGCGTTTTTCAGCACCCTGCGCGAGATCAAGTTCGACGGCATCGCCACGGTCTCGGTGTTCGCTTGGGAAGACCGCCCGGATGAGTCCAACCGGATGATGCTGGAGCGGGTGACGCGCGAACTCTGCCAATAAATTATCTGGCTTGCATGGACCTTGTGGGAGCGTGGCTTGCCCGCGAAGAACGATAACGCGGTGATTCAGACAAACCGCGTCGCCTGCTTCGCGGGCAAGCCACGCTCCCACAGGAACCGGGGCCGCCTGCCAGAATTACGACATACCTAAGGAAGCTCTTTATGCGTATCGGACTTGTCGGTTACGGCCATGGCGGTCGTTTTTTTCATGCTCCGCTGATCAGCAGTTTGCCCGCCGCGACTTTTGTCGGTGTGGTGACACGTTCAGCCGAGCGGCGCCAACTGCTGGCAACGGACTACCCCGGCGTACCGGCCTTCGACACTATCGGCCAGTTAGTAGAAGCCGGGGTCGATGTGCTGGTGGTTTCGACCCCTTTGCCAGGACGTCAGGCGCTGCTGCTCGAAGCCATTGAACACGGCGTGGCGGTGGTCAGCGACAAACCCTTTGCTGCCGACGCGCAGCAAGCGGCCGCCCTGATCGCGGCTGCCGAACGGCAAAAAGTGCCATTGAGCGTCTATCAAAACCGCCGCTGGGATTCGGACTTTCTCACTGTACGCAAACTACTGGAGGCCGGTGCGCTGGGGCAGGTCACTCGCTTCGAGTCACGGGTTGAGCGCTATGCGCCGCAATCGTTGGGCAATGGCAGCGGCGGTGGATTCCTGCGCGATTTGGGCAGCCATCTGGTGGATCAGGCCACGCAACTGTTCGGGCCGGTGGCGCGGGTCTACGCCGAACTGTATTACGCCCATTCAGGGCAAGAGTTCGATGACGGCTTCTTCGTTTCGCTGACCCATGCCAATGGCGTGATCTCCCACCTCAGCGGCAGTTGCCTGCAAAACAGTCAGGCACCGCGTTTTCGGGTCAATGGTACGGCCGGTTGCTACACCGTCGAGGGTCTGGACGGGCAGGAGGCTTCAGCGCTGGCCGGTCTGTCGCCCAGGTCCGAGGGCGAACGCTGGGGCGTCGAGGAGCATCGGCGCTGGGGTTGGTTCGAACACGGCGAAGAGCGTGAGCGGATTCCGTCTGAGCGCGGCTGTTGGATTCAGTTCTATTTGCAGCTGCAAGAGGCGTTGCAGAGCGGTGGCCGACTGCCGGTCGAGCCCCGTGATGCATTGGCGACCACCCGCGTGCTGGACGCGGCGCGACTCAGTTCGCAACGGCATCAAGTGGTCGAATTGAATGCGGTTTCCATCGATGGAATAAATTTAGAATAAAATTCTAAAATGAGTTGATATAGAAATTATTTTCTAATAAAGTCATTTCCAGGTTGCCGACATCAGCGTCCCGATCTGCCTCTAGTCACTTGAAGCAGTGGAGGACGAACCAACAAAAACAAACAGGTACCGTCGATGAAAACCTTCAGCACTGCTCTGCGAGTTTTACGTACTGCGTTCTACCTGCCCCGCGAGCTGCCTCGTGGTCCGCACCTGTCCATCCCCCTTTCTCTTTCCAGACTCCTGTGCGTCGAGCGCAAGGGCGTTGTGGTGTGCTGCATTCCCGGCGCACCGATCGTTCGTTTGCCTGCGCAGGCCTGTTGATCCGGTCCAACGCTTTATCCATAAAACCAACAAGAATGTGGAGACAGAGTTTCATGAAGACCAAGATCCGTTTCACCTCACTCGCCTTGTCCCTGATGCTCGCCAGTGGTGCTGCATTCGCCGATATGAAGATCGGCGTCAGCATGTCGCAGTTCGATGACACCTGGCTGACTTACCTGCGTGAATCCATGGACCAACAAGCCAAGTCCATGCCTGACGGCGTGAAGCTGCAATTCGAAGATGCCCGCAGCGACGTGGTCAAACAGCTGAGCCAGGTTGAAAGCTTCATCAGCCAGAAAGTCGATGCCATCGTGGTCAACCCGGTGGATACCGCGGCGACCAAAAAGATCACCGAAGCCGCAGTCAAGGCCGGGATTCCGTTGGTCTACGTTAACCGCCGTCCGGATGACCTGAAGCTGCCCAAGGGTGTGATTACCGTGGCTTCCAATGACTTGGAGGCGGGTGAGATGCAGATGCAGTACCTGGCGGAAAAAATGAACGGCAAGGGTGACATCGTGATTCTGCTCGGCGACCTGGCCAACAACTCCACTACCAACCGCACCAAAGGCGTCAAAGAGGTGCTGGCCAAGTACCCGAACATCAAGATTGAGCAGGAGCAGACCGGCATCTGGTCGCGGGACAAAGGCATGACCCTGGTGAACGACTGGCTGACCCAGGGCCGTAAATTCGATGCCATCGTCTCCAACAACGACGAGATGGCCATCGGCGCCGCCATGGCCCTCAAGCAGGCCGGGGTTGAAAAGGGTAGTGTGTTGATCGCCGGGGTAGACGGTACGCCCGACGGCTTGCGCGCGGTGAAGAAAGGCGATCTGACGGTGTCGGTGTTCCAGGACGCCAAGGGCCAGGCCGTGGGTTCTATCGATGCGGCGGTGAAGATGGCCAAGAACGAGCCGGTTGACCAGGCCGTGTGGGTGCCTTACCGCTTGATCACCCCGGAAAACGTCGATCAGTTCAAATAGTCGGTCCGTTCAATAACAACAATAAGCACGCAAGGTGGCTACGGCGGCCTTGCTGATGGAGTACCTGATCATGTTCGCTTCAGCGACTGCTTCGAGCACCCCGTTGGTGGGTATCCAGCCAACTGCCACACCTGTCGATGAGCCGTACCTGCTGGAGATTATCAACGTCAGCAAGGGTTTTCCCGGTGTGGTGGCCTTGTCCGATGTGCAACTGCGGGTGCGCCCGGGCTCTGTTCTTGCCTTGATGGGCGAGAACGGTGCCGGCAAATCGACCCTGATGAAAATCATCGCTGGCATCTACCAGCCAGACTCCGGTGAATTGCGTCTTCGCGGCAAGCCAGTGACCTTCGACACACCGTTGGCGGCGCTGCAGGCCGGGATCGCGATGATCCACCAGGAACTCAACCTGATGCCGCACATGAGCATCGCCGAGAACATCTGGATCGGCCGTGAGCAGCTCAACGGTTTCCACATGATCGACCACCGGGAAATGCATCGCTGCACGGCCAAACTGCTGGAGCGGCTGCGGATCAACCTCGACCCAGAGGAGCATGTCGGCAACCTGAGCATCGCCGAGCGGCAGATGGTCGAGATCGCCAAAGCGGTGTCCTACGACTCCGACATCCTGATCATGGACGAACCGACCTCGGCGATTACCGATAAGGAAGTCGCCCACCTGTTCTCGATCATTGCCGACCTCAAGGCTCAGGGTAAGGGCATCATCTATATCACCCACAAAATGAATGAAGTGTTCAGCATCGCCGATGAAGTGGCGGTGTTCCGTGACGGCGCCTACATCGGCCTGCAACGGGCCGACAGCATGGACGGCGACAGCCTGATCTCGATGATGGTCGGTCGTGAGCTGAGCCAGTTGTTCCCGGTTCGCGAGAAACCGATCGGCGATCTGTTGATGTCGGTGCGTGACTTGCGTCTGGACGGGATTTTCAAGGGCGTGTCGTTCGACCTGCATGCCGGTGAGATTCTCGGCATCGCCGGCTTGATGGGGTCAGGGCGCACCAACGTCGCCGAAGCGATTTTCGGCATCACCCCCAGCGACGGTGGCGAAATCAAGCTCGACGGTCAGACGGTGCGCATCAGCGACCCGCACATGGCCATCGAAAAAGGTTTTGCGCTGTTGACTGAGGATCGCAAGCTCAGCGGTCTGTTCCCGTGCCTGTCGGTGCTGGAAAACATGGAAATGGCCGTGCTGCCGCACTACGTCGGCAACGGTTTTATCCAGCAGAAAGCCCTGCGTGCCTTGTGCGAAGACATGTGCAAGAAACTGCGGGTGAAAACCCCGTCGCTGGAGCAGTGCATCGACACCTTGTCCGGCGGCAATCAGCAGAAAGCCTTGCTCGCGCGCTGGCTGATGACCAACCCGCGAATTCTGATTCTCGACGAACCGACCCGTGGCATCGACGTCGGCGCCAAGGCTGAGATCTACCGGCTGATTTCATATCTCGCCAGCGAAGGCATGGCGGTGATCATGATTTCTTCGGAATTGCCGGAAGTGCTCGGCATGAGTGACCGGGTCATGGTCATGCACGAGGGCGACCTGATGGGCACCCTCGACCGCAGCGAAGCGACCCAGGAACGGGTCATGCAACTGGCTTCCGGAATGTCCGTGGTTCATTGACGGTTCAATGCATTTAAACGGTTTCTGTTGGTGACGAGGGATTTCGTCGCCGGCAACGCGATAGAAGGGTGAGTGGCTATGAACAACGCGATACTGGAAAACAAACCCGCGGCAGCGCCGGCCAAGACGCGCCGGCGGTTCCCGACCGAGTTGAGCATCTTCCTGGTGCTGATCGGCATCGGGCTGGTCTTCGAAGTGTTTGGCTGGATCGTTCGCGACCAAAGCTTTTTGATGAACTCGCAACGTCTGGTGTTGATGATTCTGCAAGTGTCGATCATCGGCCTGCTAGCGATCGGCGTGACTCAGGTGATTATCACCACGGGTATCGACCTGTCGTCAGGCTCGGTGCTGGCGTTGTCGGCGATGATCGCTGCCAGTCTGGCGCAGACCTCCGACTTTGCCCGGGCGGTATTTCCCTCGCTGACGGACCTGCCGGTGTGGATTCCGGTGATCGTCGGACTCGGGGTCGGACTGCTGGCGGGGGCGATCAATGGCAGCATCATCGCCATCACCGGGATTCCACCCTTTATTGCCACCCTTGGCATGATGGTCTCGGCTCGCGGCCTGGCGCGTTTCTACACCGAAGGCCAGCCGGTGAGCATGTTGTCCGATTCGTACACGGCCATCGGTCATGGCGCGATGCCGGTGATCATCTTCCTGGTGGTGGCGGTGATCTTCCACATTGCCCTGCGCTACACCAAGTACGGCAAGTACACCTACGCCATCGGCGGCAACATGCAGGCGGCGCGGACTTCGGGGATCAACGTCAAGCGCCACCTGGTGATCGTCTACAGCATCGCCGGGCTGCTGGCCGGACTGGCGGGTGTGGTGGCTTCGGCCCGCGCCGCGACGGGGCAGGCCGGGATGGGTATGTCCTATGAGCTGGATGCGATTGCTGCAGCGGTGATCGGCGGCACCAGCCTGGCTGGCGGAGTAGGGCGCATCACCGGCACGGTGATCGGCGCGCTGATCCTCGGGGTCATGGCCAGCGGCTTCACCTTCGTCGGGGTTGATGCCTACATCCAGGACATCATCAAAGGCCTGATCATCGTGGTCGCGGTGGTCATCGACCAGTACCGCAACAAGCGCAAACTCAAACGCTGAACCCGGTTGGTAAAAAGCGGGAGCCTGTTCTGGCTCCCGCCTCGCAATTCCCACATCACGCACCGAAAAAACCTTAACAACAATAATGAAGGTGAGCTTTGCCATGGGCGTAAGAAAACAAGCGCAGTACCTTTCACCCTGCCTGCTGCTGGCAGCCATGGGGTGTGCCGGCCAGAGTCTGGCGGCGGATGCTTTCTCGGCTGACTCGAAATGGCTGACCGGAGACTGGGGCGGTCTGCGTACCGATTTGCTGGACAAGGGCTATGACTTCCAGCTGGAGCACGGCGGGGAGTTCGCCAGCAATCTCAAGGGCGGCTACAACGACGACAAAACCGCACGCTGGACCGAACAGTTCGTGTTCGGCCTGAAAGTCGATCTGCAAAAGACCATGGGCTGGGAGAACGCCACATTCAAAGTCGCGATCACCGAACGTGACGGCCGCAGCCTGACCAACGACCGGATCGTCGATCCGCGAGTCGGTGGCTACACCTCGTCCCAGGAAGTCTACGGTCGCGGTCAGACCTGGCGGTTGACGCAACTGTGGTTGAGCAAGGGCTTTCTGGAGGATGGCGCGCTGGACGTGAAAGTCGGCCGATTTGGCCCGGGCGAGGACTTCAACAGCTTCCCCTGCGACTTCCAGAGCCTGACGTTCTGCGGCTCTCAGGTCGGTAACTGGGCCGGTAGCATCTGGTTCAACTGGCCGGTCAGTCAGTTGGCCGGACGGGTCAAGTACAACCTCAATCCCGAAGTGTTCGTGCAGATCGGCGCCTATAACCAGAACCCGTCGAACCTTGAGGTCGGCAACGGCTTCAAACTCGACGGCAGCGGCACCAAGGGCACGATCTTCCCGGTTGAGCTGGTCTGGTCGCCTAAAGTCCAGGGGCTGCCGGGCGAATACCGCGCCGGCTACTACTACAGCACCGCCAAGGCCGACGATGTGCTCGAGGGCGTCAACGGCCAGCCGCAACCGTTGACGGGCGGGGAGTTCCGCTCCCACAGTGGTAAGTCCGGTTACTGGCTGGTGGCGCAGCAGCAGATCACCAGCCATGGCGGCGACACCAGTCGCGGTCTGTCGCTGTTCGCCAACCTGACGTTGCACGACAAGGACACCAATCAGGTCGACAACTTCGTACAGGCGGGGCTGGTCTACACCGGGCCGTTCGATGCCCGGCCCAAAGACGCGATCGGCTTTGGCGTGGCGCGAGTCCACACCAACAGCGATTTCCGTGAGCGGGCCGAGCTGCAGAACCAGGTCACGGGTGCGACCGATTACAACGACCCGGCGAGCATCCCGTTGCAGCACAGCGAGTACAGCGCCGAGGTGTACTACGGCTTCCATGTCACCAACTGGCTGACCGTGCGACCGAACCTGCAGTACGTGCGTGATCCTGGTGGTGTGCGTGAGGTCGACTCGGCAATCATTGGCGGGGTGAAGGTAGAAACGGTGTTCTGATTACGACTCAAAAGCGTTATCTGCGCCACGCCTGACCGCGTGGCGTAGCCGTTTGTCTTCTATATAGAGCCGCTCGATTGAATTTCTTGCTATAAACGCACTCCGATTACCACCCGCAAAGCTTGCCATAGAGCATTTTCACGCTTTGTTGGAAAAATTCGCTGTCATTTCAGTTGCTGAGCCCTCAAGTCGGCCTTAGACTGCCGCCCCTCGTAAATTGAGTGCCGGGTGGCGCTTGGAATGTATGGCGCCTTTCCGACGATCTGACCAGGTCGGCTGGAACGCTCCCTTATTCGCCTTAATGCACGTATTTTTTATAGAGAAATCAATGACAAAGGAAAAGTTGCTGGCCATGCCGGCGGATGACTACATGAATGCCGAGCAACTGGCTTTCTTCACTGAGCTGTTGCAAAACATGAAGGTCGAAACCCACGCGCGCATCGAGCAGAGCCGTGTTGCCATTGAAAGCCTGGACACCCCTGCCGATCCTGCCGACGCTGCTTCCGTCGAAGAAGAGCGCCACTGGCTGGTCAACGTCATCGACCGTGACCAGCGTATGCTGCCGCAGCTGGAAATGGCTCTGGGCCGTATTGCTGAAGATACCTTTGGCTGGTGCGACGACAGCGGCGAGGCCATCGGCCTGAAACGTCTGCTGATCAGCCCGACCACCAAGTACTGCATCGAAGCTCAAGAGCGTCACGAGCAAATCGACAAGCACCAGCGTCAGGCCTGATAGGCCTTTGTGGCTAGGGAGCAAGCTCCCTTGCCACAGGATTCAGCGCGCCATCCAATCCCCCGCACTTCTATTGATCTGCTGCACCCCCACGACTAATGGACCATAGATAATGGCCTGGTAGTGGCGTTAAATGCAGACACAACAAATAGAACAAGCGTGGGGTGACGATCATGACGAGAGACGAGTCTCTGGCTGGCGCAGTGCTGCAACCTGCGGTTGTACCCAAAGCTACCGTGCGCTGGCTGACACCCACTCTGCAAAGCATCGCCCTGATGCTGGTGCTGATTGGCATGGCAGTCGGCGGCTGGTCGCTTTACCTTTGCCTGCCTCTGGCGATATTGACCATCTGGCTTCCCCGGCTGCGTTCGCGACCCGGCATCGATACGACCCCAGCGGATACTCGCAGCGCCATCGCTGAACTGACCCGCGACCTGTCCTATACCACCAGTCACAACGCACTGTCCGCTGCTGGCGTGGCCTTTTCGGTCAAGCAGCTGGCCGGCAAGCTGCAGTCGCAACTGGACGCGGCGGCGCGAATTGTCAGTAGCGCCGAAGTGATGATCAACACCGAAAAAGCCACTTCACAACTCAGCCAACAAGCCCTGAGTGCGGCCAGTGAAGCTCATCAGAGCAGTGCCGAAGGGCGCAGGGTGCTCGCCGAATCCATTACCCGCATGCATCAGCTCAGCCAGCGCGCCAATGACAGTCGCCTTCTGATGGAAGCCCTGAGTGTGCGCAGTGAAGAAATCCAGCGCGTGACCCTGGTGATTCAGTCGATTGCCAGCCAAACGAATTTGTTGGCGCTGAATGCGGCCATTGAAGCGGCGCGTGCGGGTGAACACGGGCGAGGCTTTGCCGTGGTTGCCGACGAGGTTCGCGGGCTGGCCGGGCGCACGGCGGCCGCTACCGACGAGGTCGGGGTGATGGTCGCGGATATTCAGCAGCGCACGGCGCAGGTGGTGGAGCAGATTCGCCAACTGTCCAGCGACCTCAATACCGGAGTCGAGCAGGTGGAGCACACCGGCCAGTCCCTGGAGAACATCGCCCGGCTGGCGGCGGGAGTCGAGAGCCAGGTGGGTGACATCGCCAAAGGTACAGAAACCAACCGTGAACAACTCGACAGTCTGTTTCACGCCGTCGAGCAGATGCGCAGTGACCTGGCGGCCAGCGATCAACAGACCCGGCGTCTGGCGCAAGCGGCGGTGCAAATGGAAGGCCAGGCCGAAACCATCAGCGAACGCCTTGCTGAGGTAGGACTGGACGACTATCACCAGCGGATCTATGACCTCGCCCGGGAAGGCGCCAGCCAGATCGCGGCGCGATTGGAGTCGGATATCGATCAGGGCCGTGTCAGTCTGGACGACCTGTTTGACCGCAACTATCAGGCCATCCCCAATACCACACCGGCCAAATTCCGGACCCGTTTTGATAGCTACGCCGACCAGGTACTACCAGGGATTCAGGAACCGCTGCTGCCTCGCCATGAAGGCCTGGTATTCGCTATTGCCTGCACCCAGCAGGGTTATGTGCCGACCCACAATAAAATATTCAGCCAGCCACTGACCGGTGATGCTCAGGTGGATACGCTGCATAACCGCACCAAGCGAAAATTTGCCGACAGAACCGGGATCCGCTGCGGCAGCCATCAGCAGGCGGTTTTGCTACAGACCTATACCCGCGACACGGGCGAGTTGATGCACGACCTGTCGGTGCCGATCATGCTCAAGGGCCGTCATTGGGGTGGCTTGCGGTTGGGCTACAAACCCGAGAACGCGCCACAGGCCTGATGGCGCGATTGTTACCTTTCATGCAAATAACCTATGCAGGGCGATAGCTTTTTCCCTCCGGGCTAAGTCATTAAGATGCCGATATTGATAGGCAGCTAATGAAATATTCGGAGAACCCTCATGCAAAGCAAAGTCGATGTTGCAGTGATGATTGGCAGTGGGGTGCCAGCCACCCTGCGGGCTTTGGGCCAAAGCGTCTGCTGGATCGTGCTGCTCAATGGCGAGCAGCGGGGCACGGCGTTTTCCAGTCGTGATGAAGCAGAGGAATGCAGGGCTGCCTGGCTGGCTCAACTAAATATTGAAAAACCTGACAGCCTGCATTGAGCCGTTCGCGCTAGTGCCTTTGATGCATGCGCAGGTTCAGGTCGTCGACCACCCCGGCCCAATCGGCGTCTTCACGCAGTTGTTCTTTCAAAAATGTCGCCTGCGGTGGCGTCCAGAAATCGGCCTCTATCAGCTTTTGATTGTTGGCCAGCGGCGAATGGCTGGCTATGAAGTCGTCGATAGCCGTCTGGGTGGAGTCCAGTCCAAGCTGATCGAATAAACCTTTCAGGTCATGCGTAGGCGAATCCATGGTCATCTCCTTGCAGATGGGCAACCCCCGGCATCCAAGGGTTGAGGTCATTGCGACACTGTAGCTCAGAGAGAGATTGACGCCAGGCGTTCGATTGGTGGCGTCGGGAAGATCAATCAGGCTTTCAATGCGCCGTCATCAACAGCAGATTTCAGAGCCTTGGCTGCTTCTTTGGCAGCCGTTGCGGCAACATCCTGCGTTTTGAACCAGCGGTCCTTTTCGACCTGATGGTAAGTCACGGCGGTGAGCGGTGGTTTGGCGCGCATCACGATCACAGCTTGAAACTCGCCTTCTACTTCCCTGGACTCGCCATGGATGAAAAATTCGCCTATATCAAATTCCGTCACGTAACGCCTTCCCTTGGAGATTATTATGCTTTTGAGGTACAGCCGCGCAGGCTGGTTTTCGTTGGTCGGGCCAGTATGGCAGTTGTTGCCGGCCGGCGGCTGAGATAAGTCATCGGTGTGACGAAACGACGGCACCGGCAAACGCTGGTCGGTGTGCCGAATGTCGTCTCGAAGGTCTTTGCCAGAGCGCAGGCCTGGTTGGGAGCGCGGAGAAATCCTTTTGTTCGTCTGGTAGCGATTTCCTCGATGCGGAAAAAAATCTTATCAGCGAGTAGCACGTGATAACGCACCAAAGGTATATATTCGGGTTCCGACTCCAGCGCGTAGAATGGCGCCTCGCGTAGTGGTGGAGGGCTGTTTGCGACAGCGCCCGGATACTGAGCAAAGGGTGGAAGTATCTGCATATGAAATCCCTTTCGATGGTTTGCCGACGTGTGTCCGTTGCGAATGGGTAGTCTCAAAGAGCGTCGCTGCTCTAGAATTAGCTCCAGCGTTCCAGGGAGAGGCTTATCTAGAGCATTTTTTCTGGCGATATAGCGCAAAAGTGCTTTTTTTAAAGAGTTTTCTCCCTAAAGTTGTTAGTCCAGTATTCTCTGGTGGTCGTTTTTTTGTGCTGTCTGTGTTTCATGCAGGCAGAGTCATTTTTAGATTCGGGGACGTTTCCTTGGCAGTAAGTAATCTCGATATGCATGCTTTGTTCGTGCTCGGTGATTTGCGCGCAAAGCTGGTCAAACAGTTTCAATCACGTTTCGTCTATGTCACTGAACAGACCGCTGAAGGCATTTACATTGCCGAAATCGATACCGAAACAGCATTGGTCGTCGATGACAAGCCGCGCCTGGAACTCAAAGTAGGTGACCATTTCCGGGCCGCGGTATTGCCTAGCCGGGAAGGCGGTAAGTTCGAAATCAAGTTTCGCGAGATCAAGCTCACGGTCTATGGCCTGGGCGAGTACGCATTTGTCACCACGGCCGATGGGCACGCAATCCTGTTCAAGGAAGGGCAAACCGTCGTGACGGTGTTTGCCGCCAACCAGCAATTGGAGGGTGGATTGACCAAGACCTTGAAAGCGGTAACCGCCAAAGCAGCGAAATGGCGCAAGGGCGAGCTCACGTTCAAGGCTAGCGAGTAATGACGCTGACCCGCGCCGATTTCCATGAGCAGAACCTTGAAAGCGCTCAAGCGCAGGCTCTTCGTCTTTTCACCCAGAAGGCCGTTCTGCAAGGCGCCTGGTTGGGTTGGGTGGCCTCAGAGATCTACAGCTTGCGCCCGGCAGAGTACGCCAGCATGGTTCGACGCGAATTAAAGCGTTTGCAGGAACCCGGCGAAAAATAGTCGTCATGCTTCGAATGCAGGAACCTCTACTACAGTCAGTTGACTGACTACGAGAGGCTGCGGTCTTCCTCTGGAAGATCATCCTGCTATTGCTGTGAAAAGCACGAGGTGCAAAAGCATGAAAGGATTTCGAGTACTGCTGGCCAGCACGTTGACCACGCTCAGTTTGTTAACCGCGTCTGTCCCGGCATCTGCTGCCCCGGCGCCGATTCATTTTGCCGACCTCAACTGGGAAAGCGGCAGCCTGATCACCGATATCCTGCGCATTATTGTCGAGAAGGGTTATGGGCTGCCCACCGATATGCTTCCGGGCACGACCATCACGCTGGAAACCGCGTTGGCCAACAATGACATTCAGGTCATCGGTGAAGAATGGGCCGGACGCAGCCCGGTATGGGTCAAAGCCGAGGCGGAGGGCAAGGTGGCGAGCCTGGGTGATACGGTCAAAGGGGCGACCGAAGGTTGGTGGGTTCCGGAGTATGTGGTCAAGGGTGATCCGGCCAAGGGGATCAAACCCATGGCGCCGGACTTACGCAGCGTGTCCGATCTGCCGCGTTACAAGGATGTCTTCAGGGATCCGGAAAGTCCGGGCAAAGGGCGCTTCCTCAACAGCCCGATCGGCTGGACCTCGGAAGTGGTCAACAAGCAGAAGCTCAAGGCCTATGGCCTGAATGACAGTTATGTGAATTTCCGCAGTGGCTCCGGCGCAGCGCTGGACGCAGAAATCAGTTCGTCGATTCGTCGTGGAAAACCAGTGCTGTTTTATTACTGGTCACCCACGCCGTTACTGGGGCGTTTCAAGCTGATTCAACTGCAAGAACCGCCGTTCGACGCCGAGGCCTGGAAAACCCTGACCGACGCTGACAACCCTGATCCAAAACCCACACGCTCCCTGGCGTCAAAACTGTCCATTGGCGTGTCCACGCCATTCCAGAAGCAATACCCGCAACTCGTTGAGTTCTTCACAAAGGTCGACTTGCCGATTGATCCGTTGAACAAGGCGTTGGCCGACATGAGCGAAAAACACACGGCACCACGTCAGGCCGCCGAAGCGTTTATGAAGGCGCATCCGGATGTGTGGCGGGCCTGGTTACCTAAGGACGTGGCTGACAAGGTGTCTGCTGCGTTGAAGTAATTTATCAAGGGAAGGTTGGTCATGATGCTTTTGGTTGCTCAATGGATTGTCGGTATTTTCGTGCTGATTAGCCTGATCCACATTTACTGGGCGTTAGGCGGCCAGGCTGGCAGTGACGCGGTGGTGCCGCAGGTGCCGGGCAAGTCTGGTGGGGAGTTGATACCGGCGTTCAAACCCTCTGCGCTTGGCACACTGTTGGTGGCCGCAGGGTTGGCAGTGATTGCGGTGCTGGTCTGTCTGCGAGTCGGGTTGTTCATGCCGGTGGTTATCTATGCGCCGCTGCAATGGGCGATCAGCGCGATTGCGCTGCTGATGTTTGCTCGTGCAATCGGCGACTCCAACCTGGTCGGGTTCTTCAAACAAGTGGGTGGTTCGAAGTTCGCTCGGCTGGACACGTGGGCTTTTTCACCGCTGTGTGTGGTGCTGGGCTTTGGGTTGCTGGTGGTGGCCTGGGGATGATGCCAAAAGGGCGCCCAGACGATACAGAAAGTACAGTTTGCCTCAGCTCCCGCCTTCAGTGCGTCGACTACTCACCTCAGCCGGCACATCGTCCCCCGCCATGCGCTTGCGGAACAACGCTGCCCGAGCCAGCAGCAAGGTGGTCACTGGCATGGTGATCGACAGCAGAATCGGGATCAGCCAGGCATGCAGCACCGGGCTGGACTTGAGTGCCGAGAAGTAGATGATCGATGCCAACGCTACACACCAGGCACCAAATGTCGATGCCAGGGCCGGCGGGTGCATGCGCTGGAAGTAGTCCTTCATCCGCAGCAGGCCGAAAGCCCCAATCAGCGCGAACAGGCTGCTGAGCACCAAGAGGACCGCCACTGGAATCTCGATCCAGAGCGACAATTCGCTGAGAGCATTCATTCGATCACCTCGCCGCGCAGCAGGAATTTCGCCAGCGCAAACGAGCCGACAAAGCCAAACAAAGCAATCAGCAGCGCGGCTTCGAAGTAGGTGTCACTGGCATAGCGGATGCCCAGCACCAACATCATCAGCATGGCGAGGATGTAGAGATAGTCCAGCGCCAGAACCCGATCCTGAGCCGACGGGCCTTTGAACAGGCGGATCAGGGTCAGGGCCATGGCCACGGAAAAAATGAACAGACTCAGCAGAGTCGCATTCGAGAGCAGGGCGCTCATTCGAAAATCTCCATCAATGGACGCTCGTAGGTCGCCTTGAAGTGCTGGATAAACTGCGCTTCGTCATCCAGATCGAACACGTGCAGCAGCAAGACGCTGCGGTCTAGCGCCAGCTCCGACCAGACCGTACCGGGAATCACCGTGGTGATCATCGACAGCGCGGCCAGGCCATTGGCATCACGCAGGTCTAGCGGCACTTTGATGAACCTTGCGCGCGGCTCCCTTCGCCCGGCGTTCAATACGCCCCAGGCGACGGCGATGTTGGACACCAACACATCGCGACCGATCAGAAAGAACAACCGCACAATCACCCCCGGCCGGCGAATTCGGATCGGCAGCGGCCGCAACGGTTTCATCATCAACGGAGCGGCAAACCCGAGCACGGCACCGAGCAGCAGGTTGCCGGGACTGACGGAAAGGTTCAACACCAACCACAACAGCCATAGCGCCAACGATAACCAGGGGGCGGGGAACAGACGCTTCATGGTTGCAGCTCCAGCAGCGCGGCTTTGGCTTGTGGGCTCGGCACCGTGCGCGTGCCCAGCACTGCCATGACGTATTGCTGCGGGTCATTCAGGGTGTTGGCAACGGCCTGGGTATAGCGCAGCAGCGGTTCGGCCTTGAAGGTCAGCAGAATGCTCAAACCCAGCAGGGCGATGATCGGCACGCATTCCAGGCGCCGCAGCAGCGGCGACGGGCGCTCCTTGGGTGTCCAGAAGCGTTGGATGCCCATACGCGAGAAGGCGATCAGCGAAGCCAGACCGGAGAGAATCAGCAAGGCCAGCAAGCCCCAGGCGGCATTCGATACAGGTTCGTCAGCGCCGTTGCCCAGACCCAATGGGTTGAGCAGGGCGTTGAGCAGGCTGAGTTTGCCGATAAACCCGGACAGCGGCGGCATGCCGATGATCAGCAGTGCGCAGGCAATGAAGCTCAAGCCGAGAAAGGCCATGGTCCAGGGAATCACCTGGCCGACCACGGCTTTTTGATCGTCATCGAGGTTGGTGCCTTTGGGCGGCTGCAAGGATTTCTGCGGTCGGGGGATGATCTCGCCTTCATAGTCCAGCGGTATTTCATTGGCCGAGCGTGAACGCTCGATCAGTTCCGCCAACAGGAACAGCGCGCTCAACGCCAGTGTCGAGCTGACCATATAGAACAGCGCACCGGCCGTGAGGCTCGGTTGGGCGAAACCGACGGCTGACAGCAGAATCCCCGCCGACACCAGAATGCTCAGGCTCGCCATGCGTTCCAGCCGTTGCGCGGCGAGGATCGCCAGCGCCGCGCAGACAATCGTCGCCATACCGCCATAGATCAGCCAGTCACCGCCAAAGTACGCCGACGCGCCGGCTTGCCCGGAGAACAGCAAGGTCCACAAGCGCAGCAAGGTATACACGCCGACCTTG
This sequence comes from Pseudomonas sp. H11T01, assembly GCF_048515765.1. NCBI lineage: Bacteria > Pseudomonadati > Pseudomonadota > Gammaproteobacteria > Pseudomonadales > Pseudomonadaceae > Pseudomonas > Pseudomonas sp. H11T01. The sequence continues at coordinate 274,600 of NZ_JBLYED010000002.1, read as the reverse complement.
GTCATGATCGCGAACATCGCCGCCACCGGCGCGCTGGCCGCGGAGTAGGCCGGCACCAGCCAGAAGTTCAGTGGCCACATGCCGGCCTTGGCCAGAAACGCCACGGCGAGAATCGCCGCACCGGCGTGCAGCAGACCGCGATCGGCTTGCGGCACCAACGGGATCTTCAGCGCCAGGTCAGCCATGTTCAGGGTGCCGGTGACGCCGTAGATCAGTGCCGCGCCAATCAGGAACAGCGAAGAGGCCAGCAGGTTAATCGAAATGTAATGCAGGCCCGACGACACCCGCGCCCGACCCGAACCGTGCAGGATCAGCCCGTAGGAGGCGGCCAGCAGCACTTCGAAAAACACGAACAGATTGAACAGATCTGCGGTCAGGAAAGCGCCGTAGAGGCCCATCAACTGGATCTGGAACAGCGCGTGGAAACTCGAACCGGCACCATCCCAGCGGGCCATGGCGAACAGCAGGGCGCAGACGCCGATGATTCCGGTCAGCACCAGCATCAGCGCCGACAGACGATCGACCACCAGCACAATACCGAACGGCACCTGCCAATTGCCCGGCAGGTACACACCAATGGAACCGGGCACGCTTGTATGCTGGGTCCACTGCAACAGCAGCACCGAAATCCCCAGGCCCAGCACGCTCGAAAACAGGTTGAGCCGGGCTTTGAGCGGTCGGTGTTTTTCACCGAGCATCAGCATCAGGGCGGCCGTCAACAAGGGCAGTAGAATCGGTGCGGCGATCAGATGGGGCATCCAGCTCATTCTTTAGGCTCCCGGCCATCCACATGGTCGGTACCGGTCAGGCCCCGGGAGGCCAGCAGCACCACCAGAAACAACGCGGTCATGGCGAAGCTGATGACAATGGCGGTCAACACCAGGGCTTGCGGCAGCGGGTCGGTGTAGTGCAACAAATCCTGCGTCACGCCGTCCTTGATGATCGGCTCCTTGCCGATAAACAGGCTGCCCATGCTGAAAATGAAAAGGTTGACCCCGTAGGACAGCAGGCACAGGCCCATGACGACCTGAAACGTCCGTGGGCGCAGCACCAGCCAGACCCCGGAAGCTGCCAGAACCCCAATGGCAATTGCGATGACTTCTTCCATTAGATGGCTCCTGCCATGGCAACGGGTTTGGGCTGGCTGCTTGGTTTGTGGCCGCGCACCGATTGGTGAGCCAGGGCGGTGAGAATCAGCAGCGTCGAACCGACCACCACGGCGTACACGCCGATGTCGAAGAACAGGGCGCTGGCGATATGGATGTCGCCCACTATCGGCAGCTCGAAGTGCCAGGTGTGGGTGGTCAGGAACGGATAACCCACCGCCATCGCCCCCAACCCGGTGACGGTGGCGAACAGCAGCCCAGTGCCCATCCAGCGCACCGGCCGCAGGCTCATCTGCGCCTCGACCCATTGGGTGCCGGCGACCATGTATTGCAGGATGAACGCCACCGACATCACCAGCCCGGCCACGAAACCGCCGCCCGGTTGGTTATGCCCACGCATAAACAGGTAGAACGACACCACCAGGGCAATCGGCAGCAACAGCCGCACCAGCACCGCCGGAACCATCATGAAGCCCAGTGCGGTGTCGCTGGCATGGCGCGGGTTGACCAGATCGGTCACCACGTCGGGCGCCAGCAGACGCTGTTGAGCCGGCAGCTGCATGCTTTCCTTGGGCGGGCGGAAGCGTCGCAACAGGGCAAACACGGTCAGGGCAACGGCCGCGAGCACGGTGATTTCGCCGAGGGTGTCGAAGCCACGGAAGTCCACCAGCATCACGTTGACCACGTTGCTGCCACCGCCTTCCGGCAGTGCGCGGCTGAGGTAGAACGAGGAGATGTCATTGGGGGTCTGACGGGTCAGCATGGCGTAGGACAACAACGCCATGCCGCCACCGACGACTGTCGACAGCAGTAAGTCGCGCAGGCGACGCACCCGCGCTTTACGCAGGCTGCCTGGCAACGGCGAGACGTCTTCGATCCGCCGTGGCAACCAGCGCAGACCGAGCAGGATCAGCACCGTAGTCACCACTTCGACCACCAGTTGGGTCAAGGCCAGGTCCGGCGCCGAGAACCAGACGAAGGTCACGCAGGTCATCAAGCCGCAGACACTGACCATGGTCAGGGCTGCAAGACGGTGATATTTGGCTTGCCAGGCGGCACCGAGGGCGCAGGCCATTGCCAGCAGCCAGAGGGTGACGAACACAATCGAACCCGGAATCTTCGGCCGATCTCCCCAGCTCAGGCTGCTGTGGAGCATCGGGATCAACCCGGCGAGCACCGCCATCAGCACCAACAGGAACAGTTGGGTTTGCAGACGCTTGGTGCTGACCCGCCGCTCGATGCGTCGGGCCATGCGCATCATGATTACCAGGCTGCGCTCGAACATCCGCTTGCCATCGAAGTAACTGATGATCGGCGGGCGGTTGAAACGCCCGCGCTTGAGCTGATTGCGCAACAACAGGTAGAGCACGATGCCGCCAGACATGGCGATCAGACTCATAATCATCGGCGCGTTCCAGCCGTGCCAGATGGCCAGGCTGTACTCGGGCAGCGTGCCGCCGACCACCGGCAAGGCGGCCGCCGCCAGCAACGGACCGACCACCTGGGCCGGGAAGATCCCCACCACCAGGCACGTGAACACCAGCAACTCGACCGGCGCGCGCATCCAGCGTGGCGGTTCGTGTGGGGTATGGGGAAGGTCAGTGGCGGTTGGGCCGAAGAACACGTCGACGGTGAAGCGCAGGGAATAGGCGACGCTGAAAGTACCCGCGATGGTGGCGATCACCGGCAGGGACATTTCGACCCAGGCGGTGGCGGAAATGAACACGGTTTCGGCGAAGAACATCTCTTTGGACAGGAACCCGTTGAGCAGCGGCACGCCGGCCATCGAGGCGCTGGCGACCATGGCCAGGGTCGCGGTGAACGGAATCAACCGGATCAAACCACTGAGTTTGCGGATGTCGCGGGTGCCGCTTTCGTGGTCGATGATGCCGGCGGCCATGAACAACGAGGCCTTGAAAGTGGCGTGGTTGAGAATGTGGAACACCGCAGCGACGGCGGCCAGCGGGCTGTTCAGGCCCAGCAGTAATGTGATCAGGCCCAGGTGGCTGATGGTCGAGTAGGCGAGCAGACCTTTGAGGTCGTTCTGGAACATCGCGCAGTAGGCGCCCAGCAACAGGGTGCAGGCGCCAGCACCGCCGACGATATAGAACCATTCTTCGCTGCCGGAAAGTGATGGCCAAAGCCGTGCCAGAAGGAATACCCCGGCTTTGACCATGGTTGCCGAGTGCAGATAAGCCGAGACCGGTGTCGGTGCGGCCATGGCGTGGGGAAGCCAGAAATGGAAGGGGAACTGTGCGCTTTTGCTCAAGGCGCCGATCAGAATCAGCGGGAGCAGAACCGGGTAAAGGGCATGGGCGCGGATCAGGTCACCGGCCGCGAGCACCTTGTCCAGGTCGTAGCTGCCGACCACGTGGCCGAGCAGCATCACCCCCGCCAGCAGGCACAAGCCACCCGCTCCGGTCACCATCAACGCCATATAAGCGCCGCGTCGGGCGTCGGCGCGGTGGTGCCAATAGCCAATCAACAGGAACGAGAACAGGCTGGTCAGTTCCCAGAAAAATACGATTTGAATCAGATTGCCGGAGATCACCAGCCCGAGCATGGCGCCCATAAAGGCCAGGAAAAACGCAAAGAAGCGCGGCACCGGGTCTTCCGGTGACATGTAATAGCGCGCGTAGAGCGACACCAGCGTGCCGATGCCCAGCACGAGTATCGAGAACAGCCAGGCGAAACCGTCCATGCGCAGGACGAAATTCAAGCCCAGGCTAGGCAGCCAGAAGAACTCTTCGCGAATCACACTGCCGTGGGCGATCTGCGGGTAGAGCATGGCGACTTGTATCGTGCCGATCAGCGCAACCAGACCGGCCAGCAGGGATTCAGTGTTACGCGCGTTGTGCGGCAGCAAGGCCGCCAGACAGCTACCGATAAAAGGCAGAAGCAGTAGAACTATCAGGGACATAGGCTTCTAATCTGCGGAAGTTTGTGAGGGATCATACGTGCCGGGTCCCGGATCACCAACTGCCAAGCTGTGGCAGAATCCTACAGGGTAGGCGGAAAAGGCTGATTTTCCTGATCCCGACAGGTATTTGATCTGGCCAAACCTTGTGTTACCTGATCAGCCGTTATCGCGAGCAAGCTCGCTCCCACACTTGATCGCAGTCGTACACAAATCAAGTGTTCGCTGAAGATCTAATGTGGGAGCGAGCTTGCTCGCGATGGCAGTCTTCCAGACTCAGCAAAAGGAATGGCCGACAGCATAGGCTCAGCCCTGGGTTTCCCGCTCCAGCGCTTCCTCAGACTCAACGATACCTTTGCCCTTGGTCTTCAACTCACTGACGATCACCGCCGCCACGATCAACCCCGCGCCCAGCAAGGCGATGGCAGGCAACCGCTCGCCGGCAATACGCCCGACGATCCCGGCCCACACTGGCTCGCCGGCATAGATCAGCGTCGCACGGGTCGGTGAGACGCTTTTCTGTGCCCAGTTCATCGCCACTTGAATCGCCGCACTGGCCGCGCCCAGGCCTAACGCGCTGATCAGCAGCAGCCAGGAAAATTCAGGAATGGCTTCCTGCGTTGGCACCACCATCAGAAATGCCAGCACCGAGGTAATGGCCAGTTGCACAACCGTGACCCGGCGTACATCAACCTGCCCGGCATAGGTGCTGATTAAAATGATTTCGGCAGCGATTGCGATGGTGCTGATCAGTGTGGCGATTTCACCCGGGCTGAAGTTCAGCGATGCGCCATTCGGGCCAGAGAGCAGCATGAGGCCGGTGAACGCCAGCATGATGCCAATACTCGGCATTAATCCCGGTCGACGTCCAAACACCAGCCATTGCAGTAACGGCACAAACGGGACGTAGAGCGCCGTAATGAAGGCCGACTGGCTGCTGGGAATCGTCTGTAACCCTACGGTCTGCAAACCGTAACCGAGCATGATCGCCATACCGATGAAAGCACCGGCCTTGAACTCGAACAGGGTCAGATGGCGCAGGCTGCGATAAGAGAACAGCGCCACAATGCATGCCGCTGCGGCGAACCGCAGACCGACAAAAAACATCGGCCCGCTGACGGTCATCGCGTTTTGCACCAGCAGAAATGTCCCGCCCCAGATCATGGTGATCAGCACCAGCACGCACTCGGCTTTGCTGAACCGCGAGAACAGGGGAGAAGATTGGGGAGATTTCACCGACGTCATGGCCTTGCGCGCTACCTGAGTGGGACGCACAATGCGCCGGAAGTTGGGCAGTATACTGCGCAAACCAGTCAAGTGAGCAATATAGTGCACAAAGATCCTACACAGCGCGCCTCGGTCCTTCAGCACGTCAGCCAGAACGTACGTCGCCTGCGGCATGCCGCGCAGTTGAGCCAGACAGCGCTGGCGGAAAAGTCCGGTGTCAGCCGGCGAATGCTGGTGGCCATCGAAGCCGGCGAGAAGAACGTCAGCCTGACGACGCTGGATCGGGTCGCCGAAGCGTTGGACGTTGCTTTTAGCGACCTGATTCAGGCCCCCGATGCTCGCGATCCGAGCCGCATCAACGAGCTGGCCTGGGCAGGGCTGATCCCCGGCAGCAAAGCCGTGTTGCTGGCCAAGGCGACCGCCAGTCGTGAAGTCGAACTGTGGGAGTGGCGGCTGGAGCCGGGCGAGCAGTATTTATCCGAAGCGGATGCCGAAGGCTGGAGCGAACAGCTCTATGTCTTCGAAGGCTGCCTGACGCTGTTGCTCGGCGACGAAGAGTGCAAGCTCGAAACCGGGGAGTTCTTCATGTTTGCCAGCAACCAGCCCCATGCCTATCGCAATGATGGAGTGGTGGCGACGCGTTTCGTGCGCAATGTGGTGATTTGATTCGGGCAACGGACAGCCACTGTTTGAGGCGCAACACTGGATAGACAGTTTGCCTGATTCTTGTTGTCACGGATGCTGCGTTATTTTCATAACTGTCTGAATTTATTGGTAATTACTCATCGGCACGACTTCTGCAATGAGCTCTGGGCGGATTCTTCTCATCTACCCGGAACCCAGGAGTCGGCCTATGACAGCCTCTGCCTCACCCCCGCGTAACGCCCATATCATCGGTTCGGATGCCGAAAAATGCCAGGCGATCGGCAACTACCGCCTTAACGGCGTGCTGCCACCCAGTTTCAGGGGTGCCGTTTGATGTCCCGCGAAATTCGCCTCAATGCCTTCGACATGAACTGCGTCGGTCACCAGTCGCCGGGCCTGTGGGCCCATCCGCGGGATCGCTCCTGGCAGTACAAGGACCTGGAGTACTGGACCGATCTGGCGAAAATTCTCGAGCGAGGCAAGTTCGACGGGTTGTTTATCGCCGATGTGCTGGGCATCTACGACGTCTACAACGGCAATGGCGATGCGGCGATACGCCAGGCGGCGCAGGTGCCGGTGAACGATCCGTTGCAGTTGATCCCGCCGATGGCGCTGGTGACTGAGCACCTGGGTTTCGGCCTGACCGCCTCGCTGTCGTTCGAACATCCGTATCCATTCGCCCGACGCCTGTCGACCCTGGATCATCTGACCAAGGGCCGCGCAGGCTGGAACATCGTCACCTCGTACCTGGAAAGCGGTGCGAAGAATCTTGGGCAGACCGCTCAGACCGAACACGACGCCCGTTACGACTTCGCCGAAGAGTATCTGGAGGTTTGCTACAAGCTCTGGGAAGGCAGCTGGGAAGAGGGCGCAATCCTGCGTGATCGCGAAAGGCGGATTTTCAGTGACCCGAGCAAGATTCATGAGATCCAGCACGTCGGCAAACACTTCCAGGTGCCGGGCATTCACCTCTGCGAGCCGTCACCGCAGCGCACACCCGTGCTGTATCAGGCCGGCGCCTCCAGCCGTGGCAAGCAATTCGCTGCCGAACATGCCGAGTGCGTGTTTGTCGCGGCACCGTCGAAAGCGCTGCTGAAAAAGACCGTGGCCGATATCCGTCGCCGTGCTGCCGAAGCAGGGCGCGATCCGTCGAAAATCCTGATCTTCAACCTGCAGACGGTGATCCTCAGCGAGACCGACGCCAAGGCCAAAGCCAAATTTGAAGAGTACAAATCCTGGGTCAGCTATGAAGGGGCGATGGCGCTGATCTCCGGCTGGACCGGGATCGACTTCAGCCAATTCAAACCGGATGAACCGCTCAAACATGTGCATACCAACGCCATTCAGTCGGCGGTGGAGGCGTTCTCCACGGCCGACCCGAACAAGGTCTGGACGCCCCATGAACTGGCCGACTGGGTGGGTATCGGCGGTTTTGGTCCGCTGTTTGTTGGCAGCCCGCAGACCGTGGCTGATTTGCTTGAAGAGTGGGTTGAGGACACGGATGTCGACGGTTTCAACCTGGCCTATGCGCTGACCCACGAAACATTTGTCGACGCCGTCGAGTTGTTGGTGCCGGAGTTGCAGAAGCGTGGGGTGTACAAGACCGAGTACCGGCCAGGGACCTTGCGCGAGAAGTTGTTTGGCGAGGGACCGCGGTTGCCGGAAATACATCCGGGGAGTGGGTATCGGGATTTGGCGGCTTTGCGTCAACAGCAGAAGGTGGTGTCTGCCTAGACCTTGTGGCTGGGCCATCGCCAATCCCGAAAAAGACCTGCAACGTCTGATCCTACTTTGGTACTACTGGATGAACTTTCCATGGGTTTGGCGCCTATCATCGTTCAGGAAGTTTTCGAGATCACTACCTGGGTAAGCACTGACAAGTGAGAACGGCATGAGCGAAACCAAAAGCGGACAGGCGACCCATGCCATCCGCAGCGCTGACATCCTGATTGTCGGCGGCGGCTTGAGTGGCGCGCTGCTGGCGGCGCAGCTGTTACGGCTACCCGGCAAACGTCAGGTGCTGGTGATTGAGCCCCGCGCTGAGTTGGGCCGAGGCGAGGCCTACAGCGCGGTCGAGTTGGGGCATACCTTGAACGGTAACGCGGCGCGCATGAGCGTTGACCCGGACAATGCCGATGACCTGACCCAATGGCTGAGCGAGTTCATCGCCGCCGGTGGCTGGCCTGAGTCGGATCAGCAACATGTACCGGTCAGCGAGTTGTTCCCGCCACGGGGGATTTTTGGTCTGTATGTGCAGCAACGACTGTCCGAGGCGCAGGCAGTGGGCGCGCAGAACGGTTCCAGCGTCGAGCATGTCCGTGGGGAAGTGGTCGATCTGCAAACAGACGAAACCGGGGCGCTGTTGACCCTCGGCGACGGCACGCCACTGCGCGGTGCGTTCGCGGTGCTGGCCACCGGTATGTTCCCGGCCGCGCGCACGCCGCAAACCGAATCCAGCGGTTTGAACGCTGCAGCGGTGGACCCTTGGGATGTTTCGGCCATGGCCCGACTCGATCCGCAGTCCACGGTGTTGATCATCGGCTCCGGGCTGACCATGGTCGATGCCGTGGTGTCGCTGGAGCAGGCTGGACATCGCGGGCCGATCGAGGTGTTTTCCCGGCACGGACTGTTGCCCCATGTCCGCCGCCAACCGCCGGCCTGGGTGGACTTTCTCGCCGAGGATCACAGCATCCGCAGCCCGAGGCAGTTGATGCGCGAATTGCGTCGCCATTGCCAGGTGGCGCTGGCGGCGGGTATCGATTGGCAAGCGCCGCTGGACACCGTGCGTGCGCATATTGGCCGTTTGTGGAGCCAGGCGACCGATGTGCAGCGCCGACAGTTTGTTCGCCATGTGCGGCCATGGTGGGAAAGTCACCATCACCGTTCGCCGCCGTTGAGTGCTGAATTGGTGGAGCGTTTGCACAAAGAGGGGCGATTGCGGATTCATGCAGCGTCGTTCAAGGGCTTCGAGCACTCGGCTGACGGTAAGGTGAGCATCCGTATTCGTCGACGTGGCGAGGCGCACACCAGCCTGGTCAGCGGTGCGGCGTTGATCAACTCCAGCGGCATCGAGTACGACTGGCGCCGGGTGGCCCGGCCTTTGCCGCAGCAACTGCTGGCTCGCGGCCTGATTCAGCCGGGACCGTTGGCGTTGGGAATTGCCGCCGATGCTGGCGGCGCGCTGATTGATGCTAACGGGCAGGTTGCTGACCGCTTGTTCGCCATGGGCCCGCCGTTGCGCGGGATGTGGTGGGAAAGTACCGCAGTGACGGACGTGGCCAGTCAGGCCAAGGCGTTGGCGCTGAGATTGGCCGAGCTTGATGCGTAGATCGCAACCTCGTAGCAGCAGGCTTGGCCAGCTGCTACGGGAATGTGGTCTGACCTAGCGTTCAATACTCCGGTTCCAGCGTGCATTCCATTCCGGGCGTTGTTCGTTGACTTGATCCCAGTCGATGGCGACGGCGGTTTCCAGGTACTGCTTCATCGCTTCGACCTGACCGCGAGTCTTGTCGGTGGTCGGGGTGTTGGGGTTGGACGGAATTTGGTCGCCATCTTCGAGGGCCGCGGCTTGGGCTTCGGGCGTCAGCAGGAACGCTGCGAGCTTCTGCGCCAGCTCCGGCTGAGTGTTGTTGGCGATGGTGCATTCGGCGACGTTGAGCACTACGGCGCCTTCCTTGGGCTGTGCATATTCTACCGGCATGCCGCGTAGTTTCAGCGCGGTGACCTGGGTCGGGGTCAACGGGAACAGCGCCGCTTCGTCGGTCTGCAGCATCTCGGAGATTTTCGCCGAGCTGGGAATGTACTCCAGCACGTTGCGTCCGACGGTATTTGGCCAAGCCTTGAAACCGGGTTCGACATTGGTCTCGCTGCCGCCCTGGATGCGGTTGAACATCAAGAAACCATGCAGGCCAAAGGTCGATGAGGCCATCGACTGGAACACCAGCTTGTCCTTGAAGCGCGGGTCGGCCATGTCCATCCACGAGGTCGGTGCGCTCCAGCCCTTTTCCTTGAACATCCGCGTGTTGTACGCAAGACCGGTAACGCCAAGGCTGACGGCCACCGCCTGATCCTTGATCCGCCCCTTGGCCGGGATCTGCGTCAGCGTCGGGCTGTCTTCGAGTTTGGCGCACAGGCCCATGGAGATGGCGCGGTACATGATGCCGTCGTCGAGGAAGATCACGTGCATCTGCGGGTTGTCTTTGCTGGCCTGGACCTTGGCCAGAATGTCGGCCGAGGTGCCGGGGACGATCACCACTTTGACGTTGTTGGCCTTCTCGAAAGGCGGTAGCACCTTGTCGGCATACAGGCGCTCCATGGTCCCGCCGTTCATGCCCAGGTAAAGCGTCGGCTCGGCGTGGGCGGGAGCGGCGGCGAGCAGGGCGGTCAGGGGCAGGCAGGACAATCCGATCAGTGCGTTGCGTTTGGCGTAGTTCATGGGCGCGACCTTCCTCTATCAGACAACGGGGATGGAGTGAAACCGGGTGATGGAAAACGCTTCGAGCGGCGTTGACGAAGCGCCGGTGCAGACCATTTCGGCCAGCACCTCGCCGACCGCAGGACCGATCTGAAACCCCGCACCGGCAAAGCCGAAGGCGTGCAACAGACCGGGTTGGGTGGAACTGGGGCCGATCACCGGCTGGCGATCCGGCAGGTAACCTTCGGTGCCGCTCCAGGTGCGGATGGCCTGGGCACCTTCGAGAAACGGGTAGAGTTCGACGGCCTGACGCAGAATTTCCAGTACCGCGCTTTGCCCTGGCCGCGCTCGCGCGGTGTCGAGCGCAAAGCCCTGACCGCCGCCGAGCACGCAGTTACCCCGGGCAACTTGCCGGGCGTAAATACCACCGCCCTCGACCCCGGTGCTGACGTCCATCACCCTCGGCAACGGTTCGGTGACCAACATCGCCGGATGGCCGGAATGCATCGGCACTGGCTCGCCGAACTGCGCGGCGAGGCTGTCGGCCCAGGCTCCGGCGCAGTTGAGCAGCCAAGGCGCGCGGACTGTTAGCCCGTTTGCAGCCCGGACCTCAAACCGTTGTCCGTCATGAGACACCTCGGTGACGGCGCTCTGTTCATGAATCTGTGCGCCCAATTGCCGCGCAGCCCGGGCAAAGGCGGGGGATACCAGACGCGGGTTGGCGTGGCCGTCGTCCGGGCACAACGAGGCGCCTACGGCGACATCGCCGACCCACGGGAAACGTGCGCGCAATTGCCCGCGATCGAGCACCTGCAACCCGAGGCCGAAGCCACGGCTGCTGTCCGCGTAGTCCTGTAAGGCGGCCATGTCGTGAAAGCTTCTGGCCAGTTTGAGATGGCCGCTGCGCTGATACTCGCCATCGATACCGATCAACTCCGGCAGCCGGCCCCAGATTTCGTGGGCCCGTTGCGACAGCGGCAATTGCGACAGAGGACGACCCTGGCGACGCACGCCGCCGTAATTCACACCACTGGAATGGGAGCCGCAGAAGTCCCGCTCCAGCAGCACCACGCTGCGCCCGGAACGACAAAGCGCCAGGGCCGCTGAAGTGCCGACGATGCCGCCGCCAATAATCACTGCGTCGACTTCGTTCATTGCTCTGCCTCCAGACCGAAAGGCAACGGCTTGATCGGCGCCTGAGCGCGCAAGCGGCCGATGGCATGCAGATCGCGGCCGCTTTCCCGAGCGATGATTTCCGCCGCCGCCGCGCCGCACATCCGGCCCTGACAGCGGCCCATGCCCACCCGGCAATGGGCCTTGACCCGATTGATCTCCCAATGACCTTCGCGGACCACGCTGCGCAACTCTCCGGCGCGTACTTCCTCGCAGCGGCAGACCATCAGCTCATCCGTGGCCTGTTCGGCCCAGTGCTCGGGAAATACGAAGGCCTTTTCCAGACCTTCGCGGAACCGGCCGATGCGTTTCAGGGACTTTTCCAGTTCGCTGGATCGCTGCGGATCGATTTGGTAACCGATGTCTTCCAGTACCGCCAGGGCGGCCCGTTCGCCGGCCATTTCTGCTGCTTCGGCGCCCATGATCCCAGCACCGTCGCCAGCCAGGTAGACCTCGGCGACGCTGCTGCGTCCGGCGGTGTCGCGCTGCGGCAGCCAGGCGCGGTTCAGCGGGTTCCAGCTGAACGCGCAACCCAGCAGATCGGCGAGTTGGGTTTCGCTGCGCAGTCCATGGGCGAACGCTACCGCGTCACAGTCCAGACGCTGTTCACCCTGGGCGTTGCGCCAGGTCAGGGAATGCACCCGTTGCTCGCCGTCGATTCGTTGGAGGGTTGCGCCTTGATGAACCGGGATCCCGTGAGCGGTCAGCCAGGCTCGGTAATAGATGCCTTTGGCCAGGGTGGTCGGTTGCCCGAGCAAGCCGGGCAGGGCGCGGACCTGAGCGCTGAAGGGTGAACTGTCGAGCACCGCGACCACCTTGGCACCGGCCTTGGCGTACTGATAGGCGACCAGGTACAGCAGCGGCCCGCTGCCGGCGAACACCACTCGCTGACCGATGGCACAGCCCTGGAACTTCAACGCGATCTGCGCCGCACCGAGGCTGTAGACTCCGGGCAGGGTCCAGCCGGGCACCGGCAGAATGCGGTCAGTGGCACCGGTGGCGACGATCACCCGGGAAAATTCGACGCGCCCGGCGCGGCCCTGACGCAAGGTGTCGAGGGCACCGGCTTCGGCATTCCAGACCAACGTGTCGGGACGATAGTCGAGCTGTTCGCGCAGCCCATCGAGGGCGTTATGCAGGGCAATCGCCTTGGGCGCTTCGAAGCCATAAAGCATGGCCGCCGAGCGTTTGAAGTTCGCAGGCTGACGCCGATAAATCTGCCCGCCGCCGCGTGTCGCCTCATCCAAAAGACAAGGACGCAGGCCATGGGCGACCAGGGTTTGCGCGGCGCGAATACCGGCTGGGCCGGCACCGATGATGACCACAGGCTTCATGCTGACCTCACCGGGGAATGCATTCCAATGTGGGAGCGGCGGTGCGGCGATCCGACTTGCCCGCGAATGACCCGGCGTCGATTTCGAGCCGGGTTGATGGCCTGTTTGATTGATGTTGTCTGGGAGGCCGCCTTCGCGGGCAAGCCCGCTCCCACAGGGTTCACGGCTAACGCTTTGCCCGGCTTCGAGCAGCGTCGAGCAGGCGCGCACCCGGCGGCCGTCGCCCAGGCGAACCCAGCAGTCCTGACAGGCGCCCATCAGGCAGAACCCGGCGCGGGGTTCGGCGCTGAAGTCACTGCCGCGCAGGTGCTCGCCGGTCGTCAGGACGGCGGTCAGCAAGGTGTCACCGAGCAAGCCGCTGGCCGGTTGACCGTCGAGGGTAAAGTTCAGGGCCGGGCGGTCGCCTTCGGCCAGTCGTTTCAGCAGAGCCATGGCGCCCTCATTGTTTACCCACCAGAACCCGATCCAGGCCATAGACCCGGTCGAGCAGAATCATGGTCAGTGCGGTTAACGCAATCACTAGCGCCGACACCGCCGCCATCATCGGATCGATGGATTCGGTGGCGTACACGTACATCCGCACCGGCAAGGTTTGGGTGGCCGGAGAGGTGACGAAGATCGACAGCGTGACCTCGTCGAAACTGTTGATGAACGCCAGCAACCAACCGCCCGCCACGCCAGGCAGAATCATCGGCAGGGTGATCTGGCGAAACAGCGTGAAGCGCCCGGCACCGAGGGATTCGGCGGCCTGTTCGGCGCTGCGATCCAGACCAATGGCCGCCGCCAGCACCAGACGCAGCACATAAGGGGTGATCACCAGCACGTGTGCAAAGATCAGCCAGCTGAAACTGCCATTGACCCCCATCAAGGCGAACAACCGCAGCAGCGCTACGCCCAGCACCAGGTGCGGAATGATGATCGGCGAGAGGAACAAACCGTTGAGAAAGTCCCGTCCGGGAAACTGATGACGGGTCATGGCCAGAGCAGCGGGCACCGCGATCAGCGTGGCCAGACTCGCCGCCGAAAACGCCAGAATAAGACTGTTGTAGAACGCGTCGACGAAGTCTGCACGCTCGAATACCGCGCGAAACCAGCGCAGGGAAAAGTCCGTGGTCGGCAGGCTGAGGGTGTTTTCCGGGGTGAAAGCGACGAGGCAGACCACCGCCAGCGGCGCGAGCATGAACAGCACCACCAGGGCATGGAACAACAGGGCGAAAGGACCATTTCTAGACATGTCGAATTATCCCAATGACTTCTTGTAGCGGCCCTCGATCATCCGGTTCCACGACAGCATGATCGCCAGATTGATCAGCAGCAGCGCCACGGCAATCGCCGCGCCCATGGGCCAGTTGAGTTCCGAGAGGTACTGGTCGTAGATCAGCGTGGCGACCATTTTCAGACGCCGCCCGCCGAGCAGACCGGGGATGGCGAATGAACTGGCCGACAACCCGAACACAATCAAGGTGCCGGACAGCACGCCGGGCATGATTTGCGGCAGCATCACCAGGCGCATGACCTTGGTATGGCTGGCACCCAGTGAGAGGGCGGCTTGTTCAGCGGCGGGATCGAGTTTTTGCAACGAGGTCCAGACCGGAATGATCATGAACGGCAACATCACATGCACCAGCGCGATCACCACGGCGAACGGCGTGTAGAGCAGCTTCATCGGCGCCGCACCGAGGGCTTGCAGGGTCTGGTTGACCAGCCCGTCGGCGCCCAGCAACAGGCTCCAGCCGAAGGCCCGGACCACCACCGAAATCAACAGCGGGGTGAGGATCAGAATCAGGAAAATCGAACGCCAGGGCGCACCCATCCGGCTGAGGATGTAGGCCTCGGGTACGCCAATCAGCACGCAGAGCAGGGTGGTCAGGGCGCTGATCCAGAAGGTCCGCAGGAAGATCTCGTAGAAGTACGAGTCACTGAGCAGGCTGCTGTAGTGCCCGAGGGTGTAGACGCCGTTTTTTATCCCGCTGCCGTAGTCGAAGACGTTGAACGACAACACCAGGGTCAGGCCCAGCGGCAGGAGCAGCAAGCCGAGGTACAAGGCCAGGGCCGGCGCGGACAGCAAATAACCGTGGCGCCCTTGTTTCATGGCCGCGAGCAAGATCATGCCGACACCTCGTCGACGCTGAGCACCCGCAACAGTTCCGACGACCAGTCCAGGCCGACTGCGGTGCCCTCGGCCAAGGGCGCCGAGCCGTCGTTGCGGCGTACCACGGTGATCTCGCCGAGGGCGGTGTCAACGCGGTACAGCCACTGGCTGCCGAGGAAGAACCGGCTGAGGAGTTTGCCTTGCAAGCGACCATCGCCCGCCGCCAGTAAATCGATTTTTTCCGGGCGCAGGCTCAAGATCAGTTCGCCTTGGCCACGGCTGCCGCGAACCTGGGCGATACCGGCGCTGTCCCGTTCGCCCGGCAGCAGATTGGCCTTGCCGACAAAGCCGGAAATGAACTCGGTGCGCGGGTGTTCGTAGAGTTTGTAGGGCTCGTCGATCTGGGTGATGCGCCCGGCCTGCATCACCACCACACGGTCGCTGATGGACAGCGCTTCGGCCTGATCGTGGGTGACCATCAGCGTGGTGATGCCGACCTCACGCTGAATGCGGCGGATCTCGAACTGCATCTCCTCGCGCAAGTTAGCGTCGAGGTTGGACAGCGGTTCGTCGAGCAGCAATACCGGCGGCTCGATTACCAACGCCCGGGCCAGGGCGACGCGCTGACGCTGACCGCCGGACAACTCCCGTGGATAGCGTTCGGCATGCTGCGTGAGGCGCACCAGTTGCAGCACGGTGGCCACGCGTTTTTGCACTTCGGCACTCGGCACCTTGCGCATCCGCAGACCGAAGGCGACGTTGTCCTGCACGCTCATGTGCGGGAACAGCGCGTAACTCTGGAACACCACGCCCAGGCCGCGACTGCTGGGTTTGGCGTGGGTGATGTCGCGACCGTCGAGCAGGATCCGCCCGCGGGTGACTTCGACGAAGCCGGCGATCATTTGCAGGGTGGTGGTTTTGCCGCAGCCGGAGGGGCCGAGCAGCGAGACGAATTCGCCTTTTTCCACCGCGAGGTGCGTGGCGACGACCGCGTCGATCTCGCCATAGCGTTTGCATAGTCCTTCAAGTTGCACAAAGGCCATAACTGCGTTCCACCTGTGATTGTTGTGCGTGCCGAGGCGCGCTTTTTTGTATTGGGCAGATACGAAAGGGTGCTGCTGGTTGCTTGGGTGCGTTGGCGCTCGACTTGAGTCGGCTGCCGGTGTTGTTCGAATCGCCCCTGTATGGACGCAGAGTAGGACGAAGATTAGGATGGGCTCAATGGCCTATTTCACTGAAAGAACGACTATTTTCAATTTCATTCAGTGAGTAAATTTATCGTCGAGAAATACCTCTATGAATTCCACTGATCGGAACGAAAATAAAAATGAAGTCGGTGTAGGCGCGGTCTCAAGACTGTTCGCCGTGCTCCGTAGCCTGGGTGACACTACGGACGGTGGTGAGCGGGTCACGCAATTGGCCCAGCGCATCGGCCTGTCGCAGCCAACCACCCACCGTTTACTGCGCAGCCTGATGGAGGAGGGGATGGTCGAGCAGGACGCGCGCAGCAAACGCTATCGCCTGAGCCTGGAGTTCTTTGCCCTGGCGGCCCGCGCCGGGAATACCGGCAACCTGCGTGAACTGGTCCGTCCTGCACTGTTGCGGTTGTCGGCGTCGTTGGGCGATTCATTGTTTTTGCTGGCGCGCAGCGGGTTCGACGCGATCTGCCTGGACCGCAGCGAAGGGCCGTTTCCGATCCGGACTTTTACTGGGGATATCGGCGGAAGGGTGGCGCTCGGCGTGGGTCAGGGCAGCCTGGCGATCCTCGCCTTCCTGCCCGAAGACGAGCGCGAAACGGTGATTCGCTACAACCTGCCACGTCTCAAGGACTTCCACCTGTATGACGAGGTGTTTTTACGTTCGGAAGTCGAGAATGTCCGCAGCCTCGGGTATGCCGGGCGCAACACCGGCGTATTGCAGGGCATGGCCGGAGTCGCGGTGCCGATTCTCGACCGTGAAGGCCGGGCGGTGGCGGCCTTGAGCGTGGCAACCATCAGTGATCGACTGGGGCCGGACCGCCTGCCTACAGTGGTGGAAATGCTCAAGCGCGAAGCCGCTGCGATCGGCCCGCGGATCAACCCATTCGACCCGCTGCTGCGTCGGCCTTCGCAAATCTTCGGGCAGGGTTGACTGCAATCCGGAAACCTCCACCGAACCACTGTGGGAGCGAGCCTGCTCGCGATAGCGATGTACCAGTCGACATCAATGTTGAATGTACTGGCCTCTTCGCGAGCAGGCTCGCTCCCACAAGGGAATGATGGTGATCAGAACTTCAGCGTCTGCTTGAGCATTTGCGCCGCCGGCGTATCCGCCGGGCTGACCATCGCGTAGTTGTACCCGGCCCCTGACCAATACTCAGCCTGCAACTCGCCGTCCCGTCGACTGCCTCGCGGCAGCAGGTTGTTTTTCGGTCCCGGTGGACGAATGTAGAAGCTGACCTTGCGCCCGTTCTGATCTTCATACAGCACCATGGCTGCCGGGCCTTGTTCGGTGCTCAACAAGCGTCCGCTGACCGCTTTAAATCCGGCGTTCTGCAGGTCGGGCATACGGTTGGCCTGGGTGAAGTAGCGGTCGAGCCAGATTTGCATATCGCCGTTGCTCTGCACTTTAAAATCGGCCGGCAGGATGCCTTGCTGGGCGAACATCCGGTACGCCTGCATGGCGTCGGTCATCGGCGGTGGTGCGCCGACCATGGTCATTTCCCGTGCTTGCCAGCCGCTCAAGCCACCGACGCTGACGGCGATCAACAGCACAGCGGCGCTGGCCAGATTGCGTCGCGACTGACGCTTGAGGTGTTGGCGAATAATGGCCGGGTCGAGGTCCGGGTTGGCCGGTTGCTGCAAGGCGCCGCTCAACGCCGCGCGCAATTGTTGGGCGTCCTGCTGCCAGGCTTCGACTTGCGCCGCGACTTCAGGCTGAGCCGCCAGATAAGTCTCAACCAGGCGCCGATCGGCATCGCTGAGCTGATGGTCGACATAGGCGTGCAGGTCGCTGACGCTTGGGGGCATGCTGATCATTTGAGTATCCGCAGAGAAGGGCTGGTGATTTCGCCGTCGCTGAGCTGGCGCAAGGCCTGGCGGGCGCGGGACAGGCGAGACATCACGGTGCCGGTGGGAACGTCGAGAATCTCGGCGACTTCCTTGTAACTCAAGCCTTCCACCGAAACCCAGAGCAGCAGCGCGCGCTGCTCGGTGGTCAGTCGGTCGAATGCCTGAAGGGTCGATTGAGCGATCACCGTGCGCTCTACCGAGGGCTGCGCATCATCGCGGCCAGTGAAGAATTCCAGCATCCGCGCATAGCGCCGCGAGCGCCGATGGGCGTCGAGAAACTGCCGATAGAGAATCGAGAACAGCCAGGCCCGCAGATCGCCCTCGGGACGTTTGTCCGCCCAACTCGACAGCGCCCGCTCAAGGCACGATTGCACCAGATCGTCAGCGCTGCTCGGATTACGGGTCAACGACACGGCAAACCGCCGAAGCCTTGGGATGAGTTCGCGTAACTGTTCGTCGAGATCGTTCATGAAATGCTGGCTAGTCACTACGCTTGGGACTAGGAAGACGCCCGGCATTGAAGGTTATTCCGCGCCTGTAAAAATAAATACCGAGCGATGGAATAAACCTTCCCGGGCTTCGTCTGATTGATCCTTCTCACCTGCGGCCCACGGCCCTGGAGTTTTTCATGGTTGATCGCTCACCGCCGCCACCGCGGCCAATCAGGCCTGCGCTGAGTGCCGCGAGCCTGACCGTACGCCTGGCGGGTATTGCTGTGGTGGTCGCGGCGATTGCCGGGGCGTTTGCCTATGTTCACGGCACCTTCGACCCACAGCGCCTGACGCCCAACGCGCTGGTCGATGTGCTGGAGAAAAACAACGGGGCGCATCCGGGGTTCCGGCGCAATCACGCCAAAGGCGTGTGCGTGGCCGGGTACTTCGAGAGCAGTAGCCAGGCCCGTGAGTTTTCCAGTGCACAGGTGTTCAGCGAGGCGCGTACGCCCGTGGTGGGGCGGTTCGCGTTGCCCAGCGGCAATCCTTATGCGCCGGACAGCAGCGTACCGATCCGAAGCCTGGCGCTGCGTTTCACTCAGGCCAATGGTCAACAGTGGCGCACGGGTATGAACAGCATGCCTGTGTTCCCGGTGGGCACGCCCGAAGCCTTCTATCAACTGCAACAGGCCAGTTCTCCGGACCCGGCTACCGGCAAGCCGAATCCTGCGGGCCCTGCGGCGTTCTTTGCCGCGCATCCGGAAACCGCGCCGTTTTTGCAGTGGGTCAAGACCGCCAAACCGTCGGCCAGCTACGCCACTGAAACCTACAACGGCATCAACGCGTTTTATCTGGTGAATGCTGCCGGTCAGCGTCAGGCCGTGCGTTGGGGCGTGGTACCGCTGAGTCAGGATGCGGCCGGAGCCAGCGCACCTGAAGGTGGTGATTTTCTGGAAAAAGATCTGGTCCAGCGACTGGCTGCCGGACCGCTGCGTTGGCAGCTGAACATCACCCTGGCCAATCCCGGTGACCCCACCCATGACGCCAGCAAGGCCTGGCCGAACGATAGAAGAGTACTGAATGCTGGCACGCTGGTGCTTGAAACCACCCAACCGCAAAGCAATGGCGAGTGCCGTGACATCAACTACGACCCGCTGATTTTGCCGAGTGGCATAGAAGGTTCCGACGACCCATTGCTGGCCGCTCGCTCTGCGGCGTACGCCAAGTCCTACCTGCGTCGCACCAGTGAAGTCAGCCAGTTGCCCGCCGCTACACAGGAGTCGCACCCATGAGCGCCCAACCGAATCATTTCGCTCCCCTGGCGCGGCTGCTGCACTGGCTAATGGCGCTGATGCTCATCGCCATGTTGTTTATCGGTGCGGGCATGGTGGCCTCGGTGTCCGAGCGTCACGAATGGCTGATCCATATCCATAAACCTTTGGGCGTGGCGATTTTGCTGTTGGTCATCGTGCGTCTGGCCGTGCGCTTCTCGACCCGGCAACCGCCGCTGCCAGCGGACCTGCCGGGTTGGCAGGTGCTGGCGGCCAAGGCATCTCATGTCTTGCTTTACGCCTTGATGCTGGTACTGCCGCTGTTGGGTTGGGCAATGATTTCGGCGTCCGGTGATCCGGTGATGCTCAGCAGTTCGCTGCAACTGCCGTCGATAGTGCCAGCCAATGCCCAGACATTTGCCTTCCTGCGTAAGGCTCACGGTTACCTCGCGTATTTGCTGTTTTTGACTGTGTTGTTGCATCTGGCGGCAGCGCTGTTCCATGGCTGGGTGCGTCGCGACGGGGTATTGCAGAGCATGTTGTTTGGTAAGGATCACGGTTGAAAATCCTGGCAACACACGACCTTGTGGGAGCGGGCTTGCCCGCGAAGCGAACACCGCGGCTTTTCAAGTATTGCGCGTCAGTCGAGCGCGACCCCGGCGTCTTCGCGGGCAAGCCACGCTCCCACAGGTTTTGGGTGAACCGGTCCACCACCAATACCCCAGGGCCACGGCGTTGATTCCTGCCCCCAGCAGGCAAACACCGATCCAGCCTGACCAGGCGTACATCGCCGTCGAGCCGATTGATCCCAACGCGCTGCCGATGGAATAAAACAGCATGTAGCCCGCCGCCAGCCGGCTCTGGGCTTCGGGGCGCACGCTGTAGATCATGCTCTGGCTGGTGACGTGTACCGCTTGCAAGCCCAGATCGAACGTAATCACACCGATCAACAGTGCCCACAAGGATGACTGAGTGAAGGCGATGGCCAGCCAGGAGACCAGCATCAGCGAAAGTGCCAGGCCGCTGGTCCATTGAGCCAGGCCGCGGTCAGCCAGATGCCCGGCACGCGCTGCGCCGAGCGCCCCGGCGGCACCAGCAAGGCCGAACAAGCCGATTTCGGTGTGCGACAGTGACAGCGGCGGTGCGCTCAGGGGCAGAACCAGGGGTGTCCACAGCACCGTCCCAGCGGCGAAAATCAGCAAGGCGATGACCGCGCGATCACGCAGGACTTTCTCTTCATTGAACAGGGTAAATACCGAGCTAATCAACTGAACATAGGAACTGGCTGGCTTCGCATGTTCGCTCTTTGGCAACACACGAAACAACAACAGAACCATCAGCAACGTCAGGCCCGCCGAAAGCAGATAAACCGAACGCCAACCAGCAAGGTCGGACATGCTCCCGGCCACCGTGCGCGCCAGCAGGATGCCGACGACGATGCCGCTGGTGACCACACCCACCACTCGGCCACGCTCGGCCGGCAGCGCAAGGGTCGCGGCATACGCGACCAGCACCTGCGTCACCACCGCCAAGAGGCCGGTCAGCGCCATGCCGATCAGCAGCCAGAGGCTGCTCGGCGCGAGGGCGATCATCACCAGTGCGAGCACCGATAGCAGCATCTGGCCGACAATCAAGCGCCGCCGGTTGAGCAAATCCCCCAACGGTACCAACAGCAGCAAGCCCAGCCCATAACCGACCTGCGTCAGGGTCACGACAATACCGATGGTCGCCGGGTCCATGCCGAAGGCCTGAGCCATGGCGTCGAGCAGCGGCTGTGCGTAATAGACATTGCCCACAGACAGCCCGCAGGCGATGGCGAACAACAGGACCACACCTTTGTTGAGGTATGGCTGCTGATACGGGTGAAGGATCGGTGATTCAAGCTTCATGCCTGGCTCCATCAGATGTGGTTTCGTAATAAAACCAGTTGTACGGTAGAGAGGCTGGTTTTATATTGCAACCACTTTCCCGTTCTCGATCTGCGAGCTCAACCCATGGTCCAACGCACAAGCCTTGCAGGCGCCGAATGCCCGGTCGCCCGCTCACTCGACGCCATTGGCGACTGGTGGTCGTTACTGATCATTCGAGATGCCTTCGATGGCATTCGCCGCTTCGGTGAGTTTCAGCGCAACCTCGGCATGGCCAAGAACATCCTGTCAGCGCGGCTGCGCACGTTGGTGGCCCACGGGATTTTCGACGTGGTGCCTGCCTCAGATGGCAGTGCCTATCAGGAATACGTGCTGACCGAAAAAGGTAACGGCTTGTTCACCCTGATCATCGGCTTGAGGCAATGGGGCGAGGCGTTTTTCTATGAGGCGGGGGAACAGCATTCGGTGATGGTCGACCGAAAGAATGGGCAACCGCTGCGGCGTCTGGAGCTGCGTGCTGAGGATGGGCGGTTGTTGGGGCCTGAGGATTGTCGGCGGGTGGCGGTGGAGTAACGCGGACTGCATGTCCCGGTTGATGACATGCAGCCCGATTGCGAATTCTTAGCGCAACATCCCAACCATCTCCGCCACCGTCGTCAACACATCCTTGCCCAACTGCATCGAACGCTTGCCCGACCAGCCGGTGATCGCATTCGGTGCATCGTTGTTGTCCTTGAACGGCATCTCCAGGGTCAACGACAGGCAATCGAATTTCTCGCCGACGCTGTTACAAGCCAGGGTCATGTTGGCTTTGCCTGGTTTGTCACGGGTGTAGCCGTGAGCAGTCTGGAAGTCGCGGGTCTGGTGTTTCAGGTGGCTGCGGAAATGCGCTTCGAGTTTCTCGATCCGCGGCGTGTAACCCGGATTGCCTTCGCAGCCAGCGGTGAAGACGTAGGGGATTTCTTCGTCGCCGTGGATATCGAGGAACAGATCGACGCCGTACTTTTCCATTTGCTGCTGAACGAAGAACACTTCAGGGCTGAGGTCCTGGCTCGCACTCTGCCAGGCGCGATTGAGGTCCTGGCCCATGGCGTTGGTGCGCAAATGGCCGTGGAAGGCGCCATCCGGGTTCATGTTGGGGACGAGGTATAGGTCGGCACTGGCCAGAAGCTTTTTCATCACGGGATCGTCGTGCTGCTCCAGACGCTCGATGATGCCTTCCATGAACCACTCGGCCATATGCTCGCCGGGGTGCTGTTGAGCAATGATCCAGACCTTGCGTTGGCCTTCGGCGCCGGTGCCCTTGCGCAGTAACTGAATGTCGCGACCTTCGACGCTTTTGCCGGTGGCGAGCAGTTCGGTGCCGGCCTTGATCAGCGCCTGCTCGATCAGCCAGTCATGGCGTCCGCGGCTATAGGGTTCGAAATAGGCGAACCAGGCGTTCGTGGCGCTGGCTTCGAGGCTGAACCGCAAGGTGTCACCCTCGAAAATCGTTGGCACACGAAACCAGTTGACGTGATCGTAGGAGGCCACGGCCTGGTAGCCATCCCACGCCTTGTTATAGGAAGACTTGCTCGCGTTGCTCAGGCGGAACCAATGCTCCTGGCCCACATGCAGCCCGCTGGCCTTGAAGTGGAACCATTGGAAGTGCTGACTGCGGGTGTCCGGCTTGATAGCCAATAGCACTTGCAGCGGATTGCTGGTGTCCAGCACCTCGATGTTGCCACTGTCGAAGTTGGCAGTAATTTGAAAGGAGCCTTGAGCCACGGGCATAGTCTGGATACCTGAGTATGATTTTATGACGGCTACTTTACACGCACGGAGGGAGAGAAACAGCGGGGTAATTTCGAGGAAAAAAGAGGGGGGCGTCGTCCTTGACGCAGCAGCAGCTTAGTGACTATACGATGGACTCTCAAGCGCTATTTTCGGGACTTTTGCCCTAATATTACTGGGGGTTTTCTTGCAAAATGATGCTCTTTTGATATTGTCGCCGCCATCGAACTTAGCTGTCCCCCCAGTCTTCATTAGCCTGAAGCCAAACCAGATAAACTGGCAAAAAAAGACCCGGCAAAAAGCCGGGTCAAAAACCGTGATTAGCCTGATGAGGAGATATTCCAGGAGTCCGACCTACGGTCTCTTGGGCTATCGACTGATCTCGCGACCAGATGCGTGCAATAATAATCATTATCATTTGCAAGTCAAATGTTTTCCCCTCTTTGTCGGGAATTTTTCCTGTCCTCGCTACAACCCCTTACCTTGAATCCGTTACGCCGTTGACTGTGCGGGCTACGCTGTTCAATCGGTCCGGGCTCCATCCAGCGATCTGTCCACCATGGCTTTGGCCAAATCAATCATGTGCACCACCGAGAACGCCAGATCGCGGTTTGCGCCATACAGGTTTTCTGCGGATTCATAAGCGGTGGCCGCTGCACAACGCAACAGGCCCGAGGCGTGGACCATGGCTTCTTCGCTGCTGATACCGCGTTTCACTTCAAAGAGTTTTTCCTCGATTTCGGGTTCTGAAACAGCCGGTTTCAAGTAATAGTCCAGGGCGCGCTGCGCTGCAGCGTTGCCTTTCAATGAGGCAAAGGTGACGTCTGTTTCCATTTCTGGCGAGTCATTGCTGGGTGTGATCATGATTCCGGGTGCTCTAATGGTGGGTCAAATAAGTAAACCCAAGCCTAGTACATAGTGTATTTATTACGATAATTTAAATACTACAATCTGTGTATTGAGAGCCCGAGTACACAACGTATTGTTCCGGCCATGGATAAATGGATCGAATTGGTCAAGGCCAAAATGAGTGAACTCAAAATCACTCAAGAGAAGCTCGCAGAGCGCCTAGGGATGTCCCAGGGCGGCGTTGGCCATTGGCTGAGTAAACGTCGCCAACCCAAGATTGAAGACATGAATCGTGTGCTTCAGGAGTTGGGGTTGGGGTTTCTTGAAGTGGCGCTGGTCATCAGAGAACCCGCAGCCTCGAAGGATGAGGAGGGCGAGCAGGAGGGTTACGAGCTGTCTCTGGCAGACAAGTACAACCCCTACTTCCGCTACCCGGTCAGCGATTGGCAAGGTGTGTGCGAAGTGCGCGAGGAGCAACCGACTTATTCCAAGTCCAAATCCGAGGGACGCTACGAGCTGTCCGATTATCATGCTCAGGGCGCAGCGTTCTGGCTGGTGGTGGTCGGGGATGCAATGACCGCCCCCAGTGGCCTCAGTATCGCGCAAGACATGCTGATACTGGTCGATCCGGCCGTTGAAGCGGTGCCAGGCAAACTGGTGATTGCCCGCTGGCCGGACAGCGCTGAAGCGACTTTCCGCAAGTTGATCGAGGAGGGCGGGCAACGTTACCTCGTTCCGCTCAACCCGACCTATCCAAAAACCCTCTACACCGATGAATGCCGAATCATCGGTGTGGTGATGCAGGCCACGGCGAAATTCTAGTCTGATCGGTCCGGCGCAAGCGTCGGACCAATCACTTCACCGTTCTTACTCCAGCTCCACCAACGCACTGCCTTCGCTCACCATCTCGCCTTCCTGGCAATACAGCGCCTTGATCACTCCGGAATGGGGCGCGCGAATGCTGTGTTCCATCTTCATGGCTTCCAGTACCACCAATTGCGCACCGGCTTCGACGGCTTGTCCGGCTTCGACCAGGACCCGCACGATGCTGCCGTTCATGGGCGCGGTGAGGCCGCCGTGGTGGCTGTGGCTGGCCTCGACTTCGGCAATCGGATCGTACGGCTTGATGCTGCGCAGATCGCCCTCCCAGTGCAGATAGAGCGTGTCGTCGCGGCGGATCGCCCGATGTTGACGACGCAGGCCGTCATGCTCGATTAGCAGTTGCTCACCCGAAAGCTCGGCAGAACGAGCGCTGACAATGTCCAGGGTGACCGCTTTGTCCTGCCCCTCACAACTCAAGTGCAGGGTGGTTTGTGCCGGCAGTCCGGCGCGGAAACCGCTGGCAATCGCCCACGGCGAACTCCGGTCATCGTCACGCACGGAGTCCGGCTGGCTTTGCGCAAAGGCTTGAGCCGCGGCTTGCCAGAATTCGTCGCTCAGCTCGTTCGGCGCCGGCAGCAGTTGTTCCTGATAGCGTGGAATAAAGTCGGTATCCAGTTCCGCTGCCGCGAAGGCCGGGTGGCCGACGATGCGACGCAGGAAGCTGATGTTGGTTTTCAGCCCGCCGATGGCGAACTCATCGAGCATGCTCAACAGACGCAAACGGGCCTGCTCACGGTTCTCACCCCAAGCGATCAATTTGCCGAGCATCGGGTCGTAAAACGGCGAGATGCTGTCGCCTTCTTCCACGCCGCTGTCGACACGCCGCCCCGGGCCTGCTGCTGATTCGCGATACAGATCAAGACGACCCGTCGCCGGCAAGAAATCATTGCTCGGGTCTTCGGCATACAAGCGAACTTCAATCGCATGCCCCATCAGCGGGACCTGTTCCTGCGTCATCGGCAGCACTTCGCCTTGCGCGACGCGAATCTGCCAGGCCACCAGGTCGAGGCCGGTGATGGCTTCGGTGACCGGGTGCTCGACCTGCAAGCGGGTGTTCATTTCCATGAAGAAGAATTCGCCGCGCGCATCGAGCAGAAACTCCACGGTACCAGCGCCGACATAACCAATCGCTTGAGCTGCGCGCACGGCCGCGTACCCCATGGCTTGGCGCAGTTGCGGGGTCAGCCCTGGTGCTGGTGCTTCCTCGACGACTTTTTGGTGGCGACGCTGGATTGAGCAGTCGCGCTCGTTGAGGTACAGGCAGTTGCCGTGCTGATCGGCGAACACCTGGATTTCCACGTGGCGTGGCTTAAGCAGGTATTTTTCCACCAGCATCTGCGAATTGCCGAACGAGGATTGCGCTTCACGCTGAGCCGAGGCCAGGGCTTCGGCCAACTGGCTGACGTCCTCGACCACTTTCATGCCTTTACCGCCGCCACCGGCCGTGGCCTTGAGCAGCACTGGATAGCCGATGCGTTCGGCGGCAGCACGGAAGGTTTCCAGGTCCTGGGCTTCGCCGTGGTAACCCGGTACCAACGGTACACCCGCGGTTTCCATCAGGGACTTGGCGGCAGATTTACTGCCCATGGCATCGATGGCTGAAGCGGGTGGGCCGAGGAAGATCAATCCCGCAGCTTCGATGGCGCGGGCGAACCCGGCGTTTTCCGAGAGGAAACCGTAACCGGGGTGAATAGCCTGGGCGCCGCTGGCTTTGGCGGCGGCGATCAATTTGTCGATTTGCAGGTAGCTGTCAGCGGCTTTGCTACCGCCAAGATCCACACGGATATCCGCTTCGCGGCTGTGTCGCGCATCGCGATCGGTGGCGCTGTGCACGGCGACAGTGGTCAGGCCCAGGGCCTTGGCAGTACGCATCACCCGGCAGGCAATTTCGCCGCGGTTGGCCACCAACAGGGTGGTGAGAAGAGGGGCGCTCATCAACGTGGCTCCTTGGAGGGCGTGTCGGGCTGCCATTTCGGCGGACGTTTTTGCAGGAAGGCGCGCAGGCCTTCCTGACCTTCGGGGCTGACCCGGATTCGCGCAATGGCGTTTTCGCAATAGCGGCGCAACGCCGGGGTCAGGGCGCCATTGCCGACTTCGCGCAGCAAGTCCTTGCTGGCGCGCATGGCTGCCGGGCTGTTGAGTAGCAGGTTATCGATCCAGTGCTCAACTTTTTGCTCCAGTTCGGTGGCCGGGTAACTTTCGGCCAGCAAACCTATTTCCCGTGCGCGCTGCCCGCCGAAACGTTCAGCGGTCAGGGCATAGCGCCGCGCCGCCCGCTCGCCGATGGCTTGCACCACGAACGGGCTGATCACCGCCGGCGCCAGGCCGATGCGCACTTCCGACAGGCAGAACTGCGCATCGTCTGCACCGATCGCCATGTCGCAGCAGCTGATCAAACCGAGCGCGCCGCCATAGGCTGCACCTTGCACCACCGCCAGTGTCGGAATTTTCAGTTTGGCCAGGTTGTACATCAGCTCTGCCAGTTCGCGGGCATCGTCGAGGTTGGTGTGGTAATCGAGTTCGGCCGACTGCTGCATCCAGGCCAGATCGGCGCCAGCGCTGAAGTGCTTGCCGCGTCCGCGCAGCAGCAGAAAACGCAAGCTCGAATCACTCTGGACCTTATCCAGCGCGATGATCAGCTCGCGGATCATCTCGGCGTTGAAGGCATTGTTCTTTTGTTCGCGGCTGAGCCACAACGTGGCAAAACCACGCGGGTCGGTCAGCAGTTCGAGGGTGTTGAAGTCGCTCATGTTTTTCCATTCTCC
Source organism: Pseudomonas sp. H11T01 (assembly GCF_048515765.1). Taxonomy (NCBI): domain Bacteria; kingdom Pseudomonadati; phylum Pseudomonadota; class Gammaproteobacteria; order Pseudomonadales; family Pseudomonadaceae; genus Pseudomonas; species Pseudomonas sp. H11T01. The sequence continues at coordinate 246,803 of NZ_JBLYED010000002.1, read as the reverse complement.
ACGGCTCTTGTAGGAGCGAGCTTGCTCGCGATGGACGTTAACGATAACGCGTGTTTTCTGAATAAACGCTTCGCCCTTGAGTCCATCGCGAGCAAGCTCGCTCCCACAGAGTCACATGCGGAACACGCCGAAGCGGCTCGGTTCGATAGGGGCATTCAACGAGGCCGACAAGGCCAGCGCGAGGACGTCACGGGTCTGCGCCGGGTCAATGACACCGTCGTCCCATAGCCGTGCACTGGAGTAGTAGGGATGGCCTTGCTCTTCGTATTGATCGAGGATCGGTTGCTTGATCTCGGCTTCCTGAGCGTCGGAGAAGGGATGGCCGCTGCGTTCCGCCTGCTCGCGTTTGACCTGCACCAACACGCCAGCGGCCTGCTCTGCACCCATCACGCCAATGCGGGCGTTGGGCCACATCCACAAGAAGCGTGGATCGTAGGCGCGGCCGCACATGCCGTAGTTACCGGCACCGAAGCTGCCACCGATGATCACGGTGAATTTCGGCACCTTGGCACAGGCCACCGCAGTGACCAGTTTCGCGCCGTGTTTGGCGATGCCGCCGGCCTCGTATTTCTGACCGACCATGAAGCCGGTGATGTTCTGCAGGAACAACAGCGGAATCCCGCGCTGGCAGGCCAGTTCAATAAAGTGCGCGCCTTTCTGCGCGGCTTCGGCGAAGAGGATGCCGTTGTTGGCGAGGATCGCGATCGGGTAGCCATGCAGGTGGGCAAAACCGCACACCAGCGTGGTGCCGAACAGCGCTTTGAACTCATCGAACACCGAACCGTCGACCAGGCGCGCGATCACTTCACGCACATCGAACGGCTGCTTGGCGTCAGCCGGAACCACGCCATACAGCTCCTCGCTGGCGAACAGCGGCGCGATCGGTTTGCGTTGCTGCAACTCACCGAGCTTGCGCCAGTTGAGGTTGGCCACGCTGCGACGGGCAAGGGCCAGTGCATGTTCATCGCTGTCGGCGTAATGGTCGGCGACCCCGGAGATCTTGCAGTGCACATCGGCACCACCGAGGTCTTCGGCGCTGACCACTTCACCCGTAGCGGCTTTCACCAGCGGTGGGCCAGCAAGGAAGATGGTGGCCTGCTGGCGGACCATGATCGCTTCGTCGGCCATGGCCGGTACATAGGCGCCACCGGCGGTGCAGGAGCCCATGACCACGGCGATTTGCGGAATGCCCATGGCGCTCATGTTGGCCTGGTTGAAGAAGATCCGGCCAAAGTGCTCACGGTCTGGAAACACTTCATCCTGACGCGGCAGGTTGGCGCCGCCGGAGTCCACCAGATAAATGCAGGGCAGGCGATTCTGCTGAGCGATGGTCTGGGCGCGCAGGTGTTTTTTCACGGTCAGCGGATAGTAAGAGCCGCCTTTTACCGTGGCATCGTTGGCGACGATCATGCATTCGACGCCTTCAATCCGGCCGATCCCGGCAATCACGCCAGCGGCTGGAACCTCTTCGCCATAGACCTCATACGCGGCCAGTTGGCTGATTTCCAGAAACGGTGAGCCCGGATCGAGCAGGCGATTGATGCGTTCACGCGGCAGCAGCTTGCCCCGCGAGGTGTGGCGTTCTTGAGCTTTCGGGCCGCCACCTAGCTGCACTTGAGCGAGCAGGGTGTGCAGGGCGTCGACCTGTTTGAGCATTGCCGCGCTGTTGGCGGCGAACTCCGCCGAACGGGGGTTGAGCTGGGTATGCAGGATAGCCATGGACAGCTCCGTTTAGCGGGTTTCGTTGAACAGTTCACGACCAATCAGCATGCGGCGAATCTCGCTGGTGCCGGCGCCGATTTCGTACAGCTTGGCGTCGCGCAGCAGACGACCTGCGGGGAATTCATTGATGTAGCCATTGCCGCCGAGAATCTGAATCGCGTCGAGGGCCATTCGGGTCGCGCATTCGGCGCTGTAGAGGATCACCCCGGCGGCGTCCTTGCGGGCGGTTTCGCCGCGCTCGCACGCTTGGGCAACGGCGTACAGGTAAGCACGGCTGGCGTTGAGCTGGGTGTACATGTCAGCGACTTTACCTTGGATCAGCTGGAATTCGCCGATGCTCTGGCCGAACTGTTTGCGGTCATGGATGTAGGGTACGACCAGGTCCATACAGGCTTGCATGATCCCGGTCGGGCCGCCGGAAAGCACCACACGCTCGTAATCGAGGCCGCTCATCAGGACTTTGACGCCCCCGTTGAGAACGCCCAGCAGGTTTTCTTCCGGGACTTCGACGTCGTCGAAGAACAGCTCGCAGGTGTTCGAGCCGCGCATGCCGAGCTTGTCGAATTTGTTGCTGCGGCTGAAGCCTTTCCAGTCACGTTCGACGATGAAGGCGCTGATACCGTGAGCGCCCTTTTCCAGGTCGGTCTTGGCGTAGATCACGTAGGTGCTGGCATCCGGGCCATTGGTGATCCAGGTCTTGCTGCCGTTGAGCACAAAACGGTCGCCGCGTTTGTCGGCGCGCAATTTCATCGAAACCACGTCGGAACCCGCATTCGGTTCGCTCATGGCCAGGGCGCCGACGTGTTCGCCGCTGATCAGTTTCGGCAGGTACTTGGTTTTCTGCTCATGGTTGCCGTTACGGTTGATCTGATTGACGCAGAGGTTGGAGTGCGCGCCGTAGGAAAGGGCAACCGAAGCCGAGCCGCGGCTGATTTCTTCCATGGCCACCACGTGGGCCAGATAGCCCAGGCCGGCACCGCCGTATTCTTCCGGCACAGTGATCCCGAGCAGCCCCATGTCACCGAACTTGCGCCACATATCGGCGGGAAACAGGTTATCGATGTCGATCTGTGCAGCGCGAGGTGCGATTTCTTTGGCGACGAAGGACTGAACCTGATCGCGCAGCATGTCGATGGTTTCGCCCAGGGCGAAGTTCAGGGATGGGTAGCTCATGGGTCACCTTTGGTGTTTTTGTCAGGAGTGGAGAGCGCCTGATCAGCTCTCACCTTTACGTTAACGTAAGCCTGCGATGAGCGGCTGTCAATCACCCTTTACGTTAACGTCAACTTGAGCCAGAGTAGAGGTGCTTTCTGTAGGAACCAGGCTTTCATCTGTGGCGAGGGAGCTTGCTCCCGCTGGGTCGCGAAGCGGCCCTCAAATCGGCTATTGCAGTTCGTCAGATAAACCACATTCGCGGGTTTTACGACTGCTGCGCAGCCGAGCGGGAGCAAGCTCCCTCGCCACACAAGCCCGGCTCCCACACACCCACCAATAAAGACAATAGGGGTCGTTATGGATCAACCAGGTTCTCACCCAAGTCAGAGCTACACCCGTGGCTCGCAGGACAAAGCCTTACTGGCGCTGACCGTCGGTCAGGCGTTCGACAACACCGTTGCGCAGTATCCGCAGGGCGAGGCGTTGGTGGTTCGCCATCAGCAACTGCGTTACAGCTGGAAGCAACTGGCCGAAGCCGTTGACCTGCATGCCAGGGCGTTGATGGCGCTGGGTTTACAGGCTGGCGATCGTCTTGGTGTCTGGGCGCCCAACTGTGCCCAGTGGTGTATCAGTCAGTTCGCCAGCGCCAAGATCGGGGTGATCCTGGTCAACATCAATCCGGCGTACCGCAGTTCCGAACTGGAATACGTGTTGAAGCAATCCGGCTGCCAATGGCTGGTCTGCGCCGGGGCCTTCAAGACGTCCGATTACCACGCGATGCTGCAAGGCCTGGTGCCGGAGCTGGCAGAACATCCTATCGGCCAGTTGCAGAGTGAGCGTCTGCCGGACTTGCGGGGCGTCATCAGTCTTGATGCACAGCCGCCGTCGGGTTTCCTGCCATGGTCGCAGCTGTCCGCGTTGGGCGCTGGGGTGGATATCGGGCAATTGAAGGCCCGGCAGAACAGCCTGCATTTCGATCAGGCGGTGAACATCCAGTACACCTCGGGCACCACCGGTTTTCCCAAGGGCGCAACTCTTAGTCACTACAATATTCTCAACAACGGTTACATGGTCGGCGAAAGCCTCGGGCTGACGGCCGCGGATCGGCTGGTGATCCCGGTGCCGCTGTATCACTGCTTCGGCATGGTCATGGGCAACCTCGGTTGCGTGACCCACGGCAGCACCATGATCTACCCCAACGATGCCTTTGATCCGTTACTGACCTTGAGCACCGTCGCCGAAGAACAGGCCACGGCGTTGTACGGCGTGCCCACCATGTTTATCGCCATGCTCGATCAGCCCCGGCGCGCCGAATTCGATTTGTCGAGCCTGCGCACCGGAATCATGGCCGGCGCAACGTGTCCGATCGAAGTGATGCGCCGGGTCATCAGCGAGATGCACATGAGCGAAGTGCAGATCGCCTACGGCATGACCGAAACCAGTCCGGTGTCATTGCAGACCGGTCCCGCGGACGATCTTGAGTTACGCGTTACCACGGTTGGCCGAACCCAGCCGCAACTGGAAAGCAAAATCATCGACGAGTCGGGTAACACTGTCGCGCGCGGGCAGATGGGTGAGCTGTGCACGCGCGGTTACAGCGTGATGCTCGGTTACTGGAACAACCCGCAAGGCACTGCCGAGGCCATCGATCAGGCCGGCTGGATGCACACCGGGGATCTGGCGACCATGAACGAGCAAGGCTACGTGTGCATCGCCGGGCGCAACAAAGACATGATTATTCGCGGAGGTGAAAACGTTTACCCCCGTGAGCTGGAAGAGTTTTTCTTCACTCATCCAGCGGTGGCGGATGTGCAGATCATCGGTATTCCAGATGCCAAATATGGCGAAGAAATCGTCGCCTGGATCAAGTTCCATCCCGGCCACAGGGCCAGTGAACTGGAGCTGCAAACCTGGTGCAAGGAACGCATCGCCCACTTCAAGACACCGCGTTACTTCAAGTTCGTCGAAGAGTTTCCGATGACCGTGACCGGCAAGATTCAGAAGTTTCGGATGAGGGAGATCAGCATCGAGGAGCTCAAGGTCAACAACAGTTGATCACAATCCTGTGGGAAGGGCCGGTCGACGCTCGATTGCTCGCGATGAATGCACCGCGGTTTATCAGATGAACCGCGTTATCGTTCATCGCGAGCAAGCCCGCTCCCACAAAGCACAAAGGGGAGCCGAAGCTCCCCTTTAATTTGTTGTTACGTGCTCTTTTTTTATTATTGAGGGGCGGTCTGTTGTTGTTTTTGGCAACCGTGGCCCTTTACCGCTGTTTTTGTCGATCCCCATTCGGGATCAAGAGCAAACGTATTTTTTTGAGCGCTGATCTGCTTTTTCGCTGAGCGATCCAACCAGTTCGGGAGCTACCTGAAGGTAGTTTTATTGTTCTCTGCCCGGTTGCGAGTTGCTTCGAAAAGCACCCTGAAAAGCACACCTTCTCCAAAAAAATCTGTTAGCTGCGTCTCTGCCGTGTTGTTTTTGTTATGTCAGAGTCGTTACGTCTTGTTTTTATTGGGGTTGCTGCAATTTTTTTATTCTTGTTATGCCATAGAGATAGCAGAAGCCGTGCCAACTTTATAAAACCTTTTAAAATCAATGGCTTGATAATTTAGTAAGAAAAATCAGCCAGCCAAAAACCCGTGATCTGTTTCCGTGTTACTCGTTTTTGCTACGGGCTAAAGCTGTCGGTAACACCCCGACACATTCCCCCTTCACACTGCGCTACGGGCCTTGGCCACACGAGAACCCGTGGGGCGCCCCAGTACTGTGCAAATTTGCTGGCCGGCGAGGATCAAGCGATCCATGTCGATCCCGGTTGTGATTCCCAGGCCATTGAGCAGGTACAGCACGTCTTCGGTGGCGACGTTACCGCTGGCGCCTTTTGCGTAGGGGCAGCCACCTAGGCCGGCGATAGAGCTGTCAAACACCGAGATACCTTCCAGCAGGCTGGCGTAGATATTGGCCAGCGCCTGACCGTAGGTGTCGTGGAAGTGCCCAGCCAGTTTCTCGCGAGGTACCTGGGCACTAACGACTTCGAACATCTTTCGCGTGGCGCCGGCAGTACCGGTGCCGATGGTGTCGCCGAGGGAGACTTCGTAGCAGCCCATGGCATAAAGCTCTCGGGCGACGAAGGCGACTTGCTCGGGCGCGACCTGACCTTCATAAGGACAGCCCAACACGCAAGACACGTAACCGCGCACGCTGACGCCGTGCTGTTTGGCAGCCTCCATGATCGGGACGAAACGCTCCAGGCTCTCGCTGATCGAGCAATTGATATTGCGCTGGGAAAAGGCTTCGGAAGCGGCGGCGAACACCGCGACTTCCTTGACCCCGGCCGCCAGCGCGTCTTCGAAACCACGCAGGTTCGGTGCCAGCGCTCCGTAGGTCACGCCCGGCTTGCGCTGGATCTGCGCGAAGACCTCCGCGGAGCCGGCCATTTGCGGCACCCATTTGGGCGAGACGAAACTGCCGACTTCGATATAGCCAAGGCCGGCGGCGGTCAGCGCATCGACCAATTGCACCTTGTCCGCCACGCTGATGGGTTGGGCTTCGTTTTGCAGGCCGTCGCGAGGGCCGACTTCGATCAGGCGTACGTGGGTTGGGAGAGACATAAGGAGGTCACCTATTCTGTGGTGTTTTTAATGTGGCGAGGGAGCTTGCTCCCGCTGGGGCGCGAAGCGGCCCTAAAATCGGCAACAGCATTGTGTCAGGTAGAACGCATCAGTCAGCTTTACGGCCGCTGCGCCCGGGCGCGGATCGGCCGGCGGGAGCAAGCTCCCTCGCCACAAAAGCGTGTTACTGAACGGTTTTCTGATTCTCGATCGTCTGTTCCAGCGCCTGGATACAGCGCTCTTCAGCCGTGTCCAGTTCCAGCTTCATCTGTTCGATGTCCAGCATTTGCTGCTCAAGCTGCTCGCGACGCTCGGTAATTTTCGCCAGCATGCTGTGCAGCTGTTTCTGGTTGCCGCTGGTGGGGTCGTAGAGTTCGATCAGCTCACGGCATTCAGCCAGGGAGAAGCCGATGCGCTTGCCCCGCAGGATCAGTTTCAGGCTGACTTTGTCGCGGGGCGAGTAGATGCGCTCCTGACCGCGCCGCTCGGGAGCGAGCAAGCCTTGCTCCTCATAGAAGCGAATGGCGCGGGTCGTGATGTCGAGCTCGCGGGCGAGGTCGGAGATGCTGTAAGTCTGGCTGCTCATGGAAGCGCTCAAGAAAGGTCTTGGCACTAAGCTAATTGCTGGTTGACGTATACGTCAAGCACCTGTCTCTTGTAGTAGCGAGGCTTGCCCGCGATGAAAGCAACGCAGTGCAACAGAATGACCGCGTCATCGTTCATCGCGGGCAAGCCTCGCTCCCACGAAATTACGCCTTGTCGAGCTTCTTCTCATGCGCCGTCACCTGCTGGCACAACTCGATCATCTGCTCGCGCATCCAGCGGTTGGCTGGGTCCTGGTCGGTGCTTTCGTGCCAGTAGAGGTGGGTTTCAACCGGCGGCACGTCATTGACCGGCAAGTTGACTGAATACAGGTCATGCCGACGGGCGAAACGCTCCGGTACGGTCATCACCATGTCGGTCTGTTGCAGCACTTGCGAGGCCATCAGGTAATGCTGGGAGCGCAGGGCGATTTTGCGTTGGATACCCATTTTGCCGAGCGCCAGGTCGACATGCCCCAGGCCGCTGCGGCGGCTGGAAATATGGATATGGGTCAGCGACAGGTAATCATCGAGGGTGAATTTCTCTTTGCCCGCCAGCGGATGCCCCTTGCGCATGGCGCAGACATAGCGGTCTTCCATCAGCTTGACGTGGCGCACTTGCGGATCGGTGTTGAGTGGTGCGTCGACAGCGAAGTCGAGGCGGCCGGCGGCCAGCTCCTTGGTGGTTTCCCGGCGTTTGGACAAAAAGCTCTCGATGATCACCGTTGGCGCCAGGCGACGCAGGCGTTGGAACAGCAGCGGCAGGATCACCGCTTCGGTAAGGTCGGTCATGCTGATGCGGTAGGTCTTGGCCGCCTGCAACGGGTTGAAAATCCGGCTTTCCTGCACCGAAACCCGCAGCAGTGACAATGCATTGCGCACCGGGCCGATGATGTTCTGTGCCATGGGTGTGGGCACCATGCCCTGGGCGGTGCGTACAAATAGCGGGTCGTTGAAGGTCTCGCGCAGGCGGGCCAGAGCGTTCGAGACGGCTGGCTGAGTGATGCCGACGATCTGTCCGGCGCGGGTCAGATTGGCTTCAGTGTAGATCGCGTCGAAGACGATAAAGAGGTTCAGGTCGACCTTGCTCAGATTCATTGCGCGGCACTCTTATTTTTAGGTTTCGATCAATCGATCATATATCGGTGATGAATGTTAATACACGCCGAGAATAGGCTAGGTAAATTTTCGTAGCTGTTCTAGCATCGATTGCATGACCTCAACAACCTCCTAGAAGAAGGTAGCTGCTCATGGATTTCGCTTATTCCCCGAAGGTTCAGGAACTGCGTGAGCGCGTGACCGCGTTCATGGACGCTTACGTTTATCCGGCTGAAGCGGTGTTCGAACGCCAGGTTGCCGAAGGTGATCGCTGGCAGCCGACCGCGATCATGGAAGAACTCAAGCTCAAGGCCAAGGCTGAAGGCTTGTGGAATTTGTTTCTTCCTGAGTCCGAGCTCGGTGCTGGCTTGACCAACCTCGAATACGCGCCGCTGGCGGAAATCATGGGTCGCTCGCTACTCGGGCCAGAGCCGTTCAACTGCTCGGCGCCGGACACTGGCAACATGGAAGTGCTGGTGCGTTACGCCAACGAAGGGCAGAAGCAGCGCTGGCTGGAGCCGCTGTTGCGCGGTGAGATTCGTTCGGCCTTCGCCATGACCGAGCCGGATGTCGCTTCCTCCGACGCCACCAATATGGCCGCCCGCGCTGAGCGTCAGGGCGACGAGTGGGTGATCAACGGCAAAAAATGGTGGACTTCAGGTGCTTGCGATCCGCGCTGCAAGATCCTGATCTTCATGGGCCTGAGCAATCCGGACGCGCCGCGTCACCAACAGCACTCGATGATTCTGGTGCCGGTGGATGCCCCGGGTGTGAAGATCGTCCGTCCGCTACCGGTGTTCGGTTACGACGACGCGCCTCATGGCCACGCCGAAGTGCTGTTCGAAAACGTCCGTGTCCCTTACGAAAACGTGTTGCTGGGCGAGGGGCGCGGTTTTGAAATCGCTCAAGGTCGCCTTGGCCCAGGCCGGATTCACCACTGCATGCGCTCCATCGGCATGGCCGAACGCGCACTGGAATTGATGTGCAAACGTTCGGTCAATCGCACGGCGTTTGGCAAACCGCTGGCACGTCTGGGCGGCAATATCGACAAAATCGCCGACTCGCGGATGGAAATCGACATGGCGCGGCTGCTGACCCTGAAAGCGGCCTACATGATGGACACCGTCGGCAATAAAGTGGCGAAAAGTGAAATCGCCCAGATCAAGGTCGTCGCGCCAAACGTGGCCTTGAAGGTCATCGACCGGGCGATCCAGATCCACGGCGGGGCGGGGGTTTCCAACGATTTCCCGTTGGCCTATATGTACGCCATGCAGCGCACCTTGCGCCTGGCCGATGGTCCGGACGAAGTGCACCGTGCGGCGATCGGCAAATTCGAGATCGGTAAATATGTGCCGAGAGAGATGATGCGTAGCGGGCATTAAGACCGAGGTGCTTTTGTGGCGAGGGAGCTTGCTCCCGCTGGGGCGCGAAGCGACCCCAAAATCCGGCAACTCGGTTGTTTCAGCAACACCGGGTTGACTGGTTTTGCGGCTGCTCCGCAGCCGAGCGGGAGCAAGCTCCCTCGCCACAATGAGCGCAATCGAACTCAATACACCCAAACCTCCACCCGCCGATTCTTGATCCTGCCTTCATCCGCGCTATTGGTCGCCACCGGCATTTCTGCACCAAAGCCGCGGATTTCTCGAAACACCACGCCGCTTTTGACCAACTCGCGCCGTACCGCCATGGCTCGCAGTTTCGATAAAAGCGCCGCCCGCGCCGGGTCGCTTTTGGCATCACCAAAACCCACCAGCGTGACCTGTTTGTTGAGCTTGTCGTGGAGCTTTAAATAGTCGAGCACTCGCGACAGATCTTGCCGGGCCTTGTTGTCCAGGCTGGCGCTGCCTTCCTCGAAGCGAAAATTCACCGTTAGCCGTTGCCCTTCGCGGGTGATGGCTTGATAGTCGTCAGGCATCTGTGCGCTGGGCGTTACCGTCATGGCCTGCACGGTCTGCGCAATAAACCCATTGGCTGCGACAATCGCCTGGCCTTGGCTGCTCTGGGCAAACGCCACCAGCGCGTCGGCCCATGGGTTTTGCCCATTGGGTGGCAGGTAAAAGAACAAGCGCCGTGACAGTGGATAGTCTTCGGTGGCGATCAGGCTGCGCCGGGGCAGCATAGGCTGCGAGTCGCCATCGACAATCGCCACGGCTTTGGCCTGGCGCACATAGGGCAGGCCGATAAAACCAATACCCTGAGGATCCTGGCTGACCGCATCGGACAGCTGTTCGCTGGATTCGAAGCGTTTCGCCGTGCTGTCCAGGGTTTTGCCGCGCCGACTGAGAACAAGTTCTTTGAAGGTGTCGTAAGTGCCCGATTGATCATCCCGGGCATACAAGTGGATAGACCCGCCAGCGCCGCCAAGTTCTTCCCAGGTTTTCACCTCTCCGCTGAAAATCCGTGCCAGTTGCTCGGTGTTTAATCGGTTCAAGGGATTCTGCGGATGGAGGATGATCGCCAACCCATCAATTGCGATTACCTGCTCGGCGGCAGGGCTTTTCAAGTCGCCCAAGGCTTCCAGGTCGACCAGTTCACTGTCCTTGATCGGTCGCGATGAGGCGGCCAGGTCGGCGTTCTGCGCTTTAAGTGCGGTAAAACCAGTGCTCGAACCATGGGCGGCGACTTCCACCAGTACCCGACGTCCTTGCTCGGTGTTGCCGACGACGCGCTGTTCGTTGTCTTTGCCCGAGATTTCGCTGTGGATCTCGCGCAAGCCTTGCGCCTCCATCAATCCTTTGACCAGCGCCGGACCCAAGGCGGCACCGATGGTGTTGGAGCCCTGAATGCGCAGGACAGGGCCATGGTCCGGGGTCGGTAGCTCAGTGGCGAAGACCGGAAAAGGCAGCACGCAGCAAAGCATCATCACAAACAGAGCGCGCAGCATCAGACCGGCACCTTCTAGTAGGGCAAAGGAAGTGCCGGGGAGAATAAGTCAGAGAGGTTTCCGAAAGATGACAGTCAAGGGTGAGATCGTTCCCACGCTCTGCGTGGGAATGCAGCCCGTGATGCTCCGCGTCACATTCAAGAGCGGACGCAGAGTGTCCAGTGATGCATTCCCACGCGGGAGCGTGGGAACGATCAAAAGATCAGCGGACTGCGATCAGCTCAACTCAAGCCAGATCGGCGCATGATCGGAAGGCTTTTCCATGGCGCGCAGGTCGTAGTCGACGCCGGCATCCTTCACCCTCGGCAATAAGCCGTGAGAGGCCATGATCAGGTCGATGCGCAGGCCGCGCTTGGGCTCGTCTTCGAAGCCGCGGCTGCGGTAGTCGAACCAGCTGAAGCGATCCGCGACGTCCGGGTTCAAGTGACGGAAACTGTCCACCAGGCCCCAGTTCTTCAAGCGGGCCATCCACTCGCGCTCTTCCGGGAGGAAGCTGCATTTGCCGGTTTTCAACCAGCGCTTCATGTTGTCCGGACCGATGCCGATGTCGCAGTCTTCCGGGGAAATGTTGACGTCACCCATCACGACCAGCGGCTGGTCATTGCTGAACTGGGTTTCGAGCAATTGCTGCAAGTCGTTATAGAAACGTTGTTTGGCTGGAAATTTGGTGGGGTGGTCGCGGTTTTCACCTTGTGGGAAATAGCCGTTCATGATGGTCACTGGCACGCCGTTGGCGTCGGCGAAGGTGCCCCAGATAAAGCGCCGCTGAGCATCTTCTTCGTCGGTGGTAAAGCCTTTATGCAGTGCAATCGGCTCCTGGCGGGAGAGCAGGGCGACGCCGTAATGGCCCTTTTGTCCGTGGTAATACACGTGATAACCCAGGGCCTGAACCTCGGCCAACGGGAACTGGTCGTCATGGACCTTGGTTTCCTGCAGGCCGATCACGTCCGGCTGGTGCTTCTCGATCAGCGCCGCCAGTTGGTGGGGCCGGGCGCGCAGGCCGTTGATGTTGAACGAGACGATCTTCATGGTCGGCAGTCCTGGCAAAACTGCGATGCTAGCCGACAAGTCCGATGGCGGCCAGCGTGGCGGCAGGTCAGATGCGCTGCTAATGTCCTTTGAGCGTAGAGTGTAAGCCGTTGTTACAGGAAGCTGTGCAAGTCAACAACTGCTCGTAGTAACAAGGCTTCTTATACAAAGGTGAGGCCAATTTGAGCCGAGCCCAGGGGAGATCCATCGCTATGCCTGAATCCTCAACGGCCATCGCCGACATTCATATGCTCGACAGCGGCTATTCCAGCGAAGCGCGCTCCTTGCTGTATCAAGCCTACCGCCATGAGCCGACCTTTGGTTTTCTGTTCGAGGCCGAGCGGCCCGGCTATGAGCACCGCGTTCGGGCAACGGTGCGTGAACTGGTCAAACAACACTTTCTTCAGGATTTGCCGGCCATTGGTCTGCTGATCAACGACCGGCTGATCGGCATCGCCCTGATCGCGCCGCCGCAACGCCGCCTGGGCATCACCGAGAGTTGGGCCTGGCGCCTGCGGATGGTGCTCAGTACCGGATTCCGCTGCACGCGGCGTTATCTGGATTATCACGCGGCGGTGGTGGCCTGCCTGCCATCCGATGCGGTTCACGTCTTGCCGCTGCTGGGAATTCACCCGCAGTTTCAGGGCAAGCACTTCGGCGAGCAGTTACTTCAAGCGGTTCATAATTGGTGCGCAGAGGACGAGCATTCAGAAGGCGTGGTACTTGATACCGGGAATCCACGTTATCTGGAGTTCTATAAGCGTCAGGGTTACGAGGAAATTGGCGAGGTCGCTGTGGGACCTATCCTCGAGCACGTGTTTTTTCACCCCAATCCACAAGTGTTACAAACAGCAACCGCTTGATGGAGAACTTCCGGCCACTCCAGGGCTCTATCACGCTCCCAAGCTCGTGATAGCATCCGCGCCTATGAAGTTTCCAGGAAGATTCACCAGCGGTTTGCTCATGCTGGTCACAAGCTGTGCGGCGTTGGCACAAAGTGAATTGGATGTGCGGATCAAACCGTCCAACGATGAACTGAAAGCCAATGTGGAGGGCTATATCGGTAGTCTGGGCGATCGCGACGAAGAAGCCTTGTTACGCTTCAGTCGCGGTGCCGAAGAGCAAGCCAGAAAGGCCGCCCAGGCCTTGGGTTTCTATCAGCCGCAGATCGACAGCGAAGTCAAAGGTGGCAAGTCGCCGAAGTTGGTGTTGAACATCGACCCCGGCGAGCCTGTGCACTTACGCAATGTCACCGTGCGCATCGATGGCCCGGCAGCTTCCCTCAAAACCTTCCGCGTGCCGAAAAGCGATCTGCTCAAGTCCGGCGCAGTACTCAATCACGGCCATTACGAAGACGCCAAGCGGCTGATCCAGAATCAGGCGTCGCGCTATGGCTTTTTCAGCGGGCGGTTTACCAGCCAAAAATTATCAGTGGACCCCCAGGCCGGTGTTGCCGACATCGAGTTGATCTACGACAGCGGCCCGCGCTATACCTTGGGCGAGGTCAGCTTTGCTGGCGACACGCCGTTCGATGAAGACTTGTTGCAACGTATGGTGCCCTTCAAGGCCGGTGATCCCTACGACTCCGAACTGATCGCGGAACTCAATCAGGCGTTGCAGTCGAGCGGCTATTTCGAAGGCGTGCGGGTCGATGCTGCACCCGCTGCGGCTGCCAATGATGTGATCCCGGTGGCGGTGAAGCTGGAAACCCGCAAGCCAAGGACCATGGGCCTGGGGCTGGGTTTTTCCACTGACGTCGGCCCGCGCGCCAAAGCCAACTGGACCCGGCATTGGGTCAATCCTCAAGGCCACAGTTATGGTTGGGAGGCGGAGGTGTCCGCGCCACGGCAGAACGTCGGCCTGTGGTACGACGTGCCGCTGGATCCGCCGCTCACCGACAAACTGCGCTTTGCCGGTGGCTATCAATACGAAGAACTGGCTAGCAACGACAGCCTGAGCAAATTGCTGACCCTCGGCCCCGAGTGGCACAGCAAATTGCCCAGCGGCTGGCAGCGGGTGATTTCGCTGAAATGGCAGCGCGAGGAATTTCGTCTAGGCAATGATTCGGGCCTGAGCAATTTACTGATGCCCGGCGTCAGTTACGCCTACCTGCGCAGCGACAACCGCATCGATCCGCACAATGGCTATCGTCTGCAATTCGACACCAAGGTGGCCAAGGAAGGGTTGGCGTCGGATACCAACTTGCTCTACGGCACTGCGCTGCTCAAAGGCTTGACCACCGTCTGGGACAAGCACCGTTTTCTTGGCCGCGTGCAGTTCGGCGGCAGCGCCACCAATGGTTATAAAACGGTCCCTCCGTCATTGCGTTTTTTTGCCGGTGGTGATCAAAGCGTACGCGGTTACGACTACCAGAGTCTGTCCCCGGAAAACTCCGACGGTCGTCGCATCGGTGGTCGCTATATGGTCGCCGGCAGCGTCGAGTATCAATACTCCATCGCCGAGAAATGGCGGGTCGCAACCTTCATCGACCAGGGGAACTCGTTCAACACACTTGAACTGCCGAACCTCAAGACCGGGGTCGGCATCGGCGTGCGTTGGATCTCGCCGGTCGGGCCGCTGCGTCTTGATCTCGCCCATGCGTTGGACGACGACGGTGGTATTCGTTTGCACTTCTCCATGGGACCTGAGCTTTGAATCGTGCTTTGAAAATAGCGCTGCTGGCGATCCTTGCGCTGGTGATGGTCGTATTGCTGGCGCTGGGCACTTTGCTGGGGACTCACGCCGGCAGTCGTTGGGCGCTGGGGCAGGTGCCGGGTTTGACGGTGGAGAATTTCCAGGGCCGTTTGAGCGGCCAATGGAGTGCTGATCATCTGCTCTGGCAGCAACACAGCAGTCGGGTCGAACTGACCAGGCCGATTTTTGCCTGGTCGCCGCTGTGTCTGACGCGCATGACGTTGTGCATTGATCAACTGAAGGCTGAACAAGTCAGTCTGCAATTTCCACCGAGTACCGATGAAAGCAGCGGCCCCATCAGTCTGCCCGAGCTGAAACTGCCGGTGGCTATTGAGTTGGGTGAGGTGCAAGTCGGCAGCCTGCTGTTCAACGGCAGCGAACAACTCAAAGGCCTGCAATTGGCAGCCCATTGGACAGCCAAGGGCTTGCAGATCGACTCTGTGCACCTGCAACGGGACAAGCTGAGCCTGGACCTGTCCGGCCTGCTGCAACCGAGCGGTAACTGGCCATTGACTGCCAAAGGCAAATTGACCTTGCCGGCGCCGGGCACTGAGCCGTGGACATTGGCATTGAGCGTCGACGGCGACCTGCTGAAAACCCTGAACCTCAAAGCGGATAGCAGCGGTTACCTGCAAGGCCTGTTGACCGGCGAGCTGCAACCTCTGGTTGAAAACCTGCCGGCTCAAGTGCGCATTACCGCGGACGGCTTCAAGGCCAGCGCCGATTTACCGGACACCTTGAAACTCAATCAACTCGAATTGACCGGCAAGGGCGATCTGAAAAACGGTTATCAATTAATCGGCAAAGCCACCTTGCCGGCCGAGCAGGGGCCGGTCGGCCTGATGCTGCAAGGCAAGGTCGACGCCAAGGGCGCGCAAATCGCCGCGCTGGACCTCAGTGCCAGTGCCGAACAAAGCCTCAAGCTCACCGGGCAACTGGACTGGAGTGAAGGCTTCAGCGCTGAGGCCAAGGTCGACTGGTTGAGTTTTCCGTGGCATCGGCTTTATCCGCTGATCGACGAACCGGCGGTAGTGCTGCGGACCTTCAACGGCGAAGTGTCCTATCGTGACGGCAACTATCTGGGCAACTTCAAAGCCGCGCTCGATGGCCCGGCAGGGGCGTTCAGCCTGAGCAGCCCGTTCAGTGGCGATCTGACAAAAATTTATCTACCCCAGTTCAAGCTGGCAGCCGGGCAGGGCAAGGCCGAAGGACATGTGAATCTGCAGTTTGCCGACGGCATAGCCTGGGACACCGCGCTGGATTTGTCGGCAATCAATCCGGCGTATTGGTTGGCGGAGTTGCCGGGAACCCTGGCCGGGCCGCTACGCAGCAAAGGCGAAATAAAGAATGAACAGCTGAAGCTGAATGCTGACCTGGACCTCAAGGGCAAGCTGCGCGGTCAACCGGCAGTGTTCCAGGCCAAGGCGGATGGCGCTGGCGAACAATGGACCCTCAGTGCGTTGGACATTCGCCTGGGGGACAACCACATCAACGGCACCGGCAGTCTGCAACAGAAACTGGCCGGGCATCTCGACATCAAAATGCCGCGCCTGGGTCAACTCTGGCCGCAATTGCGCGGTCAGCTCAATGGACGTCTTGATCTCGCCGGTACCCTGAAAGCACCGCAAGGCAAACTGAGTCTGCAAGGCTTGCAACTGGCGATGGCCGACAATCGCCTGCAAAGCCTCAATCTGGATGCCAACCTCGACAGCGCCCAACGGGCGCGCATCGACCTCAAAGGCAGTGGCATTCAGGTCGGTGAAACGCAGCTGGGCACGCTGACGGCCAGTGGTCAGGGCGATATCAAGAACCAGAAGCTGCAACTGGACCTCCAGGGCCCGATGCTCAAACTGGCACTGGGGCTGGACGGCAATCTGGACAAAGGCAACTGGCGCGGACGTCTGGCCAGCGGTGACATACAGGCTGGCGGCCAGGACTGGAAGTTGCAGGCTCCGGCGAAACTCGAGCGCCTGGCGGACGGCAAAATGACCTTCGCCGCCCATTGCTGGGCGTCCGGGCAAGCCAGCATGTGCGGTGAAGACCAGCGGTTGATGCCCGAGCCCAAGCTGCGTTACCACCTCAAACAGTTCCCGATTGAAAGCCTGGCGCAATGGCTGCCGAAGGATTTCGCCTGGAAGGGCAAGCTCAACGCCGACGTGCAACTGGATCTGCCGGCCAGTGGCCCGAAAGGCCAGATCATGGTCGATGCGAGCGGCGGTATGCTGCGCATGCGCGAAAAAGATCAGTGGCTGGACTTCCCTTATCAGACGCTGAAACTCAACAGCACCCTCAATCCGAATCGCATTGATACCCAGCTCGACTTCGTCGGTGGCAAGCTCGGTGAGTTGATGGTGCAGGCGCAGATCAACCCGTTACCGAAAAACAAACCGCTGACCGGCTCGTTCCGGCTGAACGGTCTGGATCTGTCAGTGGCGCGGCCGTTTGTACCCATGGTCGAGAAGCTGTCCGGGCATTTGAACGGCAGCGGCAGTTTGTCCGGTGGTTTGCTCGCGCCCCAGGTTAACGGCAACCTGATCCTCAGCGATGGCGAAATCTCCGGGCCTGAATTACCCACCCGTTTCGAGGCGCTGCAGATTCAGGCGCTGATCGCTGGCGAAAGTGTGCAACTGAATGGTAGCTGGAAAAGCGGCAAAACCGGGCAGGGCACGTTGAACGGACAGGTGGCCTGGGGCGAAGCGCTGATGGTTGATCTGAGTCTTAAGGGCTCGCAACTGCCGGTCACGGTCGAGCCTTATGCCGTGCTGGAGGTGGCGCCGGACCTGAAGATTTCGATGAAAAACGACAAGCTGGCGATTACCGGCAAGGTGCTGGTGCCTAAAGGCGAAATCACCATCCGTGAGTTACCGCCATCGACGGTCAAAGTCTCGGGTGACACGGTGATCGTTGGCCATCAGACCGAAGAAGGCAAACCGCCGATAGTCATGGCGATGGACGTCGATGTAGAGGTTGGCAAAGACAAACTCAGCTTTAGCGGTTTTGGTTTGACCGCCAACCTGCAAGGCCATGTGCACATCGGCGACAACATGGACACTCGAGGTGAACTCTGGCTTAACGATGGTCGTTATCGGGCCTATGGCCAGCGCCTGACGGTTCGCCGTGCGCGGTTGTTGTTTGCAGGTCCCATTGATCAGCCGTATCTGGACATCGAAGCGATTCGCCAGACCGACGACGTGATCGCCGGCATCCGCTTGAGCGGCAACGCCGAGCAGCCGACCACGCAGATCTTCTCCGAACCGGCCATGAGCCAGGAGGATGCGCTGTCCTACCTGGTGCTCGGTCATCCTAGGAGCACCACCGGCGAAGACAACAACATGCTGGCCCAGGCGGCGTTGGGTCTGGGGCTGATGGGCAGTTCGAATCTCACCGGCGGTCTGGCCAAGGACCTGGGGATTCAGGATTTCCAGCTCGACACCCAAGGCAGCGGCAACGCCACCAGCGTAGTCGCCAGCGGCAACATCTCCGAGAAACTCAGTTTGCGTTATGGGGTTGGCGTGTTCGAGCCGGCTAATACCATCGCGCTGCGCTACAAGCTGAGCAAGAAGGTCTATCTGGAAGCGGCTAGCGGCATCGCCAGTTCGCTGGATATCTTCTATAAGCGGGATTTCTAAAGACGCTGCGGACCCCCTGTGGCGAGGGAGCTTGCTCCCGCTGGGGCGCGCAGCGGCCCTAAAACCTGCAATCACATTTCGTCAGGTACACCGCGTTCCCAGGTTTTACGACTGCTGCGCAGCCGAGCGGGAGCAAGCTCCCTCGCCACAATGATCGCGCAAACCTCAGGTTTTCCATCGTCAGCACCATCCCTTCTAAAAATATCCCTTTCATAACGCCTTCGTCCTACCCCGCACCACTCATCATCCAAATACAAAGCCTCCTAACTATTGCCTTGACATTCGCTGCCTAGGCAGTAACATCTCGACACACACTCTCTGCCTAGGCAGCTAATTGGTGGTCAGATGAAACATTTCACGCCGGACGAATTTCAAAATTGCCATCTCGGACTGTTGCTGGGGCGCGCCGCCTTGCTTAAGGACCGAATCATCGACACCCACATGGAACCTCACGGCATCACTGCCGCGCAGTTCAAGGTGTTGATCATCATGGCTCAGTTCGGCGTGGACACCCCGGCCGAGCTGTGCCGGCATCTGTCGCTCGACAGCGGCTCGATGACCCGGATGCTCGATCGTCTGGAGCAGAAAGGTTTTCTCGCTCGCAAACGCTCTGAAGAAGACCGGCGCCAGGTTCAGCTGGTCCTGACCGAAGAAGGCCAGACGCTGGCTGACCGGCTCCCGCACATCGGTGCCGAGGCGATGAATGAGCTGGCCGGCGCGATCACCAGCGAAGAGCTGAAAACCCTGGAACACATCCTGAAGAAGATTTTGGTGGCGGCCGGTGACTCGATCACCTTGCTGCGGGTAGGTGATAAATGAGCAGTCAATCCTTGCGTAGCGGTTTGAGTCTGGTGCTGCTGGCCATGAGCCTGGCCGGTTGTGCCAGTTACAGTGGCTTGAACACCGAAGGTGTCAGCCTCGACGCGAAAAACCTCAAGGCTGGTCAATCCCTCAGCGGCGTCACGCTGTCACCCGCGGCCTGGCCGAAAAGCGACTGGTGGAAAAGCCTTGGCGATTCGCAGCTCGACGGTTTGATCCAGGAAGCCTTGCACGACAGCCCCGACATGCAAATCGCCAGCGCCCGGGCTCATCAGGCCAGCGCCGCCGCGTATGCAGCCAACGCTGCGCGGATGCCGACCCTCGACGCCAGCGCCAGTGTCAGCCGCTCACGACTGGCCCGTGATCAGGATCCGACCGGGCAGGGCGGCAACTACAGCACCCTGCGTAGCCTGGGTGCGGACTTCAACTACACCTTCGACCTCTGGGGCGGTCAGCGTGCCACCTGGGAAGCCGCGCTGGGCCAGGCCCGCGCTGCCGAGATCGACCAGCAAGCGGCGCAGTTGACTTTGGCCGCCGATGTGGCCCGGGCCTACAGCGATCTGGGTCAGGCGCACATCGTCCATGACCTGGCCACTGATGACCTCAAGCGCACCCGGCAAATGCTCGATCTGAGCAAGCGTCGGCTGAGCTCTGGAATCGACAGCCAATATCAGTATCAGCAAACCGAAAGCCTGGAAGCCAGTTCCGAAGCCACCTTGATCGACGCCGAGAAAAGACTGCAAAGCGCCAAAATCGCGTTGGCGGTTTTGCTGGGCAAAGGCCCGGATCGCGGCAACGAAATCGCTCGACCGAAAGTCTTGCAGGCCAGCGCCGTTGCCTTGCCGTCTGTGCTTCCGGCCGAGTTGCTCGGTCGTCGCCCAGACCTGATCGCCGCGCGCTGGCGGGTCGAAGCGGCGAGCAAGAATATCGTCGCCGGTAAAACCAACTTCTATCCCAACCTCAACCTGAGTGCTGCTGCCGGGGTTCAATCGTTGTTGGGCGATGCGATGTTCGGCTCGGCGAGCCGCTTCTTCAATGTCGCGCCCACCGTGTCGCTGCCGATCTTCGATGGCGGTCGCCTGCGTGCTGACCTTGATTCTCGCGACGCCGACTACGACCTCGCCGTGGCGCAGTACAACAAAAGCCTGGTGAAAGCGCTGGGGGATGTCAGCGACACCATCTCCCAGCTGCACGATATCGGTCGGCAGATCGGTGCGCAGCAACACGCCACCGACATCGCTCAGGATTCTTACAACACTGTGGTCCAGCGCTTTGGTTCCGGTATCGGTAACTACCTGGACGTGCTCAGCATCGAGCAGCAACTGCTGCAGGCCCAGCGTCAACTGGCGAACCTGAATGCCGAGCAAATCGATCTCTCGATTCAACTGATGCAGGCCCTGGGCGGCGGGTTTCAGGCCGACACCTTGGCCGCGGCCAACCCAACCCCAGCCACACGGACTGAATAATTCAAGGTACTTGTCATGGCCACTGAAGAAACAATCAACACGACTGAAAATACCCAAGACGCCGGCAACTCGCGCAAGCGCAAAGTCATGCTGCTGGTACTCGCTGTCATCGTCGTCCTTGGCGGGATGGGCGTCTGGGGCTGGCACGAGTTTTACGGGCGCTGGAATGAAAGCACCGACGACGCTTACGTGAATGGCAACGTGGTAGAAATCACCCCGTTGGTCACCGGCACAGTGGTGAGCATCGGTGCCGATGACGGTGACCTGGTCCATGAAGGCCAGGTGCTGATCAACTTCGATCCGAACGATGCCGAAGTCGGCCTGCAAAGCGCGCAGGCTAATTTGGCCCGCACCGTGCGTCAGGTCCGCGGCCTGTACAGCAACGTCGACGGCATGAAGGCGCAAGTCGGTGCGCAAAAAGCCGAAGTGCAAAAAGCTCAGGACAACTTCAACCGCCGGAAAAATCTGGCGGCCGGCGGGGCGATTTCCCAGGAAGAACTGTCCCACGCTCGCGATGACCTGACCTCGGCGCAAAACGCCTTGGCCAACGCGCAACAACAGCTCAACACTACCAACGCGCTGGTGGACGATACCGTGGTTTCGTCCCACCCGGATGTGCAGGCCGCGGCCGCGCAATTGCGTCAGGCTTACCTGAACGATGCCCGCAGCACCTTGATCGCGCCCGTAACCGGCTATGTCGCCAAACGCACCGTGCAACTCGGTCAACGGGTTCAGCCGGGCACGGCGTTGATGGCGGTGATCCCGCTGGATCAGCTGTGGATCGACGCCAACTTCAAGGAAACCCAGTTGCATGACATGCGTATCGGTCAGCCGGTGGACATCGAAGCGGACCTCTACGGCAGCGACGTGAAATTCAGCGGCACCATCGACAGCCTGGGTGCCGGTACCGGCAGTGCCTTCGCCTTGCTGCCGGCGCAAAACGCCACCGGCAACTGGATCAAGATCGTCCAGCGGGTGCCGGTGCGGATTCATATCAATGCCGAAGAACTTGCAAAACACCCATTGCGGGTCGGCCTGTCGACTCAGGTTCAGGTCAATCTGCACGATCAGAGCGGCCCGGTGCTGGCGCAACAGCCGCCGCAAAAGGCCTCGTTCAGCACCAACGTCTACGACCGTCAGTTGGCTGAAGCCGATGCGATGATCACCCGGTTGATCCACGACAATAGCTCTGCGGCGAGTAAAACCGCCCAGCGCTGATTCGCCAATCCATCAGCTGCGGCCGTAACAGCCGCAGCGTTTGCCAAGCTTCAAAGGATTCGCGATGAGCAATAACGCCTCCTTCACGCCGCCCAGTTTGTTGTTCGCCACCATCGGTTTGTCCCTGGCGACCTTCATGCAGGTGCTCGACACCACCATCGCCAACGTGGCCTTGCCGACGATTTCTGGCAACCTGGGCGTGAGTTCGGAGCAGGGCACCTGGGTCATCACCTCATTTGCCGTGAGCAACGCGATTGCCTTGCCGTTGACCGGTTGGCTGAGCCGGCGTTTCGGCGAGGTAAAGCTGTTTCTCTGGGCGACCATTCTGTTTGTGCTGGCCTCGTTTCTCTGCGGGATCTCGACCTCAATGCCTGAACTGGTCGGTTTTCGGGTTGTGCAGGGGTTGGTAGCCGGGCCACTGTATCCCATGACCCAGACCTTGCTGATCGCGGTCTATCCGCCCGCCAAACGGGGGATGGCATTGGCATTGCTGGCGATGGTCACGGTGGTCGCGCCGATTGCCGGCCCCATACTCGGTGGCTGGATTACCGACAGCTACAGCTGGCCGTGGATCTTCTTTATCAACGTGCCCATTGGTGTGTTCGCGGTCATGGTGGTCAAGCAACAACTCAAGACCCGGCCGGTGGTGATCAGTCGCCAACCGATGGACTATGTTGGCTTGCTGACCTTGATCATTGGCGTCGGTGCGCTCCAGGTCATCCTCGACAAGGGCAATGATCTGGACTGGTTCGAGTCGAACTTCATCATTATCGGCGCGGCCATTTCAGCGATAGCGCTGGCGGTGTTCGTGATCTGGGAAATGACCGACAAGCACCCGGTGGTCAATCTGCGGCTGTTCGCTTATCGCAACTTTCGCATCGGCACCATCGTGCTGATATTGGGTTATGCCGGGTTTTTCGGCATTAACCTGATCCTGCCGCAATGGTTGCAGACACAAATGGGCTACACGGCGACGTGGGCCGGGTTGGCGGTGGCGCCGATCGGCATTCTGCCGGTACTGATGTCGCCGTTTGTCGGCAAGTACGCGCACAAGTTCGACTTGCGGTTGCTGGCCGGACTGGCGTTTCTGGCGATCGGTTTGAGCTGCTTCATGCGCGCCGGGTTCACCAATGAAGTGGACTTCCAGCACATCGCCCTGGTGCAGCTGTTCATGGGCATCGGCGTGGCGCTGTTCTTCATGCCGACCCTGAGCATCCTGATGTCGGACTTGCCGCCTAGCCAGATCGCCGATGGTGCGGGCCTTGCGACTTTCCTGCGGACCTTGGGCGGTAGTTTTGCGGCATCGCTGACCACTTGGATCTGGATCCGCCGTGCCGATCAGCATCATGCGTACCTGAGCGAAAGCATCAGCACCTTTGAACCGGCAACCCGGGATGCGCTGAACAGCTTGGGTGGGGCCAGCAATCCGGCCTATGCGCAGCTCGACCATGTGCTCACCAGCCAGGCCTATATGCTCTCGACCGTGGATTACTTCACGCTATTGGGTTGGGGTTTTATGGGGTTGATTCTGCTGGTGTGGCTGGCCAAGCCACCGTTCGCCG
The DNA here is from genome assembly GCF_048515765.1 of Pseudomonas sp. H11T01. Taxonomy (NCBI): domain Bacteria; kingdom Pseudomonadati; phylum Pseudomonadota; class Gammaproteobacteria; order Pseudomonadales; family Pseudomonadaceae; genus Pseudomonas; species Pseudomonas sp. H11T01. The sequence continues at coordinate 223,332 of NZ_JBLYED010000002.1, read as the reverse complement.
CGAAGGCCGGGCCTGAGGCGGCAGGGCACTGAGCACAACGCGGTCAATGTGGGAGCGAGCTTGCTCGCGATAGCGATGGATCAGTCAATAAAGAAGTTGAATGTGCATCCGCCATCGCGAGCAAGCTCGCTCCCACAGGTATTTGTGTTCAGTCGTCAGTTTCCGGGTGCTGCCAGTTGCGGCGGCGGGGTGAAATCAAACGCCGCCAACGCAAACCCTTGCTCATCCACCTGCAACGCCCACCCTTGACGATCCCAATCCCCCAGCACAATGCGCTTGGCCGCTTGTTCGCCAATCTGCAGTTTGTGGATGGCCGGGCGATGGGTGTGGCCGTGGATCAAGGTCCGCACGCGGTACTGCTGCATGATCCGTGGGATTTCCTCGGGGGTCACGTCGACGATGTCGTTGGCTTTCATGCGGGTCTGGGTGCGGCTTTCGCTGCGCAGCTTGCGCGCCAGCTTGTGCCGGGTGCGCAAGGGCAAGTGCCGCAGCACCCACAAGGTGACTGGGTTACGCAGGTAGCGGCGCATCCGCATATAGGCTTCGTCGCGGGTGCAGAGGCTGTCGCCGTGCATCAGCAGCACCGGCTCGCCGTTGAACTCGACAACGCTCGGGTCTTTGAGCAGGGTTGCGCCTGCTGCCTTGCAAAAGGCCTGACCAAGCATGAAGTCGCGATTGCCATGCATCAGGAAAATCTGCGTACCGTGGTCGCTTAAGTCCCGCAGTGCCTGGCAAATGGAAAGCTGGTAGGGGGTCATGGCATCGTCGCCGATCCATACCTCAAAAAAATCTCCCAATATGTACAGCGCTTGCGCCGAGCGGGCACGCCCGTTCAGTAAATCCAGAAACGCCCGGGTTATATCCGGGCGCTCCTCTTCCAGATGCAAATCTGAAATCAGCAATATCACCCAATGATCTCGGCTTTCTCGATGATCACGTCTTCTGCTGGTACATCTTGATGACCGGACTTCATGGTGGTGGCAACACCTTTGATCTTGTCGACAACGTCGGTGCCTTCGACCACTTTACCGAACACTGCATAGCCCCAGCCCTGTGCGGTTTTGCCGCTGTGGTTGAGGAAGCTGTTGTCGGCTACGTTGATGAAGAACTGTGCGGAAGCCGAATGCGGCTCCATGGTGCGAGCCATGGCAACGGTGTATTTGTCGTTGGAAAGACCGTTGTCAGCTTCGTTCTGGATGCTGGCGCGCTTGTCTTTCTTTTCTTTCATGCCAGGTTCGAAACCGCCGCCCTGGACCATGAAGTTGCCGATGACGCGGTGGAATACGGTGTTTTCGTAGTGGCCGGCCTTAACGTACTCGACAAAGTTGGCAACGGTAATCGGTGCTTTCTCGGCATTCAGTTCCAGGACGATGTCGCCGTGGTTGGTAGTCAGTTTGACTTTAGTCATGATCGTTATCGCTCTTTCAAGAAATTCGTGGGTTTCGGGGCGCTCACGCAGCCTGCGGGCCCGAACCGGTTTGGCAAAAAAACGCCAAGGTGCGCAGTTTAGCGTGCCGGGCGCGAATTTCGAGGCTGTTTTTCAATTGAGCTGCATTAAATGCAGCCGTTTGCCGACCTGCTCTGTCAGGGTATTGACGGCATCGGCTATGATAGGCGCCTCGATTTAATAGCCGCTTTGATTTAATAGCCGCTTTGATTTATCAGGCCGCATTAGGCCGCGCACTTGTACGTTCAAGGATCCTATGAGCAAGCCCACTGTCGACCCTACCTCGAATTCCAAGGCCGGACCTGCCGTTCCGGTCAATTTCCTGCGCCCGATCATCCAGGCGGACCTGGACTCGGGTAAGCACACGCAGATCGTGACCCGCTTTCCGCCAGAGCCCAACGGCTACCTGCACATCGGCCACGCCAAGTCGATTTGTGTGAACTTCGGCCTGGCCGAGGAGTTCGGTGGCGTGACGCACCTGCGTTTTGACGACACCAACCCGGCCAAGGAAGACCAGGAATACATCGACGCCATTGAAAGTGACATCAAATGGCTGGGCTTCCAATGGTCCGGTGAAGTGCGCTATGCCTCGCAGTATTTCGACCAGCTGCACGCTTGGGCGGTGGAGCTGATCAAGGCAGGCAAGGCCTACGTTTGCGACCTGACCCCCGAGCAAGCCAGGGAATACCGTGGCAACCTGACCGAACCGGGCAAGAACAGCCCGTTCCGCGAGCGCAGCGTCGAGGAAAACCTGGACTGGTTCGCCCGTATGACGGCCGGCGAATTCAAGGACGGCGAGCGCGTCCTGCGGGCCAAGATCGACATGGCTTCGCCGAACATGAACCTGCGTGATCCGATCATGTATCGCATCCGTCACGAGCACCACCACCAGACCGGTGACACGTGGTGCATCTACCCGAACTACGACTTCACCCACGGTCAGTCGGACGCCATCGAAGGCATCACCCACTCGATCTGCACCCTGGAGTTCGAAGGCCACCGTCCGCTGTACGACTGGTTCCTCGACAATCTGCCAGTACCGGCGCACCCGCGTCAGTACGAGTTCTCGCGGCTGAACCTGAACTACACCATCACCAGCAAGCGCAAGCTCAAGCAGCTGGTTGACGAGAAGCACGTCAACGGCTGGGACGACCCGCGCATGTCCACGCTCTCGGGTTTCCGCCGCCGTGGCTACACGCCGAAATCGATCCGCAACTTCTGCGACATGGTCGGCACCAACCGTTCCGAAGGCGTGGTCGACTTTGGCATGCTGGAATTCAGCATCCGCGACGACCTCGATCACAGCGCCCCGCGTGCCATGTGCGTGCTGCGTCCGCTGAAAGTCGTGATCACCAACTACCCGGAAGGCCAGGTCGAGAACCTTGAACTGCCGTGCCACCCGAAAGAAGAAATGGGCGTGCGCCAACTGCCATTCGCCCGTGAAATCTACATCGACCGTGAAGACTTCATGGAAGAGCCGCCAAAAGGCTACAAACGCCTGGAGCCGAACGGCGAAGTGCGTCTGCGCGGCAGCTACGTGATTCGTGCCGACGAAGCGATCAAGGACGCCGACGGCAACATCGTCGAACTACGTTGCTCCTACGATCCGGAAACCCTGGGCAAAAACCCAGAAGGCCGCAAGGTCAAAGGCGTGGTGCATTGGGTGCCGGCTGCGGCCAGCGTCGAGTGCGAAGTGCGTCTGTACGATCGCCTGTTCCGTTCGGCGAACCCGGAAAAGGCTGAAGACAGCGCAGGTTTCCTGGACAACATCAACCCTGACTCCCTGCAGGTGCTCACCGGTTGTCGTGCTGAACCGTCATTGGCGCAAGCACAGCCAGAGGACCGTTTCCAGTTCGAGCGCGAAGGCTACTTCTGCGCGGATATCAAGGACTCGAAACCAGGGTCTCTGGTCTTCAACCGTACCGTGACCCTGCGCGATTCATGGGGCCAGTGATTTAAGGAATCTTCGTGCTTACGATCTACAACACGCTCACCAAGAGCAAAGAAGTCTTCAAGCCTCTGGATGGCAACAAGGTGCGCATGTACGTCTGCGGAATGACCGTGTACGACTACTGCCACCTGGGCCACGGCCGCAGCATGGTCGCCTTTGACCTGGTGACCCGCTGGCTGCGTTTCAGCGGTTATGACCTGACCTACGTGCGCAACATCACCGACATCGACGACAAGATCATCAATCGCGCCCGTGAAAACGGCGAGTCGTTCGAAGCGCTGACCGAGCGCATGATCGCGGCGATGCACGAAGACGAGTCGCGCTTGAATATTCTCAAGCCGGACATGGAACCGCGGGCCACCGATCATATCGCCGGAATGCACGCGATGATCCAGACCTTGATCGATAAGGGTTACGCCTACGCGCCGGGTAACGGCGATGTGTACTACCGCGTCGGTAAGTTCCAGGGTTACGGCAAGCTGTCGCGCAAGAAGATCGAAGACCTGCGCATCGGCGCACGGATCGAAGTCGACGAGTCGAAACAGGACCCACTGGACTTCGTGCTGTGGAAAGCCGCCAAGCCGGGCGAGCCGAGCTGGGAGTCGCCATGGGGCGCCGGGCGTCCGGGCTGGCACATCGAATGCTCGGTGATGTCGACCTGCTGCCTGGGCGAGACTTTCGATATTCATGGCGGCGGCAGCGACCTCGAGTTTCCGCACCATGAAAACGAAATCGCTCAGAGCGAAGCCGCCACCGGCAAGCCGTACGCCAACGCGTGGATGCACTGCGGGATGATTCGCATCAATGGCGAGAAGATGTCCAAGTCCTTGAACAACTTCTTCACCATTCGCGACGTCCTCGACAAGTACCACCCGGAAGTCGTGCGCTACTTGTTGGTGTCGAGCCACTACCGCAGCGCGATCAACTACTCGGAAGACAACCTCAAGGACGCCAAAGGTGCGCTGGAGCGTTTCTACCACGCGTTGAAAGGTCTGCCGACAGTTCCGGCAGCCGGTGGCGAAGCCTTCGTCGAGCGTTTCGCCCAGGTAATGAACGACGACTTCGGCACGCCGGAAGCGTGCGCGGTGCTGTTCGAGATGGTCCGCGAGATCAACCGTCTGCGCGAGAGCGATGTGAACGCAGCGGCCGGTCTGGCAGCACGCTTGAAGGAATTGGCCAGCGTGCTGGGTGTGTTGCAGCTCGAAGCCGATGATTTCCTGCAGGCCGGCGCTGAAGGCCGTGTTGATGCCGCAGAAGTGGATGCGCTGATTCAAGCGCGTCTGGCAGCCCGTGCCGGTAAAGACTGGGCAGAATCGGACCGCATCCGCGACCAGCTCACCGCCATGGGCGTGGTGCTGGAAGACGGCAAGGGCGGTACGACCTGGCGTCTGGCTGACTGATTGCTGTATTGGCGACAAAACAAAACCCGCCTTGTGCGGGTTTTGTTTTTTGGTCTGGATTCGCCGGGATCCTGAGTTCTTTCAGCTCAGGAATCCGGTACTGACTGCAACAATCAGGAAAATACCCAGCACCGCGCGGTAAATGACAAAAGGCCAGGTGGAGAACTTTTCCAGAAACTTCATCAGGCCCCAAATGGCGAAAAACGCCGAGACGCTAGCGACCACCAGACCAAAAATCAGATGTGCCCAGGCTTGCGCCGGGAGTTGTGCGTGAAACAACACCCACAGCTCTTTCAGGCCAGCCAGGGCAATAGCGGGCAACCCCAGCAGGAAAGAGAAGCGCGCCGCTTCTTCGCGTTTAAAGTTAAGGAACAGCGCCGCTGTAAGCGTTGAACCAGAACGGGAAACCCCAGGAATCAACGCCCCGATCTGAGCAATGCCGACAATCAGCGCATCGCGCAGACGCATTTCTGCGACGGTACGGCGATGGCGGCAACTGAGCTCGGCAGCTGCCAGCAAAACGGCCATCACCACACAGGAAATCCCGATGACCATCAGGCCTCTCAGAGGGGAGTTGCAGGCGTTGAGTGTCGAGGACAAGGCCAGTCCCGCAATACCGATGGGGATGGTCGCCAGCACGATGGCCACGGCCAGCTTGAACCACTGGTTGTCGTAATCACCCTGGCGCACGGCACCGACGCTGCCGGTGACCACCTGCCTCACATCCCGCCAGAAGTAACTGACCACTGCCGCCAGTGCCGCCAGTTGCATGGCGGCGGAAAACGCCGAACCAGGATCGGGCCAGCCGAGCAGGGCGGGTACGATTCGCATATGGGCAGTGGAGGAAACGGGCAACAGCTCGGTAATACCTTGAATGATGCCCAGGATGCCGATTTGCAGGTAATCCAGAGAAGCAAAGCCAATATCAAGGCCGCTGGAACAGATGTTTGTCAAAGCGCATATCCTATGAGAATAGGAGGGGAGGGAGGTGTTTGGTTCAAGAAGAACAGGACGACAAGCTGAAACATTTCGTCACGTTTGGCCGGCGCGGTCAATGGCTTCATCCAGCAGGCGAAGTCTAGATGACATTTGTCGAGTTCTGGGTGGGAGACCCTCATTCGTGACTCCCTTCAAATGAATCCTGAATCTCGTTTGGTAATACCCCGCAAAAATCCTCAGGCACGGTCAATTGTCCTCACCAAACGCAAAAACGGCACCCGAAGGTGCCGTTTTGTTTTTCTACCGCGTGTAACTAAGCGATCAACCCGCCAGCCCGGACTGTTGCACCAGAGCCAACAACGGCTGTGGGTACAGGCCGAGGAAGAACGCCAGAACAGCGATGGCCAGCAGCATGACGCCGCCGGTGCGTTGTTCCCAGTGCAGCTGAGCGTCGTGACGACGCAGGTTCGGTTCGATCAGGTACAGGGTGACCATCACGCGCAGGTAGTAGAAGACGCCAATGGCGCTGCCCAATACCAGCGAACCAACCAGCCACCATTGGTGGGATTCGACACCGGTAGCGATGATGTAGAACTTGCCGATGAAGCCGGCAGTCAGCGGGATACCGGCCAGGGACAGCATCATCACAGTCAGTACGGCGGTCAGGTACGGACGGCGCCAGAACAGGCCGCGGTACTCGTACAGCGCATCAGCGTCACGACCGTTGTACGGCGAGGACATCAGGGTGATCACGCCGAATGCGCCGAGGCTGGTGATCACGTAGGTGACCAGGTAAACGCCGATGGCTTCCATCGCCAGACCTTTGCTCGCCACCAGGGCGATCAGCAGGTAACCGAAGTGCGCGATGGAGGAGTAACCCAGCAGACGCTTGAGGTTGCTCTGGGTCAGCGCCAGCAGGTTACCGAACAGGATCGAAGCGATGGCGATGATGGTCAGAACGTTGCTCAGTACACCACTGTTGGCCACTGGCGAGATCTGGAACAGACGCACCATCACCGCAAACACCGCTACCTTGCTGGCGGTCGCGAGGAACGCCGCCACCGGGGCAGGGGCGCCTTCGTAGACGTCCGGTGTCCAGAGGTGGAAAGGTACCAGCGACAGCTTGAACGCCAGACCGATCAACATCATGGCCAGGCCCAGTTGCGCGACCGGGCTTGGCAGACCGGTAGCGGCCAGTGCCTGACCGATGCCGCTGAAGCTCAGGCTGCCGGCTTCTGCGTAAAGCAGGGCCATACCGAACAACAGGAACGCGGAACCGGCTGCCGACAGCACCATGTACTTGATGCCGGCTTCCAGAGAGCGCTTGTTGAAGAAGGCATACGCCACCAGACCGTAGACCGGTACCGAGAGCAGTTCCAGACCGACGAACAAGCCGGCCAGGTGCTGCGCGCTGACTAGAACCAGGCCACCGGCCGCAGCCATCAGGATCAGCAGGTACAGTTCTTCGCGGTTGCCCGGGTAACCCGAACCGCCATCGCCGAGGTAGGCGTGGGCGAGGGTGACGCAGGCCAGCGTGGCGACCAGGATCAGCGCCATGTAGAGGCAGGCGAAGCTATCGATCTGCAGCAATGGAGTCACGGCCAGAGGCGCGACTTTCAGGGCCGGGAGGATCGACAGCAGTGCCAGGTTGAGACCGGCTACTGAAAGCAGGAAGGTCTGTGAGTGGTTGCGACGCCAGGCGATAGCCAGCATCACCACGATAATCGTGGCGCTGGTAATCAACAGCGGCGCAAGCGCGATAAAGTGTTGAATCGTCAGGTCCATAGCGCTCTTACCGGGCCGAAGCGAGTTGAGTGAAGGCGGTACCGAACCATTGCTGCACACCATGCATCGTAGCGGCAGAGGTATCGAGGAACGGTTGCGGGTAAATGCCGATGTAGACCAACAGCCCCGCAAGTCCGACCACCATGATCAGTTCGCGAGCATCCATACCGTGCAGTACTTCGTCCGACTTGGACGGGCCGAAGTAGGCGCGGTGGATCATGATCAGCGAGTAGACCGAGCCGAACACCAGGCCGGAGGTGGCAATCGCAGTGATCCAGGGTGCACTGGCAAAATTGCCCAGCAGGATCAGGAATTCACCGACGAAGTTACCGGTACCCGGCAAGCCCAGAGAAGCGGCTGCAAAGAACAGGCTGACCGCTGGCAGATACGCGATGCGTGACCACAGGCCACCCATCTCGCGCATGTCGCGGGTATGCAGGCGCTCGTACAACTGGCCGCTGAGGATAAAGAGTGCCGCTGCCGAAACACCGTGCGCCAGCATCTGCATCACGGCGCCTTGCAGCGCGAGCTGGCTGCCGGAGTAGATCCCGATCAGCACGAAGCCCATGTGCGAAACGCTGGAGAAGGCGATCAGACGCTTGATGTCGGTTTGTGCGAAGGCCAGGAAAGCACCGTAGAAGATCCCGACCAGACCCAGGGTCATGGCGATCGGCGCGAACTCGGCCGAGGCATTCGGGAACAGCGGCAGGGCGAAACGCAACAGACCATAAGCAGCGGTCTTCAACAAGATACCGGCCAGGTCAACGGAACCTGCGGTCGGCGCCTGGGCGTGAGCATCCGGCAGCCAGGAGTGGAACGGCACCACTGGCAGCTTCACCGCGAAGGCGATGAAGAAGCCGAGCATCAGGATGTACTCGGTGGTCAGCGACATCTTGGTTTTCAGCAAGTGGGCGTAATCGAACGTGATCACACCGGTGTCGTTGAAATTGACCAGTACCAGGCCCAGGATCGCCACCAACATGATCAGGCCGCTGGCCTGGGTGAAGATGAAGAACTTGGTCGCCGCGTAGATCCGGGTCTTCTTGCCGTCCGATGAGCTATGACCCCAGAGCGCGATGAGGAAGTACATCGGCACCAGCATCATTTCCCAGAAGAAGAAGAACATGAACAGGTCGAGGGCGAGGAACACGCCGACTACGCCGCCCAGGATCCACATCAGGTTCAGGTGGAAGAAGCCAACGTGACGCTGGATCTCTTTCCACGAGCAGAGTACCGAGAGGACACCCAGCAGACCGGTCAGCAGGATCATCAACAGCGACAGGCCGTCTAGGGCCAGGTGCACGTTGATGCCGAAACGCTCGATCCAGACGTGCTTGAACTCAATCACCCAAGTCGGATCGGCGCCAGGCGCCGGAGCAAATGAATAATCACCGTGGGCCCACAGCCAGAGGCCGAGCGCGAGTTCCAGGGACATGGTCAGCAACGCAATCCAGCGGGGCAGGGTAGCGCCGAAGCGCTCCCCCATCCAGCACAGCAGGCCGCCGATAAAGGGGATCAGGATTAGCCAAGGCAGAATCATGACGGGCTCAATTCCTTTCGCAATTTCGCAAGGTTCATATCAGACCGCTACCAACACGATGGCGCCGATTACCAGCACGGCACCAGCAGCCATGGAAGCCGCATACCAACGCAACTGGCCGGTCTCGGTACGGCTCAGGGAGTGGTGACCCCCTTTCGCCATACGCGGGATCAAACCAATGGTCTGGTCGAGCGGGTCTTTGCGCAGTATGTGGTTGATCATCAGGTACGGCTTGACGAACAGCTTGTCGTAAATCCAGTCAAAGCCCCAGGCGGCGAACCACCAGGCCGAGAGGAAACGGCCCGGCGCGCTGTTGGCGATGGCCGTGACGAAGCGACGCTTGCCAAGGAACAGCAGGGCCGCCAGCAGGATACCGGCCAGGGCGATAGCGCCCGACGCCATTTCCAGGCTGTGTTTGGCTTCGCCGCCGGCATGGCCGACGCTCTGTGGCAGTACATCGGCCAGTGGCGGGGTGATCATGGCGCCGATGAAGGTCGACAGAATGATCAGCACCGACAGCGGCAGCCAGTGGGCAATGCCGTGACCCGCATGGGCTTCAGTCTTGGCTTCACCGTGGAACGTGATGAAGATCAGGCGGAAGGTGTACAGCGAGGTCATGAAGGCACCGACCAGACCGGCATACAGCAAGCCGTGGTTACCGCTGGCGAAGGCTTCCCAGAGGATCTCGTCCTTGGAGTAGAAGCCTGCAGTCACCAGAGGCAAGGCCGCCAGCGCGGCACCACCGACGATGAAGCTGGCGTAAGCCAATGGCAGCTTTTTCCACAGACCGCCCATCTTGAAGATGTTCTGCTCGTGGTGGCAGGCAACGATCACCGCACCGGACGCAAGGAACAGCAACGCCTTGAAGAAGGCGTGGGTCATCAGGTGGAAGATCGCGCCTTCCCAGGCGCCCACACCCAGGGCCAGGAACATGTAGCCGATCTGGCTCATGGTCGAGTAGGCGAGGACACGTTTGATGTCGGTTTGCACCAGCGCGGCGAAGCCGGCCAGTACGAGAGTCACGCCACCGACGATTCCTACTAGATGCAGGATATCCGGCGCCAGGGCAAACAGACCGTGAGTACGGGCGATCAGGTAGACGCCAGCGGTCACCATGGTCGCGGCGTGGATCAGTGCCGAGACCGGAGTAGGACCGGCCATCGCGTCCGCCAGCCAGGTTTGCAGCGGCAGTTGCGCAGATTTACCGACCGCACCACCGAGCAACATCAGGGTCGCCAGAACGATCCAGAAGTCGCCGACCTTGAAGTGTTCCGGAGCGCGAACCATCAGCTCTTGAATGTTCAGCGTGCCCAGTTGCTGGAACAGGATGAACAGGCCGATGGCCATGAACACGTCGCCGACGCGGGTGACGATAAAGGCTTTGAGTGCGGCGTTACCGTTGTTGCGGTTGCTGTAGTAGAAACCGATCAACAGGTAGCTGCACAGGCCCACGCCTTCCCAACCGAAGTACAGGAACAACAGGTTATCGCCCAGGACCAGGAACAGCATGCTGGCGATAAACAGGTTGGTGTAGGCAAAGAAGCGCGAGTAACCGGCTTCACCGCGCATGTACCAGGAGGCGAACAGGTGGATCAGAAAGCCCACGCCCACCACCACACCGAGCATGGTCACGGACAGACCATCGAGGTACAGGGCGAAGTTCGGCTTGAAGCCATCCACCGCCATCCACTGCCACAACACTTGGGTGTAGTGACCGCCTTCAGGCGGCGCGACGTTGAATTGCCAGATCACGTAGGTGGCGACAATGGCCGAGAGGCCAATGGAACCGACGCCGATCAATGCGGAGAGGTTTTCCGAGAGGCGTCCTCGAGAGAACGCCAGCAGCACAAAACCGATCAGAGGGAACAGGAAAGTCAGATAGAGAAGGTTCATCCGCGCATCTCGCTGGCAGCATCGATATCGAGAGTGTGGAAGCGGCGATACAGCTGCAACAGAATCGCCAGGCCAATACTGGCCTCGGCGGCTGCAAGGCTGAGCACCAGGATGAACATGATCTGCCCATCCGGCTGCGCCCAACGGCTACCGGCGACGATGAAAGCCAGACCCGAGGCGTTCATCATGATCTCCAGGCTCATCAGCACGAAGAGAATGTTGCGGCGGACCATCAGGCCGACCAGACCGAGGCAGAACAGGACGCCGGCGACAGCCAGGCCATGCTCCAATGGGATAGAACCTAAAGGGATAACAGGCATGGTCTACTCCTTCGCCTCGTTGCGGCCCAGGTGGAACGCCGTGACAGCTGCGGCGAGCAGCAGCATCGAGGCGAGTTCGACCACCAGCAGATAAGGACCGAACAGGCTGATGCCCACGGCCTTGGCGTCTACGGTGGTGTGGCCGATGCCGGTGCCGCTGGAATGGCTAAACAGCACATACAGCAGTTCAGCCAGCAGCAGCGCAGCGAGTACGACGGGACCCGCCCAGATACCGGGCTTGAGCCAGACGCGCTCTTGCTGAACCGAGGCCGGGCCCAGGTTCAGCATCATCACCACGAACACGAACAGCACCAGGATGGCGCCAGCGTAGGCGATCACTTCCAGTACACCGGCAAATGGCGCACCGAGACTGAAAAAGGTCATCGCCACGGCAAGCAGCGAAATGATCAGGTAGAGCAGGGCGTGCACGGGGTTGGTGTTGGTGATCACGCGAAGCGTGGACACAACGGCAACTCCTGACGCGAAATAGAAAGCGAATTCCATCTTTCTTCCTTAAGGCAGCAAGCTCTTCACGTTGATCGGTTCGGCTTCATTCTGCGCGGAGCCTTTTGGCTTACCGGCAATGGCCATACCTGCAACACGATAGAAGTTGTAATCAGGGTTTTTGCCGGGGCCGGAGATCAACAGATCTTCTTTCTCGTAAACCAGGTCCTGACGTTTGAACTCGGCCATCTCGAAATCCGGTGTCAGCTGGATCGCGGTGGTCGGGCAGGCTTCCTCGCAGAGGCCGCAGAAAATGCAGCGCGAGAAGTTGATGCGGAAAAACTCTGGGTACCAGCGACCGTCATCGGTTTCAGCTTTCTGCAGCGAGATGCAACCCACCGGGCACGCTACGGCGCACAGGTTGCAGGCTACGCAACGCTCTTCGCCGTCAGGGTCGCGGGTCAGCACGATACGCCCACGGAAGCGCGGCGGCAGGTACACCGCCTCTTCCGGGTACTGCAGCGTGTCGCGCTTGCGGAAGGCGTGGCCGAAAATCATCACCAGGCTGCGAAGCTGGGTGAAGAAGCCATGCACGATGTCAAAAATATACTTCATGATTCTCTATCCTCACTGCGCCGCGACGGCGGGCGTGTTGAGCAACACGATCGCAGCGGTCACCAGCAGATTGATCAGGGTCAGCGGCAGGCAGAATTTCCAGCTGAAATCCATCACTTGGTCATACCGTGGGCGCGGAATCGATGCGCGCAACAGGATGAAGAACATGATGAAGAACGCGGTTTTCAGTGCGAACCAGATGAACGGGATCTGCGGCAGAATGCCGAAAGGACCGTGCCAGCCACCGAAGAACAGAGTCACCAGCAGTGCCGAGATCAATACGATGCCAATGTACTCACCGACGAAGAACATGCCCCATTTCATGCCGGCGTATTCAATGTGGTAACCGTCGGCCAGTTCCTGCTCCGCTTCCGGCTGGTCGAAGGGGTGACGGTGAGTCACGGCGACGCCAGCAATGAAGAAGGTCAGGAAACCGAAGATCTGCGGAATGATGAACCACAGGTGCTGGGCCTGGTAATCGACGATGTCGCGCATGTTGAACGAGCCAACCTGCACCACGATGCCCATCAGCGACAGGCCCATGAACACTTCGTACGACACGGTTTGTGCCGAGGCCCGCAAGCTGCCCAGCAGGGCAAACTTGTTGTTACTCGACCAACCGGCGAACAGCACCGCGTAGACCGACAGACCGGCCATGGCGAAGAAGAACAGAATGCCGATGTTCAGGTCCGCGACACCCCAGGTCGGGGTGATCGGGATGATCGCGAAGGCAATCAGCAAGGCGCTCATGGCCACTACCGGCGCCAACGTGAAGATCACTTTGTCGGCGAACGGCGGCGTCCAGTCTTCCTTGAAGAACATCTTGATCATGTCGGCGGCGATCTGGAAGGCGCCGAACGGGCCAACCCGGTTCGGGCCGTAACGATCCTGCCAGAGGGCGAGCAAACGACGCTCGACCCAGCTGAGCAGCGCGCCGCAAACCACCACGGCGAGCAGAATCACGATGGATTTGACCACCGAGATGATCACGTCGATCACTTCAGGCGTGAACCAGGTCATTGAGCTGCCTCCTGCAGACCGTCAACGGTTTTGCCAAAGATCGCCGGAGGAATGCCAGCCAGACCGGCAGGCAAAGCAACCAGACCGGCACCCAACTCTTCATTGATGCGCAGCGGCAGACGCAAGGTCTGACCGGCAACGTTCAGGCTGAGCAGGGCACCGTCGTTGACACCCAGACGATCCGCTTCGGATTTGGCCAGAGAAACGTAGGCGGCCGGGATGCGTTCCTGAACCGGAGCGGCTTTCGAAGAGGTCTCTTCGCTGCCGAACAGGTGATAGAACGGTACCACTTGCCAGGTTCCGCGAGCAGGGGAGAACGCAGTCGGAATGCTGGCGAACCAGCTCAGACCATCACCCTGGCTTTCGATCAGGCGAGTGCCTGGGTCGCCCGCACGGATGTGACCACCGACTTCGTCCTGGAACTTGTTCCAGGCTTGCGGCGAGTTCCAGCCCGGAGACCAGGCGAACGGCACTTGTTGACGCGGTTCGACGGAGCCCGAGTAACCTTCCATGGAGAACGAGAACGCGGTGTCGTTGTCCTGGGAGGTACGCGGTTCGTGCACGCTGATGTCGGCGCGCATGGCAGTCCGACCACTGTAACGCAGCGGTTCGCGAGCCAGTTTCAGGCCTTTGATCCGGAACGCAGCGGACGGTGCGGCGCTGACAATACCGGCCAGTTGCGCGTTGCTTGCGGCGCAGGCAGCGGTGACGTGGTCCAGTTGAGTCCAGTCCAGCGGCTGATTCAGCAGGGTCGAGCGCAGGGCATGCAGCCAGCGCCAGCCTTCGTGAACCAGGATGCTCGCGTCCAGGTAAGTCGGGTCGAAAACCTGGAAGAAGCGCTGGGCGCGGCCTTCCTGGCTGATCAGCGTACCGTCGCCTTCAGCGAAGCTGGCCGCTGGCAGAACCAGGTGCGCACGATCGCTGGTGGCAGTCTTCTGATGGTCGGCAACGATCACCACTTTAGCGGCGGTCAGGGCAGCATCGACACGGGCTTTGTCGGTACGGGTGTACAGATCGTTTTCCAGCACCACGATGGCGTCGGCTTTACCGTCGATCACAGCTGTCAGGGCTGCGTCTACCGACTCACCACCGAGCATGGCCAGACCGAGGCTGTTGGCCTCTGGCACGATCAGGCTGATGGAGCCGTTCTTCTCGCGCAGCTTCAGGGCCTTCGCAATGTTTGCAGCAGCCTCAATCAGCGCTTTGGAGCCCAGGGAAGTACCGGCGATGATCAGCGGACGTTTGGCCGCGAGCAGGGCGTTGGCAATGCGCTGAGCCAGTTCAACCGCTTCACTATCCAGGCCTTCAACGGCTGGAGCACTGGCGTCGAGGGCGTGAGCCACGGCGAAACCGATGCGGGCGAGGTCGTCTGGAGCGGCGTGAACGCACTCTTCGGCGATATCGTCGAGTTTGGTTTCAGCCAGGCTGGCGATGAACAGTGGGTTCAACGCGTTCTGACCGATGTTTTTCACCGCGGCATCCAGCCAAGGCTGAACGCGCATGGCGTCGGCCATGTCTTCGGCTTTGCCTTTGACCGATTGACGCAGGGCCAGCGCCATACGGGCGGCGGTCTGGGTCAGGTCTTCACCGAGCACGAAGATCGCGTCGTGGTCTTCGATGTCGCGCATGTTCGGGATTGGCAGTGGGCTGTCTTTCAACACCTGCACGACCAGACGAATACGCTCCAGCTCGGATGCTTCGATACCCGAGTAGAAATGCTCGGCACCGACCAGTTCGCGCAGGGCGAAGTTGCTTTCGAGGCTGGCGCGTGGTGAGCCGATACCGACGATGTTGCGACCACGCAGCAGCTCGGCGGCTTTATCCAGGGCTTCGTCGAGGCTCAGCTTGGCGCCGCCTGCCAGCAGTGGCTGACGTGGGCGATCTTCGCGGTTGACGTAGCCATAGCCGAAACGGCCACGGTCGCAAAGGAAGTACTGGTTCACCGAACCGTTGAAACGGTTTTCGATGCGACGCAGTTCGCCGTAACGCTCGCCCGGGCTGATGTTGCAACCGCTGGAGCAGCCATGGCAGATGCTCGGCGAGAACTGCATGTCCCACTTACGGTTGTAGCGCTCGGAGTGAGTCTTGTCGGTGAACACACCAGTCGGGCAGACCTCGGTGAGGTTGCCGGAGAACTCGCTTTCCAGGGTGCCGTCTTCAACGCGACCGAAGTACACGTTGTCGTGGGCGCCGAATACACCGAGGTCGGTGCCGCCAGCGTAGTCCTTATAGAAGCGTACGCAGCGATAGCAAGCGATGCAGCGGTTCATTTCGTGAGAGATGAACGGGCCCAGTTGCTGGTTCTGGTGGGTACGCTTGGTGAAGCGGTAACGGCGCTCGTTATGGCCGGTCATTACCGTCATGTCTTGCAGGTGGCAGTGACCGCCTTCCTCGCAGACCGGGCAGTCGTGCGGGTGGTTGGTCATCAGCCATTCGACGACGCTGGCGCGAAACACTTTGGCTTCTTCGTCGTCGATGGAAATCCAGCTGCCGTCGGTGGCAGGCGTCATGCAGGACATGACGATACGACCACGTTTGTCGTTCTCGTCGGTGTACTGTTTGACCGCGCACTGGCGACAAGCGCCAACGCTGCCAAGGGCGGGGTGCCAGCAGAAATACGGGATGTCGAGGCCTAGTGACAGACACGCCTGTAACAGGTTGTCTGCCCCATCGACTTCGAGCGCTTTGCCGTCTACGTGGATAGTGGCCATGGTTCAAAGTTCTTCGTTGGCCCGGTGTCAGCGGGCGTGGCTAATGGAATCTGTGTACTCGCCTGGCGCTATGACAGCCTCGTTGAAAACAACGTTTTCAATAAGCCTGAAGCGTCTTCAGACGATAAGAGGGCGGCACGGACCACCCTCGTTCGATACGTTTACGCGACGACCGGAATCGGGATCGGGCGAGCCAGAGGCGGGACGACAGCACTGGTGGGTGCAATGCCGGCCTCGAACTCTGGGCGGAAATATTTGATTGCGCTGCCCAATGGCTCCACGGCGCCCGGTGCGTGAGCACAGAATGTCTTGCCAGGGCCGAGGAAACCGACCAGACCCAGCAGGGTCTCGATATCACCGGCTTGCCCTTCACCGTTCTCGATCGCACGCAGCAGCTTGACGCTCCACGGCAGACCGTCACGGCACGGGGTGCAGAAGCCGCAGGATTCGCGGGAGAAGAACTCTTCCATGTTGCGCAGCAGGGAGACCATGTTGACGCTGTCGTCCACGGCCATGGCCAGACCGGTACCCATACGGGTGCCGACCTTGGCGATGCCGCCGGCGTACATTTGCGCGTCCAGGTGCTCGGGCAAGAGGAAACCGGTACCGGCGCCGCCTGGCTGCCAGCACTTGAGCTTGAAGCCGTCGCGCATGCCGCCGGCGTAGTCTTCAAACAGCTCGCGAGCGGTCACGCCGAACGGCAGCTCCCACAGGCCAGGGTTCTTCACTTTGCCGGAGAAACCCATCAGCTTGGTGCCGTGGTCTTCGCTGCCTTCACGGGCCAGGGCTTTGTACCAGTCAACGCCGTCGGCGATGATCGCCGGCACGTTGCACAGGGTTTCGACGTTGTTCACACAGGTCGGCTTGCCCCACACGCCCACGGCGGCAGGGAAGGGCGGCTTGGAGCGCGGGTTGGCGCGGCGGCCTTCGAGGGAGTTGATCAGTGCGGTTTCTTCACCGCAGATGTAACGCCCGGCGCCAGTGTGGACGAACAGTTCGAAATCGAAACCGCTGCCCAGAATGTTCTTGCCCAACAGGCCCGCAGCTTTTGCTTCTTCCACGGCACGGGTGAGGTGCTTGGCGGCGGTGGTGTATTCGCCACGCAGGAAGATATAGCCACGGTAGGTTTTCAGCGCGCGAGCACTGATCAGCATGCCTTCGATCAGCAGATGGGGCAGTTGCTCCATCAGCATGCGGTCTTTCCAGGTGTTGGGTTCCATCTCATCCGCGTTGCACAGCAAGTAGCGGATATTGATGGATTCGTCTTTGGGCATCAGGCCCCACTTAACACCGGTGGGGAAGCCTGCACCGCCGCGACCCTTGAGGCCGGAGTCCTTGACGGTCTGGACGATATCGTCCTGAGACATATCAGCGAACGCCTTGCGCGCAGCGGCGTAGCCATTCTTGGCCTGATACTCGTCGAGCCAGACTGCCTCGCCGTCGTCACGCAGACGCCAGGTCAGCGGATGGGTTTCTGCACTGCGCTTGATGCGGTTGGCAGGGCCGAAGGAAGTCAGGGTCATACGTAGCCCTCCAACAGTTTGGCAACGCCAGCAGGCTGTACGTCACCGAAAGTGTCGTCGTCGATCATCATCGCCGGCGCCTTGTCGCAATTGCCGAGGCAGCAGACCGGCAGCAGCGTGAAACGACCGTCGGCGGTGGTTTGACCCAAGCCGATGCCGAGCTTGCTCTGGATCTCGCTGACCACCGACTCGTGGCCGCCGATGTAGCAGACCATGCTGTCGCAGACGCGAATGATGTGACGACCAACTGGCTGACGGAAGATCTGGCTGTAGAACGTCGCCACGCCTTCAACGTCGCTGGCCGGGATGCCGAGGATCTCGCCAATGGCGTAGAGCGCGCCATCAGGCACCCAGCCACGTTCCTTCTGGACGATCTTCAGGGCTTCGATCGACGCCGCGCGCGGGTCTTCGTAGTGATGCAGCTCGTGCTCGATGGCCGAGCGCTCGGTTTCGCTCAAGGCGAAACGGTCTGTCTGGATAAGCGTGCTATTCATGCTTAGCGGTCCACGTCGGCCATAACGAAATCGATGCTACCCAGGTACGCGATCAAGTCCGCGACCATGCTGCCTTTGATCACCGAAGGGATCTGCTGCAAGTGCGGGAAGCTTGGGGTACGTATCCGGGTGCGGTAGCTCATGGTGCCGCCGTCGCTCGTCAGGTAATAACTGTTGATACCCTTGGTCGCTTCAATCATCTGGAAGGATTCGTTGGCCGGCATGACCGGACCCCACGAAACTTGCAGGAAGTGCGTGATCAGGGTTTCGATGTGCTGCAGCGTGCGCTCTTTAGGCGGCGGCGTGGTCAGCGGGTGATCCGCCTTGTACGGGCCTTCCGGCATGTTGCGCATGCATTGGTCGATGATCTTGATGCTCTGGCGCATTTCTTCGACGCGCACGATGCAACGGTCGTAGGCATCGCCATTGGCCGCCAGCGGCACTTCGAATTCGAAATTCTCGTAACCGGAGTACGGGCGCGCCTTGCGCAGGTCGAAGTCGCAACCGGTCGAACGCAGGCCTGCACCGGTGACGCCCCATTCCAGGGCTTCCTTGGTGTTGTAGGCCGCGACGCCGACAGTCCGGCCACGCAGGATGCTGTTGTCCAGTGCGGCTTTCTGGTATTCGTCCAGACGCTTTGGCATCCACTCGACGAAGTCTTTGACCAGTTTTTCCCAGCCGCGTGGCAGGTCGTGGGCGACGCCACCGATGCGATACCAAGCCGGGTGCAGACGGAAACCGGTAATGGCTTCGATCACCGTGTACGCCTTCTGACGGTCGGTGAACGTGAAGAACACCGGAGTCATGGCGCCGACGTCCTGGATGTACGTCCCCAGGAACAGCAGGTGACTGGTGATCCGGAAGAACTCGGCCATCATGATGCGGATGACGTCGACCTTCTCGGGCACCTTGATGCCGGCGAGCTTCTCGACCGAGAGCACGTACGGCAGGTTGTTCATCACACCGCCGAGGTAGTCGATCCGGTCGGTGTACGGAATGAAGCTGTGCCAGGACTGACGCTCGGCCATTTTCTCGGCACCACGGTGGTGGTAACCGACGTCCGGAACGCAGTCGACGATTTCTTCACCGTCCAGCTGCAGAATGATGCGGAACGCACCGTGAGCCGAAGGGTGGTTCGGGCCAAGGTTGAGGAACATGTAGTCCTCGTTGGCACCGGAGCGCTTCATGCCCCAGTCTTCCGGCTTGAAACGCGCGGATTCTTCTTCCAGCTGTTGCTTGGCCAGGGTCAGGCTGAACGGGTCGAACTCGGTGGCGCGGGCCGGGAAGTCCTTGCGCAGCGGGTGACCTTCCCAGGTCGGCGGCATCATGATGCGGGTCAGGTGCGGGTGGCCGGCAAAGTTGATGCCGTACATGTCCCACACTTCACGCTCGTACCAGTTGGCGTTCGGCCAGATTCCGGTTACGGTCGGCAAGCTGAGGTCGCTCTCGGACAAGGCGACCTTGATCATTACGTCACTATTACGTTCGATCGACAGCAGGTGATAGAACACAGTGAAGTCGGCACCGTTCGGCAAACCCTGGCGCTTGGTGCGCAGACGCTCGTCCACGCCATGCAGGTCATAGAGCATGACGTACGGCTTGGGCAGGTTACGCAGGAAGGTCAGGACTTCGACGAGTTTGGCACGGGTAACCCAAAGCACCGGCATGCCGGTGCGGGTGGCCTGGGCTGAGAACGCCTCAGGGCCAAAACGGTTGTTCAGTTCAACGACCACATCTTGGTCGTCTGCCTTATAAGGCGGGATGTACAGAGCACTGCCTGTAGTCATGGTTTTTTATCGCTTTCGGTCAACGTAAAGAATGAAGCCAGTTTCTTGTTTCTTTGTGAGAACAGAGCTGGATCAGACTTCGTCGGGGCTGCGCAGGTTGGTTACCTGAATACGCTGTTCGCGGCGCTGTTCCTTTTGCGAGGGCATCTCGGCGCGGTAAACGCCTTGATCGCCAACGACCCAGGAAAGTGGGCGACGCTCCTGGCCAATCGACTCTTGCAAGAGCATCAAGCCTTGCAGAAAAGCTTCAGGGCGGGGCGGGCAGCCAGGCACGTAGACGTCCACGGGCAGGAACTTGTCCACCCCTTGAACGACGGAGTAGATGTCGTACATGCCACCGGAGTTGGCGCACGAACCCATGGAGATAACCCACTTCGGTTCGAGCATTTGCTCGTAGAGACGCTGAATGATCGGCGCCATCTTGATGAAGCAGGTTCCGGCAATAACCATGAAATCCGCCTGACGCGGTGATGCCCGGATAACTTCGGCGCCAAAGCGTGCGATGTCATGGGGCGCCGTGAAGGCGGTAGTCATTTCAACGTAGCAGCACGACAGGCCGAAGTTATACGGCCACAGGGAGTTCTTACGCCCCCAGTTGATCGTGCCGTTAAGCACGTCTTCGAGCTTGCCCATGAAAATGTTTTTGTGGACTTGATCTTCTAACGGATCGGAAACGGTTTCCCGTTCGCCGATCGGGTACTGCTCGTTAGGAGCATCCGGGTCGATCCTGGTGAGATTGTATTGCATTGCCAAAGCCTCATTGTTTCAGCTTCGCTTGCCGCTTACGACGAGCTTCCGGAGCCCAGTCAAGGGCGCCCACTCGGAATAGGTAGACAAGACCTGCCAACAGAATTGCTATGAAAACGAGAGCTTCGACAAATCCGGTCCAGCCGCTTTCGCGGACGGACACAGACCAGGCAAAGAGAAAAAGGGCTTCGATATCGAAGATCACGAAGAGCATCGCGACCAGATAGAATTTGGCTGAGAGCCGCAAGCGGGCGCTACCGGTAGGTAGCATGCCGGACTCGAACGGTTCGTTTTTGCTGCGGCCCCAGGCTTTGGAGCCGAGCAGGCTGGAAACACCGAGCATGAAGGCGCAAAGGCCGCCGACACCCAGAAGGAAAATGGCAAAGCCCCAGTTGTGGGCCATGAGTCCTGTCGCTTCGGGCATGCTGGTAATCCTTAACAGAGAGCAAAGGTCTCTGAGCTTGAATAGAAATAAAGCAGTGACGATATGTCGCAGCGCAATCAATCCCGCTGATTTTATGGCTAAACACCGGGCAAGTAAATTTTCTATAGCGAAATTATTTAGCGGAATAGGGACATCGCATGCCTCCGAGCCTGCGCAGCCCTTGTGTTGCGGGCATTAGGCGGGGTTTTGTCAATTATGTTTTGTGGGCGTTGTAACGAATAATCTAGCCTATAAATGATAATCAATATTGTTTGCGATGACTTTTAAACTGTTATTCGGCAGGGTGGCTGGGAAGTTGTCCTTACATGCCCGTTATCGCAAGTTGCGAGCGTGGCTCGTTTTAACCTTTTTTTCGAGATCCGATGCTGCTTGGGATCAATTTTTTGTAGTGGGCGGGTGAGGGCTTTCGTGTGGGGACAAGCCTGATGTCAGTCTTGGTTGAGGGGAAGTCGACTTTGGACACAGTGTTCTACTCCGAAAGACGAATAATCCGAAGCGCTCCTCGCAAAAAATGACGCCGTAGGGATCGCGTTGATTTTTCATTTGAGAAAATCGCACGCAAAAAAAACGCCCCGAACCAGTCGGGGCGCTAGATGTGCGGCATGCCAGTTAGCTTTCTACTCGGTCTGCCATGGCCGTTTGCTCAGGGTGCGAAGTCGATCAGTGGAACTGTTCTTCTTCGGTGGAGCCGGTCAGTGCGGTAACCGAAGACGTGCCGCCCTGAATCACAGTGGTCATGTCGTCGAAGTAGCCGGTGCCGACTTCCTGCTGGTGAGCCACGAAGGTGTAACCCTTGGCAGCGTCAGCGAACTCTTGCTCTTGCAGCTTCACGTAAGCGGTCATGTCGTTGCGGGCGTAGTCGTGCGCCAGGTTGAACATGCTGTGCCACATGTTGTGAATGCCGGCCAAGGTGATGAACTGGTGCTTGTAACCCATGGCGGACAGTTCGCGCTGGAACTTGGCGATGGTCGCGTCGTCCAGGTTTTTCTTCCAGTTGAAGGAAGGCGAGCAGTTGTACGACAGCAGTTGGTCCGGGTATTCCTTTTTGATCGCTTCAGCGAAACGACGCGCTTCGTCCAGATCCGGCTTGGCGGTTTCGCACCAGATCAGGTCGGCGTACGGAGCGTAGGCCAGGCCGCGAGCGATAGCCTGGTCGAGACCGGCGCGCACTTTGTAGAAACCTTCCTGTGTGCGTTCGCCAGTCACGAATGGCTGGTCGTACGGGTCGCAGTCGGAGGTCAGCAGGTCAGCAGCGTTGGCATCGGTACGGGCCAGGATGATGGTCGGTGTACCGGCAACGTCAGCCGCCAGACGGGCAGCGGTCAGCTTCTGTACAGCTTCCTGGGTAGGAACCAGTACCTTGCCGCCCATGTGGCCGCATTTTTTCACGGAAGCCAGCTGGTCTTCGAAGTGAACGCCGGCGGCGCCTGCTTCGATCATGCTTTTCATCAGCTCGTAGGCGTTCAGTACGCCCCCGAAACCGGCTTCAGCATCAGCTACGATCGGTGCGAAGTAGTCGATGTAGCCGTCATCGCCTGGGTTCTTGCCGGCTTTCCACTGGATCTGGTCGGCACGACGGAACGAGTTGTTGATGCGCTTGACGACGGTCGGTACGGAGTCGACCGGGTACAGCGACTGGTCAGGGTACATCGATTCTGCAGAGTTGTTGTCTGCAGCGACTTGCCAGCCCGACAGGTAGATCGCCTGGATACCGGCTTTGACTTGCTGTACAGCCTGGCCGCCGGTCAGGGCGCCCATGCAGTTGACGAAATCTTTCTCAGGACGGAAGGACGGCTTGGCACCTTGGGTCACCAGGTTCCAGAGCTTCTCGGCGCCCATACGTGCCAGGGTGTGCTCAGGCTGAACCGAGCCACGTAGACGGACGACGTCAGCAGCGGAGTAAGCGCGAGTCACGCCTTTCCAGCGTGGGTTTTCAGCCCAGTCTTTTTCGAGGGCTGCAATTTGCTGTTCGCGTGTCAGTGCCATGGAGATAAACCTCGTCGCGTCTTGTATGAAAAGTCGTTCTTGGGTGGAAAATTCTTGCTCCGCCAAATACGCAGGTTTGAAAGATTGCGTAGATGGCTGCTCGCTGACCAGAAGCTTAGGTGGTCAAGTCGGATTCGGCGGGGATGGCGACGGGATGAACGATGGGCTCGAGGGGGAGTGAGCAGGTAAGGGCGAACTGGCGAGCGCATTCGGGCGTCGTGGGCCTTTATACGAACTTCAGTGTGGTGCCGGGTTACCTAATTACGCTTCCGTCCCTCGGGACAACTTCGTTCCAGTCGGCAACCTCGTCAAACACACCTTGTGGGCGGTACAGACACGAAACGGCTCGCGGGGTAGGTGCGAGCAACGCCTCGAAGGCCCTTGCCAGGGCCCCTGATTAGCGGGAGCGAGGCCATCATGCCCTTGGTTTTTTACCCCGTCAAATGTTTTGTAGTGCTTTTTTTGAGCCACTACATCTTTGGTCTAATACGACTAATCAGTCAGTTTTTGGTGCTTTAGTCCAGATTTTCTACTTTCACGCGTAAGGTCATGTCATCCCGGCCCTGGGTCGAATAACTGCGTGCAAGCCCCTGTTTGTCTGCCTGTGTCTGGTGATTGACCCCGGCCAGGGTGATCCATTCGCCAAGGCGACCGCTAACGGTGGTGTCGGTACTTTGCACGTTCACTACATCGGGACGCTCCTGGCTCATTCGGTCACGATTAGTACTGATATTGAGATGAACGATATCTCCGGTGACGCTGGCTGTGACGTAGAAACCCTGGGTGACGTTGCGGTATTGGGTCTGGTTTTGCAGGTGAGCGTAGTTGTTGGTCGGGTTTTGCGGCTGGCGGTTTGGCAGGCTGGCGTAAGCATCGGTCTGGGTGCTGGTCAGCGGCACGCTCTGGCCGACCTGGATCAGGGCGGGTGTGCCTTCGCTGGTCTGGACCTGCTGAATGCCGCCATCACGACTGTCGGTGCTGCGGTTGATGATGCGGCCTTGACCAGAGCCATTCGCGGAATAGCCCTGATCGCCCTGGAAGTTGTTTTCGTTGGTGTCGACAGTGATCAACAGGCGCTTGGGCGCTGTGTCCAGTTGCGCGAGAAAGGCGCGCAGTTCCTCGATTTTTTCAGGTTCGGCGTTGACGATCAGCTGATTGCCATAGGCGCTGACCTTGCCGTCCTTGCCGATGAAATTCTGCGCTACAGGCAGAAGATCGGCACTGGTGCGGTAATTTAGCGGCACGATCTCGGTGGCGGCCATGACCGAAAAGCTGCAGGTCAGCAGCAGCGTAGTGAGCAGGGGGCGTAGGGACATGTCCGTTTATCTCCGCGTTCAAGTGGCTTGATATTGCCAGTTTGTCGGCCTGGGGTGGGGCAAGTTGAATCGTAGACAGCAAAACGCCCCGGCATCAGAGGATGCCGGGGCGTTTTGTGGTGTATTTGAGGCCGCCATCGCGAGCAAGCTCGGCTCCCACAATTGACCTTCGTCGATCACAAAATCTCGATACGGCGAAAATCCAATGTGGGAGCCGAGCTTGCTCGCGATGGCCGCGCCGCGGTCTCAAGCCGAATGACGCACCATATCAACATGCGGAATCCCTGCTTCAAGGAACTCGCTGCTGACGATGGTGAAGCCCAAGCGCTCGTAAAAAGCTGTTGCCTGAACCTGTGCGCTGAGCATTTGCTGCTTCAGCCCACGCTTCTCGGCATCAGAGATTACTGCCTGCATCAAAGCATCGCCGACCTTCAGTCCGCGCCAGTCCTTGAGCACCGAAACCCGACCGATATGGCCGTCAGGCAACAGGCGTGCTGTGCCAATCGGAAAGTCGCCTTCGAAGGCGAGGAAATGCACGGCGCTTTCGTCGTCGGCATCCCATTCAAGTTCTGGCGGAACGGATTGCTCGGTGACGAACACCGCTTCACGAATGCGCCGGATCTCGGCGTTATCCTTTTGCCAGTCTGCGACACGTACGTGAATTTTACTCATCGGCAAACCCCAGGCTTCCTTGCTTGACCAGTTCACAGAGCAGGTTGCGTCCATCTTCGTCGGTCAGCCATGCGCCGAGATTGTCGCTGTGCAGCGCATCGGCGGCACAGATCATTTTCAGCAGTTCACGCAGCTTGCCCGGCAGCAGACGGCTTTGGCCGCTGGCGAACAGCAACAGGTCTTCGTCCACTTCCGACCACGCGAGGCGTGCGCTCGGGTTACGAATCAGCACTGCGCCTTGCTCAAGGCTGCTGAGCAGGTCGTCTTCTTCAATCTCGGGGCCGACTACCAGTTCCGGGTAGCGCGGCTCGGTCATGAATTGGCCGAACCAGGTCAGCAGCAGGCGCTCGTCGCTCATGTGTTCGGCCAGCAGGCCTTTCAAACGGTCGAGTGCGTCGTGCTGGATCTGGTGCGGGTCGCTGGCAGGCTGTGCGTCGGCATCGGTGTAGCGCTCTTCGTCAGGCAGGAACTGGCTGAGGAAGTCGGTGAAGTGGGTCAGCACTTCGGCGGCGCTCGGGGCGCGGAAACCCACCGAGTAGGTCATGCAGTCGTCAACGGCCACGCCACAGTGGGCCAGTCGTGGCGGCAGGTAGAGCATGTCGCCCGGTTCCAGAGTCCACTCGTCGGTCGCCTGGAAGTCGGCAAGGATGCGCAGGTCGGCGTGCTCGAGCAATGGGCTCTCGGAATCGCACATCTGGCCGATTTTCCAGTTGCGCTTGCCGTGACCTTGCAGCAGGAACACGTCGTAGTTGTCGAAGTGCGGACCGACACTGCCGCCAGGCGCGGCAAAGCTGATCATCACATCGTCGATACGCCAGCTCGGCAAAAAGCGGAAGTGCTCCAGCAATTCGCTGACTTCCGGCACGAACTGATCGACCGCTTGCACCAGCAGGGTCCACTCGCGTTCCGGCAGCTTGCTGAATTCGTCTTCGGCAAAAGGTCCGCGACGCAGTTCCCATGGGCGCTCGCCATGCTCGATGACCAGGCGCGATTCGACTTCTTCTTCCAGCGCCAGGCCGGCCAGTTCGTCGGCATCGATCGGGCTTTCGAAATCAGGAATCGCCTGGCGGATCAGCAGCGGTTTTTTCTGCCAGTAGTCGCGCAGGAATTCCCGTGCAGTGATGCCGCCCAGAAGTTGAAGAGGAATATCAGGATTCATGTGTAACCTATTGAAAAAAAGTACTTTTCAGACGGGAATAAAAACGCCCGGCGCTGCCGGGCGTCTAAATGTATTGCGAGCGGTCAGATGCGCTTGGCTTGCGCCACGGCATTGCCAATGTAATTGGCCGGAGTGAGCTTTTTCAGCTCAGCCTTGGCTTCAGCAGGCATTTCCAGACCGTCGATGAAAGTTTGCAGTGCTTCAGGGCTGATGCCCTTGCCGCGGGTCAACTCTTTCAGTTTTTCGTACGGGTTTTCGATGTTGTAGCGACGCATGACCGTCTGAATTGGCTCGGCCAACACTTCCCAGCACGCATCCAGGTCCGCAGAAATCTTCTGAGCATTGAGCTCTAACTTGCTGATTCCTTTGAGACTTGCTTCGTAAGCGATAACGCTGTGGGCGAAGCCGACGCCGAGGTTGCGCAGTACGGTGGAGTCGGTCAGGTCACGCTGCCAGCGGGAGATCGGCAGCTTGCTTGCCAGGTGCTGGAACAGTGCGTTGGCGATACCCAGGTTGCCTTCGGAGTTTTCGAAGTCGATTGGGTTGACCTTGTGCGGCATGGTCGAAGAACCGATTTCGCCAGCGATGGTGCGCTGTTTGAAATAGCCCAGGGAAATGTAACCCCAGATATCGCGATCGAAGTCGATCAGGATGGTGTTGAAGCGGGCCATCGCATCGAACAGCTCGGCGATGTAGTCGTGCGGCTCGATTTGCGTGGTGTACGGGTTGAAGCCCAGACCCAGCTCATCTTCGATAAAGGCGCGAGCGTTGGCTTCCCAGTCGATTTGTGGGTAAGCCGAGATGTGTGCGTTGTAGTTGCCGACAGCGCCGTTGATCTTGCCCAGCAGCGGAACGGCAGCGACCTGAGCGATTTGACGCTCCAGGCGGTAAACCACGTTCGCCAGCTCTTTGCCCAGGGTGGTCGGCGAAGCCGGTTGACCGTGGGTGCGCGACAGCATCGGCACGTCGGCGAAGCGGATGGCCAGCTCGCGGATGGCCTCAGCGGTTTGACGCATCAGCGGCAGCATCACTTCATCACGGCCTTCGCGCAGCATCAGGGCGTGGGACAGGTTGTTGATGTCCTCGCTGGTGCAGGCAAAGTGGATGAATTCGCTGACCTTGGCCAGCTCAGGCAGCTTGGCCGCTTGCTCTTTAAGCAGGTACTCAATGGCTTTGACGTCGTGGTTGGTGGTGCGCTCGATCTCTTTGACGCGCTCGGCGTGCTCCAGAGAGAAGTTTTCCGCCAGGGTGTTCAATACCGCGTTGGCTTCGGCGGAGAACGCCGGAACTTCGCTAATACCTGGGTGGGCGGCCAGGCGCTGGAGCCAGCGCACTTCAACCATGACGCGAAAACGGATCAGGCCGTATTCGCTGAAAATTGGGCGCAGGGCCTGGGTTTTGCCGGCGTAGCGGCCGTCAACAGGGGAAACCGCAGTGAGCGAAGAGAGCTGCATGGGGTGTTCTCGGACAGTCGGGCAACGAAATGGGGCGCGTATCATACATGAAAAAAACCGCTGGTCCGTTGCCAACTGACCAGCGTCTTACGCGTACAGACTAAAAAAACGATGTTTCAGGCGCGGTTCAGCTGCTGCGCATCAGCGGGTAAAGCTCTTTCAGCAATTTGCGTCGGCTGACCACCAGCTGCCAGCGATGGCCGCCCAACTGGCGCCAGAGCCGTGCCGAACGGATGCCGGCCAACAGCAGGGCGCGGATTTTTGATGCATTGCTCGGCTGCTGCAGGTTGCGCATGTCACCGTGCACCTGAATCCGCTGGCGCAGGGTGCTCAAGGTGTCCTGGTACAGTGCGCCACAGGCCGCTACCACGTTCTCGTGAGCAGGGCCGAAGTGTTCGACCTGGGACTGAATCTGCGGCAAACGCTTGCCGATGATTTCAAGCATGTCATCGCGCTTGGCCAGTTGCCGTTCGAGACCGAGCATCGACAGTGCATAACGCAGAGGCTCACGTTGCAGGGTGTTCGGGTCTCGCTCCAGAGCGCCAATCAGTGCGCGATAACCTTCGCGCAGATTGATGTCGTCGCCGCCGTAGACTTCCAGGGTGTCTTTCGGATCCCGGATCAGTAGGCTGGAAAGCATGCAGCTCAGGCCGGCTTCAGTGACCTGGCCGGTCTTGGCGATCTTGTCGACCAATACCGCCGCGAGAAACACACCGCCAAGGGCCGTCAGTTGCTCCTGAATCGGACTCATGCGCGCTGGTCCTTACTGCTCCAGGGTTCGGCTATTTCAATCACGCCGCCGCCGAGACAGATTTCACCGTCGTAGAACACCACCGATTGGCCTGGCGTGACGGCGCGTTGCGGGTCATCAAAGGTTGCGCGATAGCCGTTGGCGGTTTTTTCCAGCGTGCATGGCTGGTCGCTTTGGCGATAGCGGACTTTCGCGGTGAGCTTGCGCGGCGTGCTCAGATCGACCGGGTTGACCCAGTAGATGTCTGAGGCGAGCAGGGCGCGGGAGAACAACCATGGGTGGTCATTGCCTTGGCCAACGATCAGCTCGTTGTGCTCCAGGTCCTTGATCAGCACGTACCACGGTTCTTCGCCAGCGTCTTTCAGGCCACCAATGCCCAGGCCCTGGCGCTGACCGATGGTGTGGTACATCAAGCCGTGATGACGGCCGATCACTTCACCTTCGGTGGTTTTGATCTCGCCAGGTTGTGCTGGCAGGTATTGCTTGAGGAAGTCGCTGAAACGGCGTTCGCCGATAAAGCAGATCCCGGTGGAATCCTTTTTCTTCGCGGTCGCCAGTTCGTGTTTCTCAGCGATCGCGCGAACAGCTGGCTTTTCCAGCTCGCCGACAGGGAACAGGGTCTTGGCGATCTGCTGGCCGCCGACGGCATGCAGGAAATAGCTCTGGTCCTTGTTCGGATCCAGGCCTTTGAGCAGTTCGGTGCGGCCATCTATGTCGCGGCGGCGCACGTAGTGGCCGGTGGCGATCATGTCAGCACCGAGCATCATCGCGTAGTCGAGGAACGCCTTGAACTTGATTTCGCGGTTGCAGAGGATGTCCGGGTTCGGCGTGCGGCCGGCCTTGTATTCGGCCAGGAAGTGCTCGAACACATTGTCCCAGTACTCGGCGGCGAAGTTGGCGGTGTGCAGCTTGATGCCGATTTTGTCGCAAACGGCCTGAGCGTCGGCCAGGTCGTCCATGGCGGTGCAATAGTCCGTTCCATCGTCCTCTTCCCAGTTCTTCATGAACAGGCCTTCCACCTGGTATCCCTGCTCGATCAGCAGTAGGGCGGAAACGGAAGAGTCCACGCCGCCGGACATGCCGACAATGACGCGCTTCTTTTGTGTATCAGAAGGGGCTGGATCACGCATAGGGATTCAATGAGTGTCTTGAAAAAGGACGCGATTCTAGCAGGCCCGAGCCTGCAAGGCTAAAGAGAAGGACGGATCAGTTCGAGACTGTGCAACTTGCCGCTCAGATAATCGTCGATGCACTGGATGATTAGCTCGCTGCGCCAGTATGAGCGTTGTTCCAGCAGTTCGTCACGGGTTAGCCAGCGCGGGCCGATAATGCCGTCGTCCAGCTGATAGTCGGGATGATGCTGTAGCGGTTTGCCAGCGAAGCACACGCGCTGGTAGGTCACGCCGTTGCTCGGAGCGGTATAGAGGTAGATGCCGATGACGCCGGTCAGTTCGACATCCCAGCCAGTTTCTTCGAGGGTTTCGCGGACGGCAGCCTGGATCAGGCTTTCGTCGGGATCCAGATGTCCGGCGGGTTGATTGAGTACCGCTCGTCCGTCCGCGAGTTCCTCGACCATCAGGAAACGGCCTTGGTCTTCGATGATCGTGGCGACGGTGATGTGGGGTTGCCAATCCATGTAGGTGCCTGCTTTTGAATATGGTGGAGATCTAATGTGGGAGCGGGCTTGCTCGCGATGGGTTCACTGAGGTTTGCCTGACTCACCGCGGTGATGCTATCGCGAGCAAGCCCGCTCCCACACTAGATATGTGTCAGAAACAGAAACCCCGGCACGGGGCCGGGGTTCTGGTGTTGCGGTGCAGCGCTATCAGGCAGCCAGGTTATCGGAAACCAGCGCAGCGATCGCTGCGTTGAAGGTCCCGCTTGGGCGCATGGCTTTGCTGATCAGTGCTGGTGTGGCGTGGTAGTAACCACCGATTTCCACTGGTTTGCCCTGGACGGCGTTGAGCTCGGCAACGATGGTCGCCTCGTTCTCAGTCAGGGTTTTTGCCAGTTGGCCGAATTGCGCCTGGAGGGTGGCATCTTCAGTCTGGGCGGCCAGGGCCTGAGCCCAGTACAGCGCCAGGTAGAAGTGGCTGCCGCGGTTGTCGATACTGCCGACTTTGCGCGCAGGCGACTTGTTGTTGTCCAGGAATTGACCGGTAGCGTGATCAAGGGTCTTGGCCAGTACCTGGGCTTTCGGGTTGTTGTAGGTGGTGCCAAGGTGCTCGAGGGACGCTGCCAGCGCCAGGAACTCACCCAGCGAATCCCAGCGCAGGAAGTTTTCTTCGAGCAGTTGCTGGACGTGTTTCGGGGCCGAACCGCCAGCGCCGGTTTCGAACAGGCCGCCGCCGTTCATCAGCGGGACGATCGACAGCATCTTGGCGCTGGTGCCCAGTTCCATGATCGGGAACAGGTCAGTCAGGTAGTCGCGCAGCACGTTGCCGGTCACCGAGATGGTGTCCTTGCCTTCGCGGGTGCGGCTCAGGGTGAACGCCATAGCGTCGACTGGCGACATGATGCGGATGTCCAGGCCGGAGGTGTCGTGATCCTTCAGGTAAGCCTGAACTTTCTCGATCACCACGCCGTCGTGGGCGCGCATTGGGTCCAGCCAGAAGATCGCTGGAGTGTCGCTCGCGCGAGCGCGGTTGACGGCCAGTTTGACCCAGTCCTGGATCGGCGCGTCTTTGGTCTGGCACATGCGGAAGATGTCGCCGGCTTCAACCGACTGTTCCAGCAGAGTGCGGCCAGCGCTGTCGGAAACGCGAACAACACCGTCAGCCTTGATCTGGAAGGTTTTGTCGTGGGAGCCGTACTCTTCGGCTTTCTTCGCCATCAGGCCAACGTTTGGCACGCTGCCCATGGTGGTCGGATCGAAGGCGCCGTGTTGCTTGCAGTCTTCGATTACCGCCTGGTAGATGGTGGCGTAGCAGCGATCCGGGATAACGGCCTTGGTGTCGTGCAGTTGACCGTCAGTGCCCCACATCTTGCCGGAGTCGCGGATCATTGCCGGCATCGAAGCGTCGACGATCACGTCGCTCGGTACGTGCAGGTTGGTGATGCCTTTGTCGGAGTTGACCATGGCCAGCGCCGGGCGCTCGGCGTACACGGCCTGGATGTCGGCTTCGATTTGAGCTTGCTGCTCGGCCGGCAATGCCTTGATGCGGGCGTACAGGTCGCCGATGCCGTTGTTCAGGTTGAAGCCGATCTGGCTCAGCACGTCTGCGTGCTTGCTCAGGGCGTCTTTATAGAACTCGGCAACGATCTGGCCGAACATGATCGGGTCGGAGACCTTCATCATGGTCGCTTTCAAGTGGATCGACAGCAAAACGCCTTGTTTCTTGGCGTCTTCGATTTCAGCGGCGATAAAGCTGCGCAGGGCTTTTTTGCTCAGCACGGCGCAATCGAGGATCTCGCCGGCTTGCACGGCGGTTTTTTCTTTCAGGACGGTGGTGTTGCCATCCCGAGCGATCAGTTCGATTTTAACGCTGTCTTTGGCGTCGATCAGGGCCGCTTTTTCGCTGCCGTAGAAATCGCCAGCGCTCATGTGAGCGACGTGGGACTTGGAGTCCGCGCTCCAGGCGCCCATTTTGTGCGGGTGCTTGCGGGCGTAATTCTTGACCGACAGCGGAGCGCGACGGTCAGAGTTGCCTTCGCGCAGAACCGGATTGACCGCGCTGCCCTTGATTTTGTCGTAACGCGCCTTGGCGTCTTTGTCGGCATCGCTGGTCACGGTTTCCGGATAGTCCGGCAGTTCAAAGCCCTTGGCTTGCAGTTCTTTGATCGCCGCCTGGAGCTGCGGAACCGATGCGCTGATGTTCGGCAGTTTGATGATGTTGGCTTCGGGGGTGATGGCCAGGTCGCCTAGTTCGGCGAGGTGGTCCGACACGGCTTTGCCTGCGCCCAGCTGCTCGGGGAAGCTGGCAAGGATGCGTCCTGCAAGAGAGATGTCGCGGGTTTCCACGGCGATATCAGCCGAGGCCGTGAAGGCTTCGATGATAGGTAGCAGTGAGTAGGTGGCGAGGGCTGGGGCTTCGTCGGTGAAGGTGTAGATGATCTTCGAGCGGGTGGGCATATTCGGATTAACTCTCTTCTTTGCTAGGCGTGCTCGGAATCTCGAGATGCGCAGGGTGGGCGCTTTCGTTCAAAGTCATCCATGAGCCGAAAGTCGAGGTTTCTTCGCGGTGATGTTGGGTGCATCAGTCGAGCGTCGGACGGCCGGGTCGCGGTAACAACCCAGCGTTTTCGGGCTTGAAAGTCTCATTCCAGACAGGTCAGCCGGTGTGACTCTGTGGTCACCGGCGCATTATACATAGGTCTTTAGTGTTGCGACGATAGGTCGCGTATTCGAGATGACATCCATTGGTCTAAAGGAACGCGTTCGGGTGTCGCCGTACACTGATCGTCTCAGTACTGAACTTTGTCGGTTTTCCCTTTGCTTTCAGGCTTGTAAGCAGCAAAGAGTATAGGTTCGGCCCTGGACGTATGGAACATAAGGTTTCCGTCCAGATTCAACTGGGTTACGCTCCAGCGCAGCCAGATGTTCAATCCACACAACGGAGTTCAGCATGGGATACAAGAAGATTCAGGTTCCAGCAGTCGGCGACAAAATCACCGTCAATGCAGACCATTCTCTCAATGTTCCTAACAACCCGATCATCCCTTTCATCGAAGGTGATGGTATTGGCGTCGATATCAGCCCGGTTATGATCAAGGTTGTCGATGCTGCTGTTAAGAAAGCTTACGGCGGCGATCGCAAAATCTCCTGGATGGAAGTCTACGCCGGCGAGAAGGCCACCCAGGTCTACGATCAGGACACCTGGCTGCCTCAGGAAACTCTGGACGCTGTCAAAGACTACGTCGTTTCCATCAAAGGCCCGCTGACCACCCCGGTTGGCGGTGGCATCCGTTCCCTGAACGTTGCCTTGCGTCAGCAACTGGACCTGTACGTTTGCCTGCGTCCAGTACGCTGGTTCGAAGGCGTACCTAGCCCGGTCAAGAAGCCAGGCGACGTCGACATGACTATCTTCCGTGAAAACTCGGAAGACATTTATGCCGGTATCGAGTGGAAAGCCGGTTCGCCAGAAGCAATCAAGGTCATCAAATTCCTGAAAGACGAGATGGGTGTTACCAAAATCCGTTTCGACCAGAACTGCGGCATCGGCATCAAGCCGGTTTCTTTGGAAGGTACCAAGCGTCTGGCGCGCAAGGCCCTGCAGTATGTTGTCGACAATGACCGCGACTCGCTGACCATCGTGCACAAAGGCAACATCATGAAGTTCACCGAAGGTGCCTTCAAAGAATGGGCCTATGAAGTGGCGGCTGAAGAATTCGGCGCTACGTTGCTCGACGGCGGGCCTTGGATGCAGTTCAAGAACCCTAAAACCGGCAAGAACGTCATCGTCAAAGATGCCATCGCCGACGCCATGCTTCAGCAGATCCTGCTGCGCCCGGCTGAATACGATGTGATCGCGACCCTGAACCTGAACGGTGACTACCTGTCCGACGCCCTGGCGGCCGAAGTGGGCGGTATCGGTATCGCGCCAGGTGCCAACCTGTCCGACACCATCGCCATGTTCGAAGCCACCCACGGTACTGCTCCAAAGTATGCCGGCAAAGACCAGGTGAACCCGGGTTCGCTGATCCTGTCTGCTGAAATGATGCTGCGCCACATGGGCTGGACCGAAGCGGCTGACCTGATCATCAAAGGCACCAACGGCGCTATCTCGGCCAAGACTGTGACCTATGACTTCGAACGTCTGATGGACGGCGCAAAATTGCTGTCTTCTTCCGCGTTCGGCGACGCTCTGATCTCTCACATGTGAGCTGATCCGCGCTAAGCGAAAACCGGCCGACTCAAGCGATTGAGTCGGCCGGTTTTTTTATGGCTGGATGTTTGGTGGTGTTTAGCTCGTCGTGGTTTCGTGTTGGTTCGGCGTGGGCAGCGGAGCTGGCTGTGCAATGGCAGCCTTGATTTCGACCGCGTGCAGGCCCTTTGGCCCCTGGATGATATCGAAACTCACGGCCTGGCCTGCTTTCAGGGTTTTATAACCGTCCATCTTGATGGCCGAGTAATGGGCAAACAAGTCTTCGTCCTTGCCGTCCTCGTTGATGAATCCATACCCTTTGGCATTGTTGAACCACTTGACCTTGCCGCTCGCCATGCTCATATCCCTCTGCAACAGACTCCATCACTGGAGTATCATCCAGTTCATCGGCACCCAAACCAGGAAATCTGGTTGACTGTGCAGACCTTTTTTACCCACTGTGGGCTCTATTGGTTGTAACACCGTTTTGCCGATAGTCAAGGTGACCGGGCGGTCAGAGTTGAAATCCTGCCCGAGCGCCCCCACCACTGTATTTGTTCAACTAACGAACCTTTCTTTCCATGCATGCAATCAGCCAGATTCGACTAACATTCAATCAGGATCGCCCGGATTTACACGACGACGATTCCGCTGGCTTGGCTGTACAGGAGGCTAAGCCCGCCTTACAGGCGCCGCCGATGTACAAGGTGGTTTTGTTCAACGATGACTACACACCGATGGATTTCGTCGTCGAAGTGCTCGAGGTGTTTTTTAACCTGAATCGAGAGCTGGCGACCAAGGTAATGCTGGCCGTTCATACAGAAGGACGGGCAGTATGTGGATTGTTTACCCGCGACATCGCCGAGACCAAGGCCATGCAGGTCAACCAGTACGCCAGGGAAAGCCAGCATCCGCTACTCTGTGAAATCGAGAAGGACGGTTAACGCCGACCACTTGGGTATGAGGTGAAGCTATGTTAAACCGCGAGCTCGAAGTCACCCTCAATCTGGCCTTCAAGGAAGCCCGCTCAAAACGTCATGAATTCATGACGGTCGAGCACCTTCTGTTGGCTCTATTGGACAATGAGGCAGCCGCCACCGTTCTGCGTGCCTGCGGCGCAAACCTCGACAAACTCAAGCATGACCTGCAGGAGTTCATCGACTCCACCACGCCATTGATCCCTATCCATGATGAGGATCGCGAAACCCAGCCAACCCTGGGCTTCCAGCGTGTACTGCAACGTGCTGTCTTTCACGTACAGAGCTCGGGCAAACGCGAGGTGACTGGTGCCAACGTGCTGGTCGCAATCTTCAGTGAGCAAGAGAGTCAGGCAGTGTTTCTGCTGAAACAGCAGAGCGTTGCGCGCATCGATGTCGTCAACTACATCGCTCACGGCATTTCGAAAGTGCCAGGGCACGGCGATCACTCTGAAGGTGAGCAAGATATGCAGGACGACGAGGGCGGTGAGTCTTCTTCTTCAGGCAATCCTCTGGATGCTTATGCCAGCAACCTCAACGAACTCGCGCGCCAGGGTCGAATAGATCCGTTGGTAGGCCGGGAGCTGGAGGTTGAGCGGGTTGCGCAGATTCTGGCGCGGCGACGCAAAAACAACCCGCTGTTGGTGGGTGAGGCGGGCGTGGGTAAAACCGCGATCGCCGAAGGTCTGGCCAAGCGCATCGTCGACAATCAGGTGCCTGATCTGTTGGCCAATAGCGTTGTCTACTCCCTGGATCTGGGGGCGTTGCTGGCCGGGACCAAATACCGCGGCGATTTCGAGAAGCGCTTCAAGGCGTTGCTCAACGAGTTGAAAAAACGTCCGCAGGCGATCCTGTTCATCGACGAAATCCACACAATCATCGGTGCCGGTGCGGCTTCCGGTGGTGTCATGGATGCCTCGAACCTGCTCAAGCCGTTGCTGTCTTCGGGTGATATCCGTTGTATCGGCTCGACCACCTTCCAGGAATTCCGCGGAATCTTCGAGAAGGATCGTGCCCTGGCTCGTCGCTTCCAGAAGGTCGATGTGTCTGAACCTTCGGTAGAAGACACCATTGGCATTCTCAGAGGCCTCAAGGGGCGCTTCGAGCAGCATCACGGTATCGAATACAGTGATGAGGCTTTGCGTGCCGCAGCTGAGCTGGCATCGCGTTACATCAATGATCGGCACATGCCGGACAAGGCGATCGACGTTATCGACGAGGCGGGTGCCTATCAGCGCCTGCAGCCAATCGAGAAGCGTGTGAAACGCATCGAGGTGCCTCAGGTCGAGGACATCGTCGCGAAAATCGCGCGGATTCCGCCTAAGCACGTCACAAGCTCGGACAAAGAGCTGCTGCGTAACCTTGAGCGTGATTTGAAGCTGACAGTGTTTGGGCAGGATGCCGCGATCGACTCCTTGTCGACTGCGATCAAGCTGTCACGTGCCGGCCTGAAGTCGCCTGACAAGCCAGTGGGCTCGTTCCTGTTCGCAGGCCCTACGGGTGTTGGTAAAACCGAGGCCGCACGGCAGCTGGCCAAGGCGCTGGGAATCGAGCTGGTTCGCTTCGATATGTCCGAGTACATGGAGCGTCACACCGTTTCCCGCTTGATCGGTGCACCTCCAGGCTACGTTGGTTTCGATCAGGGTGGTTTACTGACCGAAGCGATCACCAAGCAGCCTCACTGCGTGCTGTTGCTCGATGAGATCGAGAAGGCGCATCCAGAGGTCTTCAACCTGCTGTTGCAGGTCATGGACCACGGTACGCTGACCGATAACAATGGGCGCAAGGCAGATTTCCGTAACGTGATCGTTATCATGACGACCAACGCCGGTGCCGAAACTGCAGCGCGTGCGTCAATCGGCTTCACTTATCAAGATCACTCTTCTGATGCGATGGAAGCGATCAAGAAAAGCTTCACGCCAGAATTCCGTAACCGTCTGGACACCATTATCCAGTTTGGTCGCCTCAGTCATGAGGTCATCAAAAGCGTGGTGGACAAGTTCCTTACCGAACTTCAGGCGCAGCTGGAAGACAAGCGTGTACTGCTCGAAGTGACCGATGCTGCCCGTGGCTGGCTGGCGGCGGGTGGTTACGATGTGCAGATGGGTGCGCGACCAATGGCTCGCTTGATTCAGGACAAAATCAAGCGTCCGCTGGCCGAGGAAATTCTCTTTGGCGAACTGGCCGAGCATGGCGGTGTGGTGCACATCGACCTCAAGGACGACGAGTTGACCTTCGAGTTCGAGACCACGGCTGAAATGGCCTGACAGTTGTTGCTGTAAAGCGAAAGGCGCCGAAAGGCGCCTTTTTGCTGTCTGGCGTTTGGTCGACAAACAAAAACGCCCGGCATAAGCCGGGCGTTCTGTATTGACTTGTTTAACGAGCGCGGTAAGTGATGCGCCCTTTGCTCAAGTCATAGGGCGTCAGCTCGACGCGCACTTTGTCACCGGTAAGAATACGAATGTAGTTCTTGCGCATCTTGCCGGAGATATGCGCGGTTACGACGTGCCCATTTTCCAACTCCACACGAAACATGGTGTTGGGCAGGGTGTCGACGACAGTGCCTTCCATTTCGAAGCTGTCTTCTTTCGACATGCAGTAAAGCCCTCGGTATCCAATGAATGGCCCGGTGCAACTGCGCCAGGCAAAAGCGGCGTGCATTGTGCCCGAAAAATGGGGTTTAAGCCAAGGGCTTCTAGTTTAAGGTGACCCACCTCTGATTAATCAGCAGCTCGATGGGGCGATATTGGGTCTTGTAGTTCATCTTTTTGCAGTTTTTGATCCAGTACCCAAGGTAGACCGCGTCCAGTTCCAGGCGTCGGGCCTCGCCAATTTGCCAGAGAATCGCGTAGCGACCCAGGCTGCGGCGTTCTTCCTCGGGTTCGTAGAAGGTGTAGA
This sequence comes from Pseudomonas sp. H11T01, assembly GCF_048515765.1. NCBI lineage: Bacteria > Pseudomonadati > Pseudomonadota > Gammaproteobacteria > Pseudomonadales > Pseudomonadaceae > Pseudomonas > Pseudomonas sp. H11T01. The sequence goes on along the minus strand of NZ_JBLYED010000002.1, from coordinate 185,254 downwards.
CCGCCGATAAGCCGTTGGGTAGCAGGTCGGTGACGGCTACCGCCAAAAGGCGCCCCTCGAGACGGAATTCATAGAATCTTGAGAACGGCAGGTCGCGGACCAAAAAGGTTGAAAATTGATCGCGACTGGGCGGAAACATATCGCCATCAGCATGGCGCTGCTCGATGTAGCGTTGGTAAAGATCGAAATATTCTTCGCTGAAACCGGGTTTTGCAGGCCGAACCTGAAGATCGGCATTGCGCTTGAAGATGCGTTTCTGCTGACGATTAGGCTGAAATTGCGCCACGGGAATTCGCGCCGGAACACAGGCATTGCAGTTTTGGCAATGCGGCCGGTAAAGGTGGTCGCCACTGCGACGGAAACCCATTTCTGAGAGATCTGCGTAGACATGCACATCCATGGGCTGACTAGGATCGAGGAACAGCGTGGTGGCCTGTTCTTCGGGCAGATAGCTGCAAGAGTGGGGCTGAGTGGCATAAAACTTCAAACGCGCCAACTCGGTCATGATCAACCCTCGGGATTAAGCTTTTGAATTAAGTGTAAGCCAGCCTGAGAGAAGTCGCCTAGGAAACCCAGGTGGCAGTGTTGGGTTGATCGAGGTGCTGCTGCAGGTAGCCGGCAAAACGGCTGCGAGGTATGGCGCGTGCCCCCAGGCTGCGCAGATGGTCGGTAGGCATCTGGCAGTCGATCAGCACGAAACCCCATTCCTGGAGGTGTTTGACCAGTGTCGCGAAACCGAACTTCGAGGCGTTGTCGGCGCGACTGAACATTGATTCGCCGAAAAACAGTTGCCCCATCGCCAGTCCGTAGAGTCCGCCGACCAAAACGCCTTGATCCCAGACCTCGACCGAGTGTGCATAGCCACGCTCATGCAAATGCAGGTAAGCCGTCTGCATGGCATCGGTGATCCAGGTGCCATCTGCATGGTCGCGTGGAGCGGCGCAAGCCCGGATGACCGACCGAAAGTCGCGGTCGAAGGTCACCTCATAACGCTGCTGGCGTAGCAGTTTGTTCAGGCTGCGGGAGACATGCAGTTCCTCCGGGAACAACACGGTGCGCGGATCGGGCGACCACCAGAGAATCGGCTGGCCTTCCGAGAACCATGGAAAGCAGCCATGGCGGTAGGCCTGGATCAAGCGATCGGCAGACAGATCGCCACCCGCGGCGAGCAATCCATTGGGATCGCGCATGGCTTTTTCCAGCGGCGGGAAGGTCAGGGTGTTGCGTTGTAACCAGGTCAGCATGGCATTCAGACTTGCAGAAGGGGAGGGCGATGGCGGGTCGTATGGCCCGCCGTGAGGCACTAGGTGATCAGTTATCGTCGAGGTACTTCTCGGCGTCCAGTGCCGCCATGCAGCCGGCTCCGGCGGAGGTAACGGCCTGGCGGTAGACATGATCGGCGACGTCGCCAGCCGCGAAAACGCCTTCAATGCCGGTTGTCGTAGCATCGCCTTCGCTGCCGCCCTTGATCAGCAGGTAGCCGTTGCGCATTTCCAGTTGGCCCTGGAACAGGTCGGTGTTGGGTTTGTGGCCGATGGCGATGAATACGCCGGTCAATGCCAGGTCTTTGGTCTCGCCTGTATTACTGTCCCGCAGGCGGGCGCCGGTTACACCGCTGGCATCGCCCAGCACCTCGTCGAGGTTTTGGTTCCAGTGCAGGCGGATATTACCGTTGGCGACCTTGTCGAAGAGTTTGTCCTGGAGGATTTTCTCCGAGCGCAGCTTGTCGCGTCGGTGAACCAGGTGAACTTCCTTGGCGATATTGGACAGATAAAGCGCCTCTTCCACGGCGGTGTTGCCGCCACCGATCACCGCGACCACTTGATTGCGGTAGAAGAAACCGTCACAGGTTGCACAGGCCGAGACGCCTTTACCGGCATAGGCGTCTTCGGAAGGCAGGCCCAGGTATTGCGCGGAGGCGCCGGTCGCAACAATCAGTGCGTCGCAGGTATAAGTGCCGCTATCGCCGGTGAGGATAAACGGACGCTGCTGCAACTCTGCAGTATGGATGTGGTCGTAGACGATCTCGGTGTCGAAACGCTCAGCGTGTTTTTGCATGCGCTCCATCAGCACCGGGCCTGTCAGGCCTTCCACGTCGCCCGGCCAGTTGTCGACTTCAATGGTGGTGGTCAGTTGACCGCCGGCTTGCAGGCCGGTAATGACCATCGGCTTGAGGTTGGCGCGAGCGGCATAAACGGCGGCGCTGTAACCGGCGGGGCCTGAACCCAGGATGATCAGGCGTGAATGCTTCGCTTCGCTCATAAAAACACCTCATAAGCCTTTGTCACAAAAGAGAATGCATGCTCAAATTGAACCGCGCGTAAAGTGCTGTTGGCTATGCTACACCGAAGCCGTTCTGGCGTGGCATCGGGCGGACAAACCCGTACAATGCCTGTTTGTAACCATTTATTGGATAATCATTGGCATTGAAAGATCGGGCCTGCGGCAGTTCCTATGGTTTCGAAATGCAGGGCTAGAGTGTTAAAAGTAGCTGCAGTTGCGCTCGTTAACTTTGTTACCTGCTCGTATTGAGCAGTTTTTTATAGTCAATCAACAGTTGGTCGCGCTACAGGCGCAGGAAAAGACGCGTTTTGAAGAAATCCACCGCTACACCTAAAACAGTAGTTCCGCTCTGGCGTCAGCAACTGCACTACCGGTTAAAGGAAGGTGCGCTGATTGCCATTGGAGCCTTATGCCTGTTCCTGATGATGGCATTGTTGACATATGGCAAGGACGATCCGGGCTGGAGTCACAACAGCAAAATTGAAAATGTGCAGAACTTCGGCGGGCCTGCGGGCTCCTACAGCGCCGATATTCTGTTCATGGTGCTGGGTTATTTCGCTTATATCTTCCCGTTGCTATTGGCGATCAAGGCTTATCAGATTTTCCGTCAGCGCCACGAACCATGGCTGTGGAGCGGCTGGCTGTTTTCCTGGCGTCTGATCGGTCTGGTATTTTTGGTGCTGTCGGGCGCTGCCCTGGCACACATCCACTTCCATGCGCCGACTGGCTTACCTGCGGGCGCCGGCGGTGCTCTGGGCGAAAGCCTCGGTGACCTGGCGAAGAACGCGCTCAACATTCAGGGCAGCACCCTGATGTTTATCGCCCTTTTTCTGTTCGGCCTGACGGTATTCACCGACCTTTCGTGGTTCAAGGTCATGGACGTGACCGGCAAGATCACCCTTGATCTGTTCGAACTGTTTCAGGGTGCCGCCAATCGCTGGTGGGCGGCGCGTAATGAGCGCAAGCAACTGGTTGCGCAATTGCGTGAAGTCGATAAGCGGGTCAACGAGGTAGTTGCCCCGACTGTGACCGATAAGCGTGAACAGGCCAAAGTCAAAGAACGTTTGATCGAGCGTGAGCAGGCCCTGAGCAAGCACATGTCCGATCGCGAGAAACAGGTTCCACCCGTGATTGCTCCAGCGCCGCCCAAAGCACCGGCGCCAAGCACGCGCGTTGAAAAAGAGAAGCAGGCGCCGTTGTTCGTCGATAGCGCGGTCGAAGGCACCTTGCCACCTATCTCTATTCTCGACCCGGCGGAAAAGAAACAACTCAACTATTCCCCTGAGTCCCTGGCTGCGGTCGGCCACTTGCTGGAAATCAAGCTCAAGGAATTCGGCGTCGAAGTCTCGGTCGACTCGATCCATCCGGGCCCGGTGATTACCCGTTACGAAATTCAACCGGCCGCCGGGGTCAAGGTCAGCCGTATTTCCAACCTGGCCAAGGACCTCGCGCGTTCGCTGGCGGTGACCAGCGTGCGGGTGGTGGAAGTGATTCCCGGCAAGACCACCGTAGGTATCGAGATTCCCAACGAAGATCGGCAGATCGTGCGCTTCTCCGAAGTGCTGTCGACACCTGAGTACGATAACTTCAAGTCTCCGGTCACCCTGGCCCTGGGTCATGATATCGGCGGTAAGCCGGTCATCACCGACCTGGCAAAAATGCCTCACTTACTTGTTGCCGGTACCACAGGTTCTGGTAAGTCGGTGGGTGTGAACGCGATGATCCTGTCGATCCTGTTCAAGTCTGGCCCGGAAGACGCCAAGCTGATCATGATCGACCCGAAAATGCTTGAGCTATCGATCTACGAAGGCATTCCGCATTTGCTCTGCCCGGTAGTAACTGACATGAAGGACGCGGCTAACGCCCTGCGCTGGAGCGTCGCCGAGATGGAGCGGCGCTACAAGCTGATGGCGAAGATGGGCGTGCGTAACCTGTCGGGCTTCAATGCCAAGGTCAAGGAAGCTCAGGACGCCGGCACGCCGTTGACCGATCCTTTGTACAAGCGCGAAAGCATTCACGACGAAGCTCCGCTGCTGACCAAGCTGCCGACCATCGTCGTGGTCGTGGACGAGTTCGCCGACATGATGATGATCGTCGGCAAGAAGGTTGAAGAGCTGATCGCCCGTATCGCCCAGAAGGCCCGTGCTGCCGGTATCCACTTGATCCTCGCGACCCAGCGTCCGTCGGTTGACGTGATCACCGGTCTGATCAAGGCGAACATTCCAACGCGTATGGCGTTCCAGGTATCGAGCAAGATCGACTCGCGGACCATCATCGATCAGGGCGGCGCCGAACAACTGCTGGGCCATGGCGATATGCTCTACATGCCGCCGGGCACCAGTCTGCCGATCCGCGTCCACGGTGCCTTCGTCTCCGATGACGAGGTTCACCGGGTGGTTGAAGCCTGGAAACTGCGTGGCGCGCCGGAATACAACGACGAGATCCTCGCCGGTGTCGAGGAGGCCGGTAGCGGCTTTGACGGCGGCAGTGGCGGCGACGAAGACAGCGAAACCGATGCGCTTTACGACGAAGCAGTGCAGTTCGTTCTGGAAAGCCGTCGCGCCTCCATCTCGGCCGTGCAGCGCAAGCTGAAAATCGGCTACAACCGCGCCGCTCGCATGATCGAGGCCATGGAAATGGCCGGGGTTGTGACCTCCATGAACACCAATGGCTCCCGTGAAGTATTAGCGCCGGCGCCAATGCGCGACTGACCACTGATCTGACATTAAGCGGCGTGGCGACACGCCGCCCGCATCCAACGAATTTTATGAGGACTCCCATGCGTCTTATCCGCATGCTGTTGCTGCCGGTACTGGCTTTAACCACGCTTTCGGCCCACGCCGATGACAAAGCTGTGGCGCGTCTGACCCAACTGCTCGAAAAATCGCAGACGTTGACGGCGCGCTTCTCGCAGCTGACCCTCGACGGCAGCGGCACCCAGTTACAGGAAACGGCCGGCGATATGGCTTTGCAGCGTCCTGGACTGTTCTACTGGCATACCGATGCGCCGCAAGAGCAATTGATGGTGTCTGATGGCAAGAAAGTTTCACTGTGGGATCCGGACCTGGAGCAGGTCACCATCAAGAAGCTCGATCAACGCCTGACCCAGACCCCGGCCTTGCTGCTGTCCGGTGACGTGTCCAAGATCAGCGAGAGTTTCGACATCAGTGCCAAGGAAGCTGGCGGCGTGATCGACTTCACCCTCAAGCCGAAAACCAAAGACACCCTGTTCGACAGCTTGCGTCTGTCGTTCCGCAACGGCATGGTCAATGACATGCAGTTGATCGACAGCGTCGGTCAGCGCACTAACATCCTGTTCACCGGGGTCAAGGCCAATGAGGCGATCTCCGCGTCCAAGTTCAAGTTCGACATCCCCAAGGGTGCCGACGTGATCCAGGAATAAAGAGCGGGAATAAAGAGCCAAGAGGTTTCAAACGCTGCCATGGACCTGTTTCGAAGTGACCCGATTGCTCAGCCCCTGGCCGCGCGCTTGCGCTCGACCAATCTGGACGAGTACGTCGGTCAGGAACACCTGCTCGCTCGCGGCAAGCCTTTGCGCGAAGCCCTTGAGCAGGGTGCCCTGCATTCAATGATTTTCTGGGGGCCGCCAGGGGTGGGTAAAACCACGCTGGCGCGCTTGCTGGCGAAAGTCTCGGATGCACATTTCGAAACGGTCTCGGCGGTGCTGGCCGGGGTCAAAGAGATTCGTCAGGCGGTCGATATCGCCAAGCAACAGGCTGGGCAATACGGCAAGCGAACCATTCTGTTCGTCGACGAAGTGCATCGCTTCAACAAGTCGCAGCAGGACGCGTTTCTACCCTATGTCGAAGACGGCACGTTGATCTTTATCGGCGCGACGACAGAAAACCCGTCCTTTGAGTTGAACAACGCACTGCTGTCCCGCGCTCGCGTCTACGTCCTCAAAAGCCTTGATGAGGCGGCACTGCACAAACTGGTGCAGCGCGCGCTGACCGAAGAGCGCGGCCTCGGCAAGCGGCAACTGAGCCTCAGTGATGAGGGTTTCAAAATGCTGCTGTCGGCAGCCGATGGCGACGGCCGACGTTTGCTCAATCTGCTGGAGAACGCTTCCGATCTGGCCGAAGACGGTACCGAAATCGGTGTCGACCTGCTGCAAAGCCTGCTGGGTGATACCCGACGACGTTTCGACAAGGGTGGCGAGGCCTTTTACGATCAGATCTCCGCGCTGCACAAATCGGTGCGCGGCTCCAACCCGGACGGCGCGCTGTACTGGTTCGCGCGCATGCTCGACGGCGGTTGCGATCCGTTGTACCTGGCGCGGCGTGTGGTGCGCATGGCCAGCGAAGACATTGGTAATGCCGATCCGCGCGCCCTGAGCCTGTGTCTTGCGGCTTGGGATGTTCAAGAGCGCCTCGGCAGTCCCGAAGGCGAATTGGCGGTGGCCCAGGCCATCACCTATCTGGCCTGCGCACCCAAAAGTAATGCGGTGTACATGGGCTTCAAGGCCGCCATGCGCAGTGCCGCCGAACACGGCTCTCTGGAAGTACCGCTGCATTTGCGCAACGCGCCGACCAAGCTGATGAAGCAGCTGGGTTATGGCGACGAATACCGTTATGCCCACGATGAGCCCGATGCTTACGCCGCCGGTGAGGATTACTTCCCGGACGATCTTGAGCCGCAGCACTTCTACCAGCCGGTGCCCCGTGGCCTGGAACTGAAAATCGGCGAGAAGCTCAATCACCTCGCAGAACTGGACCGGCGCAGCCCAAAACAGCGGAGAAAGCCTTGATTCCATTGATTGTCGCGGTCTCCGTCGGCGGAGTCGCGGGCACCCTGCTGCGCTTTGCTACCGGTAACTGGATCAACGCTAATTGGCCGCGGCACTTCTATACCGCGACGCTGGCCGTTAATATCGTGGGCTGCCTATTGATTGGCTTCTTGTATGGCCTGTTCATGCTGCGTCCGGAGGTGCCTATTGAGGTGCGTGCCGGATTGATGGTGGGTTTTCTTGGCGGCCTGACGACATTTTCATCCTTTTCACTGGATACGGTGCGCTTGCTGGAAACCGGGCAAGCGCCGCTGGCCTTGGGCTATGCGGCTATCAGCGTATTCGGCGGGCTGCTCGCGACCTGGGCTGGCCTGTCCTTGACCAAACTTTGATAAACGAGAGACCGACATGCTCGATTCCAAACTGTTACGTAGCAACCTCCAGGACGTAGCGGATCGCCTGGCATCCCGTGGCTTCACCCTGGATGTTGCACGCATCGAAGCGCTGGAAGAACAGCGCAAGACCGTCCAGACCCGCACCGAACAACTGCAGGCTGAACGTAATGCACGCTCCAAATCCATCGGTCAGGCCAAGCAGCGCGGTGAAGACATCGCGCCGTTGATGGCCGACGTCGAGCGCATGGGGAACGAGCTGAATACCGGTAAAGTCGAGCTGGACGCGATCCAGAGCGAGTTGGATTCGATCTTGCTGAATATCCCGAACCTGCCTCACGAGTCCGTGCCGATTGGCGCCGATGAAGAGGCCAACCTCGAAGTGCGTCGCTGGGGCAAACCGACCACCTTCGATTTCGAGGTCAAGGACCACGTTGCGTTGGGCGAAAAATTCGGTTGGCTGGACTTCGAGACCGCGGCCAAGCTTTCTGGCGCGCGTTTCGCGTTGCTGCGCGGGCCGATCGCTCGTCTGCACCGCGCGCTGGCGCAGTTCATGATCAACCTGCACATCAATGAACACGGTTACGAAGAAGCCTACACCCCGTATCTGGTTCAGGCGCCGGCGCTGCAAGGCACCGGTCAATTGCCGAAGTTCGAAGAAGACCTGTTCAAGATCAGCCGCGAAGGCGAAGCCGACCTGTACCTGATCCCGACCGCCGAAGTGTCGCTGACCAACATCGTGTCCGGCGAGATTCTCGATCCCAAGCTTCTGCCGTTGAAGTTGGTCGCCCATACGCCGTGCTTCCGCAGTGAAGCCGGTGCCTCGGGTCGCGATACCCGCGGCATGATTCGTCAGCACCAGTTCGACAAGGTCGAGATGGTCCAGATCGTCGAGCCGAGCCAGTCCATGGAAGCGTTGGAAGGCCTCACCGGCAACGCCGAGAAAGTTCTGCAACTGCTGGAGCTGCCGTATCGCGTGCTGGCGCTCTGCACTGGCGACATGGGGTTCAGCGCGGTCAAGACCTACGACCTGGAAGTCTGGATCCCAAGCCAGGACAAATACCGCGAGATTTCGTCGTGCTCCAACTGCGGTGACTTCCAGGCTCGCCGTATGCAGGCGCGCTGGCGTAACCCGGAAACCGGCAAACCTGAACTGGTTCACACCCTGAACGGTTCTGGTCTGGCAGTTGGCCGTACGCTGGTGGCGGTTCTGGAAAACTATCAGCAGGCCGACGGTTCGATCCGTGTGCCGGCCGTGCTCAAACCGTACATGGGTGGCATTGAGGTCATCGGCTAAATGGAATTTCTGCCGCTGTTCCACAACCTGCGTGGCAGTCGTGTGTTGGTCGTCGGCGGGGGGGAGATTGCCTTGCGCAAATCCCGCTTGCTGGCCGATGCCGGGGCGCTGCTGCGGGTGGTTGCACCTGAGATAGAAAGCCAGCTGCGCGAGTTGGTGCAGAGCAGTGGCGGTGAATTGATTTTGCGCGGTTATGCCGAGGCTGATCTCGATGGTTGTGTGCTGATTATCGCCGCCACTGACGACGAACCGCTCAACGCGCAGGTTTCCAAAGATGCGCATCAGCGTTGCGTGCCGGTGAACGTGGTCGATGCTCCGGCATTGTGCAGCGTGATTTTCCCGGCGATCGTCGACCGTTCGCCATTGATTATCGCAGTCTCCAGCGGCGGCGATGCGCCGGTGCTGGCACGGCTGATTCGCGCCAAGCTGGAAACCTGGATTCCGTCGACCTACGGCCAGCTGGCGGGTTTGGCGGCGCGCTTTCGTAACCAGGTCAAAGGTCTGTTTCCGGATGTGCAGCAGCGTCGGGCGTTCTGGGAAGATGTATTCCAGGGGCCGATTGCCGACCGCCAACTGGCCGGGCAAGGCGCGGAAGCCGAGCGCTTGTTGCTAGCCAAAATCAATGGCACCGCGCCTGTTGCAACGGGTGAGGTCTATCTGGTTGGGGCGGGGCCGGGCGATCCGGACCTGCTAACGTTCCGTGCCCTGCGGCTGATGCAGCAAGCGGATGTGGTGTTGTATGACCGTTTGGTCGCTCCGGCGATTCTTGAGCTGTGCCGTCGCGATGCTGATCGGGTCTATGTCGGCAAGCGTCGGGCGGATCACGCGATACCTCAGGAGCAGATCAATCAGCAATTGGTTGATCTGGCCAAACAGGGCAAGCGGGTGTTGCGCCTCAAAGGCGGCGATCCATTTATCTTCGGCCGTGGCGGCGAAGAGATCGAAGAATTGGCGGCCCAGGGCATTCCGTTTCAGGTCGTGCCAGGTATCACCGCGGCGAGCGGTTGTGCGGCTTATGCCGGGATTCCACTGACACATCGCGATTATGCGCAGTCGGTGCGTTTCGTGACCGGGCACCTGAAGGATGGCACCACGGATCTGCCGTGGAGCGATTTGGTAGCGCCGGCGCAGACGCTGGTGTTTTATATGGGGTTGATTGGCTTGCCGATCATCTGCAATGAACTGATCAAGCATGGTCGTTCAGCGGATACTCCAGCCGCATTGATCCAGCAGGGAACTACCTCGAACCAGCGGGTCTTTACCGGCACGCTGGCCAACCTTCCACAGCTGGTTGCCGAGCACGAAGTGCACGCGCCGACGCTGGTGATTGTTGGGGAAGTGGTACAGCTTCGCGAGAAGCTGAAGTGGTTCGAAGGGGCTCAGTCTCAGATTTGAATCAGTGACATCGCGCCGGTCCAATCGCGAGCAAGCCCGCTCCCACACTGGATCTGCGTCATTTCACAATGGTGTGATCGGCGCAGGGCTAATGTGGGAGCGGGCTTGCTCGCGATGAGGCCAGCAAGCCCAATAAAAAACTTTGATCAGACCTCGGCCTTCTGCCATACCCCTTTCCCACTCAACCGCCCCCGATCATGACCCGCATTGAAATCCTGCGCCGGTCCCTTCGGCACGATCCCGGTAGGATTAATCGTGCGGTGGCTCGCGTAGTAATGCCCCTTGATGTGAGTAAAATCCACGGTCTCGGCAATCCCCGGCCACTGATACAGCTCACGTAGCCAGTTCGACAGATTCGGGTAATCGGCAATTCGCCGCAGGTTGCATTTGAAGTGGCTGTAATACACCGTGTCGAAGCGAATCAGCGTGGTGAACAGTCGAATGTCGGCTTCGGTGAGGTATTCGCCGGTCAGATAGCGCTTCTCACCCAGTCGTTTTTCCAGCCAGTCGAGCTCGGCAAACAGGCCGTCGAAGGCTTCTTCATACGCCGTCTGCGAGGTGGCGAACCCAGCCCGGTAAACACCGTTATTCACCGCTGGATAGATCCGCGCGTTCAGCTCATCGATCTCTGCCCGTAGTGACTGCGGGTAGAAGTCCAGACCATTCCCGGTCAACTCGTCGAAGGCACTATTGAACATGCGGATGATTTCCGCCGATTCATTGCTGACGATGCGATTCTGCTGTTTGTCCCAAAGCACCGGCACCGTGACGCGACCGGTATAGTCGGATGCATCTGCTGTGTAGCGTTGATGCATGTAGGTCAGGTGATCGAGGCGGTCGCCACTGGAGCCGAACGCCTTATCGAAGGTCCAGCCGTTTTCCAGCATCAACCAGCTGACGACAGAGACGTCGACGAGGCTTTCAAGGCCTTTGAGCTTGCGCAGGATCAGCGTGCGGTGCGCCCAGGGGCAAGCCAGAGACACATAGAGGTGATAGCGACCCGCTTCGGCGCGAAAGCCACCTTCGCCAGTAGGACCGGGCTTACCGTCGGCGGTCAGCCAATGGCGACGCTGCGCTTGTTCGCGCTGGAATGCGCCGTCTTTGCTGCTTTCATACCACTGGTCACGCCAGCGCCCTTCAATCAGCAAACCCATCAGAAACTCCTCGGCTAATAAGCATTGGAGTTCAGTCTAATCGGATGGATTCGAACAAAAAGCGCAAAGGTTGGGCGTTAATGATCGGTTAAATCGATTTATCTCGCGCATCCCAGTACTGTTGAGCGAGTTCGAACGCCTGCTCTCGCGGCGTGCCGAGGCCGCGCAGGGCCAATGCCATGGTCGAGATCAGCGCCAGTTGCGGGTAACTGTCCTGCACCTCGCCGCGCCAGAGAGCGCTCAGTTGCTCGGGGTCGAGGCTCGGGGGTTTGACATGGCGCTGGGCGGACAGTGCAGGCCATTCTTCATCCCAACTTTCGCCACCCGTGGTGCCGTATAGATGACTGATGGTGTCCGGGTTGATTTCGATCTCACCGCCATCGCCTTTGATGACGATGGTGTTGTCGCCCAGCAAACCGCTGGCATCGCGGTGTACGCCTTGGTAGCCGGGATGGAAAATACTTTGCAGGCCACAGCGAGCGCCGAGTGGATTAAGAATGCGTGCCAGTGAATGAATCGGCGAACGCAGGCCCAGGGTGTTGCGCAAATCGATCATCCGTTGCAACTGGGGCGCCCAATCACCGAGCGGGATAAATGCCAGGTTGCTTTGCTCGAACGCTGTTTCGACCTGCTGCCAATTGCGGCACAGCGGGATCTGTAATTGATCGAGAAGCTGCTCGCTGTACAGGCGTCCGGCGGTATGTGCGCCGCCACCGTGCAGCAGAATACGCACGCCGTTTTGCGCCAGGCATTTGGCTGCCAGCAAATACCACGGCAGATGACGTTTTTTGCCAGCATAGGTCGGCCAATCCAGATCAACCTTCAAGTCGGGTGCGTTCAGACGCTCACGAACAGCTTCGGTGAAGCCGGCCAGCTCCTCCGGGCTTTCTTCCTTGTGTCGCAACAGCATCAGGAAGGCACCGAGTTGCGTGTCTTCGACTTTCTCGTCGAGCAGCATGCCCATGGCCTCGCGAGCTTCCTCGCGGGTCAGGCTGCGGGCACCACGCTTGCCCTTGCCCAGGATTCGCACGAAGGGCGCGAAAGGGTGCTCGGCGGGTGTTTCGGTCATCAGCGGCGCAAAATCAGTCATAAGCAATTCGTCGGTTTGGGCAGGCCCGCCAGCTTGGCGGCAAGTTTGGCGGGAGTGCCTTTGAACAGTCGGTTCAAGTGCAGGCTGTTGCCCTTGTCCGGGCCCAGCTTCAGTGCGGTGTATTTGATCAGCGGGCGGGTCGCCGGAGACAGCTGGAACTCTTGATAAAACCCGCGCAGTAATTCGAGAATTTCCCAGTGCTCGGCGCTCAGTTCGAGCTCTTCGGCAGCGGCCAGCGCACAGGCCACATCGATGGACCAATCACTCAGGTTGACCAGATACCCGTCTTTATCGAGGTCGATGCTTTGTGCACCCACAGTGAGCGAATTCATAGCCAGGTGTTGACCTTGTCGTAGTGAATCGAAAGCTCGACAAACTCTGGGTAATCGACGCTTTTGACCCAGTCGGGGACTTGCAGGCCGCGGGCCTGAGAGTCTTCCGCCAGGACGAATAGGCGCAACGTATCGACCCGCGCCGCCAATGCGTTGAGCGGCGCGCTATTGGGTTGCAGGGCATACACCGCGTCGCCGCAGAGCAGAATGGCATCCTGGGCGCCGAGCAAGCGCAGGCAACTGGTCAGCCGGTTATCGGTAAACGGCGAATGGGACAGCACATGCAAAGTCGACATCAGAGAGTTATAACCTGGTCGTAACGATCAATAATCGAGGAAATTTGCTCCGGGTTCAGCAGCTGCACAGCTTCCATGTTCCGGCCGAATGACGAAAATCCACGCTCCGTAACGCTGTTGCTGCAAGCAAAAACATCTTCAACACCAAACAGCGACAGCGCCTGCAGGTTGGCGCTGAGGTCTTTTTGCTGAACGGCCTTGGCATCCTGGGTCGGCGCAAGCTGAAACACACCGTCGTCCAGAAACAGCAGGCCGATCGGCAAATCAAATGCCCCGCCGGCCAACACAATGTCCAACGCCTCACGAGCGCCGGGGCCCGACCAAGGGGCTTGTCGGCTGATAATCAGCAAGGATTTAGGCATTTCATGGCCCTCCGAAACAAATCAGTCGGTCGGCCGATTGCACGGCGTCATGCAGTTGACCCAGCCCGGACAATTCCCAAGGCGCGCTCAAATTGACGGCGGGGCGCTGATAACGCTGGGCTTCTTCTTCATTTAGCACGCCACGGCGCAAAGCGGCAGCAATGCACACCACACCGTCGAGCTGGTGTTCAGTGACGAATGTGCGCCATTGCGACGGCACGTCTTGCTCATCCTGCGGCGTGACGATATTGCCCGACGCGCTATGCACGCCGTCCTGATAGAAAAACAGCCGCACGATCTCGTGGCCGCCGGCCAGCGCCGCCTGAGCGAATAGCAGGGCACGGCGCGAGGAGGGCGCATGGGCAGCGGAGAAAAGGGCAATGGCGAACTTCATGACGGACTCTGTCAGCAAACCTTGCGCAATGATAAAGCTTTATCGCCGGGTCGGCGAAATCCGTTTGCCTGGATAAGGTTGTAGGTATGCGTCTCGGGCAGACTACGCAATATCAGCGCGGCATGTAGCCCAGCTGCCAGCGACGGGGAATCTTCAGTGAGGCAAAGCCCAGAAGGGCGGCAATCAGACCGCTCACAAACAGCGCTTTTAGCCCCAGCTGATGCTCCAGCACCGCGCCGAGGACTGCACCGGCAAACATACCGGTCCAGGGTATCAACTGCACGCGCCAGCCATTACGACGCTCTCCGAGCATCCATCGTCCCAGGCCACGCCCAAAGCGCGAGAGTGCGCCTGTCACGTAGGTCAACCCGACAGGCAGGCCATTAACCTCTTCGACTGCGGAATTAAGCATCCCCATGGCGATGATCGCGGCCAGCAAGGCGGGCAACTGAGTGTCAAACGGCCAGGCAGCGGCACCGCATAGAAGGGACGCTATACACAACAATAAGGGCAGGGCGCGCCGACCGCCGAAACGGCTGACAAGAATGCCCAGTGCATTGCCGACGATGAATGTGGCGATGAGGATAAAGATTCTAAGGGTCAACCCCAGGTCACCATCACTGATGGCTACCGCCAGACGAGTGGTGTTGCCGCTCATGAACGATACGAAGTCACCGGTGGCCATAAAACCTATGGCGTCGGTCATTCCGGCCAGTATGGAAAGGCACGCGACCAGGCAAAGCCCGATACGACCTCGCCATTTTCGAGTGCGTAGCAGGCCAGGGTGGGTATGGGTTTTAGGAGAGGAGGGCAGCATCAGCGAAATATCATCTGTATAGATCCTTCATGAGGTACCGCTGTTCGATCCGCTTTTCGGTCAGATGTCGAGCCCATGTAATTGGCAGTAATCCGCCCACTCCATACCGGCCATCTCCGCCACTTCTTTGTGCACCTCGATCCTCCGGGCTTCGAAATCCTCAGGCGTAGCTGCGGTCAGTTGCAGCGTCAGCTCCCAGGCAAACAAACCCAAACGCTCAGCCTCGGCCTCAAACGCTTCGTGCAGACGCTCATCGCGGTACTGCTCCATCGTCTCGCCTTTCGCTTGGGCGGCCAGAGGGTTCAGGTGGTCGAGTTCGTCCCTGAGGGGCGGGTATTGCGCCAGGAATTTCTGTAAAGCCAGCTCGTGATGCTGTTCGGTTGAGGCCATGGTCACTCCTTGATTGCTGGTTTGTCAGGCGTAGCCACGCATTACTACACCACGATCTATAGGGATATTCCATGCCACTTATAGATAAGAGCGTCCTGTAAAACGATCCATTGTGCAGTGGTGATCCCCAAGAAGTGAATGATAGGCTGATGGCGCAGTTACTCGCCAAAAAAGGAATAGGGGATAGATGTATGAAAATGGATGCGTTCGCTTTTGGTGTCACTAACTGGGCAGAGATCGAAAGAACAGAACACCTGGGCGAGACTGGAGTGGCCTATTGGCGAACCCGGCTTTTCGGTGACAAGCCGAATCAAATTCGCGTGCGCATGGTGGAGTACAGTCCGGGCTACCTGGCAGACCATTGGTGCCATAAAGGGCATGTTTTGTTTTGCATGGAGGGTGAACTGGAAACCACCCTCGAAGATGGGCGCAAGTTCGTATTGACCGCCGGCATGAGTTATCAGGTGGGCGACAACGCAGAGGCGCATCAATCCTGGAGTGGTCCGGGCGCCAAATTATTCATAGTTGATTGAGCGCACGCACGGTGAGGCCGCAGGGGGGATAGCCTCTTGCGCTGATCTCAAGCTGACGATCTGACTGCCAAGCGACCTACTCGGCTTTGGTCCGATGGATTACCCGAGCCTTTACCTCATCGGCGTACGCCATCAGCAGTTTTTCACCGGCCTGGAGCACCTCACATTTTCTCAGCAAGGCCTGAGCATCGGCTTCATTTTCCGCCGTGCTCAATCGTTCAGCAATTTGCGTCAGTTCGACGATTGACCATCTCAAATCAGACGCAACGTCCTGAAGGTCGCGCCTTAGATCATGCTCGGATTCATTGAGCCACATGATGACCTCCTGAAAATCAATGCCACGCCTGACGCCACTCCCTGTACGAAGTGAACAAAAGGGACTCTGGGTTTTTCAGTCGCGGGCCTCATCACTGTCCATGGTGCTGCCTTTACTGATATCGCCTGCATAGACAGTAATCGACAGCTTCGCAGCGCGTGATGTGAGGCGACGAGCTGTAGGTTTTGGGGGGTGAGGTATTCGGTCGGCAGGACGCCGTGGGGAGGGGCAAATTTACTTTCGATTGCTGCAGAAATTTTGGGTAGTTGCGGAAATGACCGAAAAGATGCGGAAACGATTGGCGCGAGCCCAGAAAGAAACCCAAACCCCAGAAACGAAAAAGCCCTGAATAATCAGGGCTCTAACGTACAAATATGGCGGAGGCGATGGGATTCGAACTCATGGACCTGTTACAGTCGACGGTTTTCAAGACCGTTGCCTTAAACCACTCGGCCACACCTCCGTATTGCGTTGCGGCGCCATAATACCTGAATGAAACACACTGTCAAACTCTCTGCGTAGCTTGTTGCAGGGCGTCTGTTATGATCTTTGCGACTGAACGTTTCAAACCTACAGGAGTGTCGCCATGCGCGAACAGGATTACGCAGTTAATAACAGCGTGCAGGCTGAGCAGCTAGAGGTTAGCCGCGTCCTGCGCAACACTTACGGCTTACTCGCACTCACCCTCGCATTTAGCGGCGTGATGGCGTTCGTTGCACAGCAGATGCGCGTTGGCTACCCGAACGTTTTTGTAGTGCTGATCGGCTTCTACGGACTGTTCTTCCTCACCAACAAACTCCGTGACTCGGCCTGGGGCCTGGTGTCGGCTTTCGCCCTGACCGGTTTCATGGGTTTCTTGCTGGGCCCGATCCTCAATCGTTACCTGGGCATGCAGGGCGGCGCTGAAGTGGTCAGCTCGGCCTTTGCGATGACGGCATTGGTGTTTGGCGGTCTCTCCGCCTATGTGCTGATTACCCGCAAGGACATGAGCTTTCTCGGCGGCTTCATCACTGCCGGTTTCTTCGTCCTGCTGGGCGCGACGCTGGCGGGCATGTTCTTCAAGATCAGCGGTCTGCAATTGGCGATCAGCGCTGGCTTCGTGCTGTTCTCCTCGGTCTGCATTCTGTTCCAGACCAGCGCCATCATCCATGGCGGCGAACGTAACTACATCATGGCGACCATCAGCCTGTATGTGTCGATCTACAACCTGTTCATCAGTTTGTTGCAGCTGTTCGGCATCATGGGCCGCGACGATTGATCGCAGGCCTTGAGCAAAAAGCCCGCTTCGGCGGGCTTTTTGCTGTCTGTGTGAAAGCTGCTCAGTAGTAACGTGGCTGGAATGTGGTGTTTACCCCATCGGCGGCAATCGTCGTTTCACCGGGGTTTTCTTGACGATGGCCGTACTGGTTTCTGCGTAGCTGTTAAGCCGATCGAGCAGGGTGTCCAGTTGTTCCATCGAGCGAACGTGCAGGCGAGCGATGAAACAGTCGTCGCCCGTCACTTTGTCGCATTCGGTAAATTCGGGGATTGCCTGAATCTGCCGTTCGACGTCCTGCAACCGGCCGGGCAGCGGACGGATGCGGACGATAGCCTGGAGTTGATAACCGAAGCACTTGGGATCTATCTCGACGGTATAACCCTTGAGCACGCCGCGCTCTTCGAGTCTGCGCAGCCGTTCCGCAACGCTGGGCGAAGACAGGCCGCTGATCTGCGCCAAGGCTTTGAGTGAGCGCCGGGAATCTTCCATCAGTGCCGCGATCAACACTTGGTCGATGTCATCGGTCATACAAACCTCGTTAGGCAAAGGGTTCAATATGCCTTGATAAGAAAGGCAGAAATTGATTTTAGCCTGCTATTGAGGCTGGAGATGCCTCACTGTGGATTGTCATAATTCAGGCTCTTGCTGAGGAGACTGATGATGGACAAGTCGATACGTCGTGGGTCGTTTGAAATGACCGCCGCCATGCTGATTTCGGGAACCATTGGATGGTTCGTGCTGGTTTCCGGGCAGCCGGTGCTGGATGTGGTGTTCTGGCGTTGTGTGTTTGGCGCTGCAACCTTGCTGGTGATCTGCGCGGTGCTGGGTTTTCTGCGTCCGGGCATTTTGACCCGCACCACATTCATCCTGGCGGTGCTCAGTGGTGTGGCGATAGTCGGCAACTGGGTGCTGCTGTTCGCCTCTTATTCCCGAGCCTCGATTGCCATTGGTACTGCGGTCTACAACGTTCAACCCTTTATGTTGGTGGGATTGGCGGCGCTGTTTCTCGGAGAAAAGATCACCGCGCAGAAACTATTTTGGCTCGGTGTGTCGTTTCTCGGGATGCTGGCGATCGTCAGCGCTCATGGCGAGCAGGGCGCAGGCGGCAATGAATACCTGTTGGGTATCGGTTTGGCGCTGGGCGCCGCGCTGCTTTATGCCTTCGCCGCGCTGATCATCAAGCGTCTGACCGGCACTCCACCGCATTTGATCGCGCTGATTCAGGTCTGCACCGGCGTTCTGTTATTGGCGCCGTGGGCGAATATCGCCGCGCTGCCGCAGGCGTCTGGAGCCTGGGCCAGCCTGCTGACATTGGGTGTGGTGCACACCGGTGTGATGTACGTATTGCTTTACGGTGCGATTCAAAAACTGCCGACAGCACTGACTGGTG
The DNA here is from genome assembly GCF_048515765.1 of Pseudomonas sp. H11T01. Taxonomy (NCBI): domain Bacteria; kingdom Pseudomonadati; phylum Pseudomonadota; class Gammaproteobacteria; order Pseudomonadales; family Pseudomonadaceae; genus Pseudomonas; species Pseudomonas sp. H11T01. Next base: position 166,808 of record NZ_JBLYED010000002.1, on the reverse strand, counting down.
CGCTGTCATTTATCTACCCGATTGCGGCGATTTTTGTCGACTGGTTCGCCTTTGGTCATCGCCTCGAGCTGATGCAGTGGCTGGGCGTCATCGCGATTCTGCTGGCAGCGGCAGGCATGCAGCAAGGGTGGGGATTTGGGTTGCGTCGAGCTGCGGCGCAGTGACTGGCTTTCAGATCTTCCAATGCACCGCGGTCTTCGCCAGGCGTTGGCGCATGTTGTCGAGGTTGGCGGCCAGTTGCCGGGTCAATAACCGGTAGCCGTCCAGCGCGGTGTAGACCGGATCGCTCAATGTCGAGTCGTCCTGCGATCCATCGACGGGGCGATCAAGCCGCTGCGAGGCGCCGGATTTCAGGGCGCGGGCCATGCCGATCAACTGCACGCGGATCTGCCGGTGCTCGGTTTTCAGGGCGGATTGCATTGAGGCCATCGCTTGCTCGTCGCTGGCATCCGGTCGGGTGTTGGCAAGAATTTCCAGGGTGCTGACGCACATTCGCAAGTTACGCTGAAGGGCATCGAGTTCGGTCATGGAGATCCGCACTTCTTTGGACACCGACGGCATCAATGAGCGCAGTTGCAACATTGCGCCGTTTAATCGGTTCATCAGTTTGAGGTGTTCGTCGTCGGTGACCGATTGGCCACTGACGATTCGGCCGTAGATCGTCGCGCAGTCCCGCAGCGCGCTCGCCAGGTTGTAGCGCCAGGAATAGACCGCGTACAGCGGCAGTGCGAAGGAAAACGCCAACGCCAGCGCAATACCGATGAGAATGTCGACCCCTCGCCAGAGGCCGTCGGTCACCGGGTTGTCGCCATGACCGGCGACGATGAACACCGTGATTGCCGACAGCAGCGCCGTATAACCGCCCTTGCCGATCGCGTGATACGAGAAGAACCCGCAGACCACCGACATGCCCAGATAGGTCAACCATGGCATCCCCAGCCAAGCCTGCTGAGCCACCAGCAACAGGCCGACGCCGGCACCGATCAAGGTGCCGATGGCCCGCTCGGCGGCTTTTTTGCCGATATTGCCATGATGTTGCAGCCCGCCGATCACCACCAACATGGTCACTGAGGCCCACTCGCCGTGGGGCAGGTGGATCCCGGTGGTCAGCAGGATCGTCGCCAGGAGCCCGAGTGAGACCCGCACAGCATGGATCACTCGGGCATGGCGATAGCGCCGATAAGGGTCCAGCAGAGGACGCAAAAGTCGGCGCAGCAACGACGGCAGTCGAAGCGATCGCAGGGTGTTCATCGGACTCAGGTTATATCCTCCGCAGACGGCCTCAGAATATGTAATCGGTGGTCAGAAAGCTCGACTCACGATTACGGATGATGTCGCTGATGAGCTCTTTATTGCTCTCCTGGAATTTAGTCGCGACCAAGGTGCGAATCGAAAATACCCTGAGGGCGTCATGAACCGAAAGCGTGCCTTCAGCCGAGTTTTTCCGGCCATTGAACGGGTAGGTGTCCGGACCGCGTTGGCACTGGGCGTTGATGTTGATACGGCCGACCTGATTGGCGAAAGTATCGACCAGTCGTCCAACTTCCGTCGAGTTGGTACCGAAAATACTCAGCTGTTGGCCGAAGTCCGATTCCAGTACGTAATCGATCACGGTGTCCAGATCACTGTAGGGCACGATGGGCACCACCGGGCCGAATTGCTCTTCCTGATACACGCGCATCTCGGTGGTGACCGGGTAGAGCACCGCAGGGTAGAAGAATGACCCCCGCGATTCACCGCCGTGGGCGTTCACCACCTTCGCGCCTTTGCTGACGGCATCGGCCACCAACGAGTGCAGGTAGTCGACCTTGCCCAACTCCGGAAGTGGCGTCAGCGCCACGCCATTTTCCCAGGGCATGCCCGGTTTGAGGGACTGGAGTTTGCGGTTGAATTTCTCGATGAAGCTGTCGACCACCTGTTCATGGACGAAGAGGATTTTCAGTGCGGTGCAACGTTGACCGTTGAACGACAGTGAGCCGGTCACCGCTTCGTTGACCGCGTTGTCCAGATCGACCTCTGGTAGCACTATGCCGGGGTTCTTGGCATCCAGCCCGAGGGCTGCGCGCAAACGGTGCGGTTTTGGGTGCAGCTTTTTCAGGTCACTGGCGGCTTTGTTGGTGCCGATAAAGGCAAAGATATCGACCTTGCCGCTGGCCATCAGCGCGCTGACGGTTTCCCGGCCGCTGCCGTAGATGACGTTGATCACACCGGCCGGGAAGCTGTCGCGAAAGGCTTCCAGCAGTGGACGAATCAATAGCACGCCCAGCTTGGCCGGTTTGAATACCACGGTGTTACCCATGATCAAGGCTGGAATCAGCGTGGTGAAGGTTTCGTTCAGCGGATAGTTGTAAGGCCCCATGCACAGCGCCACGCCCATCGGTACACGACGGATCTGGCCGAGGGTGTCCTGTTCCAGTTCGAAGCGGCTTGAACGACGGTCCAGCTCCTTGAGGGCATTGATGGTGTCGACGATGTAATCACAGGTGCGATCGAACTCTTTTTCCGAGTCCTTGAGGTTTTTACCGATCTCCCACATCAACAGTTTGACCACCGCTTCGCGCTGTTCGCGCATGCGACCGAGGAAAGTCTCTACATGCTGAATGCGTTCGGCGACGCGCATCGTCGGCCAATTTCCCTGACCTTTGTCGTAGGCACGAACGGCGGCATCCAGGGCGGTCAACGCTGTCGAGGCATCCAGGAGTGGAGTGCTACCAAGGATGACTTGTTCATCCGCGTTTTCACTGGTCAGGTAGACCGGGCTACGCACCAGCGCAAGTGGGCCCGGCCAACTCTGTAACACACCGTCGACGAGGTATTCGCGCTGTTCGATCTGGCCGTTGAGGCGGTATTTTTCCGGGATGTCCGCGGCGCTGGGGAACAGGTGGTCGAGAATGTTATCTGTGGTCATGGCGCTACCCCGTATGGATTGGGTGATGCAGATAAGGTGTGTTATCACGGAGCGCTGCCAAGCGGTCAAGGTCTTCAGGCAGCGCGCCATGATCAGCATAGCTGAATCGTTTTACCTGATTGCGACAAGGGTTGTCATGCTCCATCTATCGAACGGTGTTCGGCTATTGCTCAATACGGCCCTGGAATCCTGGTCGCGGTTTTTGTCGCGGATTGCTCATTCCCCTTGAAACCGCAAACACATGTCCCTGCGCGGCGGTTAAACTTTGTGCTTTCTAAAAGGAGTTCTCATGAGTTACTACCAGCCGGGCATCCTTGCCACCCCAGTACCGCCTCAGGCACGCCATTTGTTTTTCACTCTCGAATCCGCCGAGGCATTGCCGGCCGTGATCGACAAACTGGTGCAACTGGTAGACGGGAAAGCGGCGGTGGTCGGGTTTGGTGAGTCGCTGGTACAGGCTCTTGGTGGTCAGATCGAGGGGCTGCGGGCGTTTCCTGCGTTGACGGGCGTCGGCGTGGATAACCCTTCGACCCAGCACGCACTCTGGTGCTGGCTGCATGGCGAGGACCGTGGCGAGCTGCTGCATCGCAGCCGCGCTGTTGAAGCGGCATTGGCCCCGGCGTTGCGCCTGGTGCAGATGGCCGAAGCCTTCCGCTACAAGACTGGGCACGATTTGACCGGTTACGAGGACGGCACCGAAAACCCCCACGACGACGCGGCTGTGGCGGCAGCGTTGGTGGGCGAGGGCACGGATGGCTTGCACGGCGGCAGTTTCGCCGCGATTCAGCAGTGGCAACACGACCTGGATGGCTTCGCTGCGATGCCTTCCCAGGAACAGGATCACATCATCGGTCGACGCAAGAGTGATAACGAAGAGCTCGAGGACGCGCCGGAGTCAGCCCACGTCAAACGCACCGCTCAGGAAAGCTTCGCTCCTGAAGCCTTTGTCGTGCGCCGTTCCATGCCGTGGTTGGAAGGCGATCGAGCCGGGCTGATGTTCCTGGCTTTCGGGTATTCCCTCGACGCCTTCGAAGTACAGCTGCGGCGCATGAGTGGCCTGGAAGACGGCATCGTTGATGGCCTCTATCGGATGAGCCGGCCGATTACCGGCGGCTATTACTGGTGCCCGCCGCTCAAGGATGGCCAGCTCGATTTGCGGGCGCTGCGCATCGGCTAGTCGTTGACGTAATTTTCCTTTCTGTGGTGCAGCGTCGCTCGACGCGTAGTGGTCTTGTCAGCGTTCATACAGGCAGGCCATTACGCGTCAGTGGATGGATCGCTGCTGCTCGCAGGTGTTGAAACCGGCCGTAAACCGCTGTCGATGATTCTCTGGGTTCGTTTGGCTTTCTCGATGCAGCCCGGCGTGCCATCGGCGAGGGCCTTCAAGGCGCTGGCGTATGATCGGGCGGGAAAGGAGTCGATTTTTTCGAGCTGCTTTTGTGTCAATCGAACAGCGTACATGGCAATAGCCATTATCTTTTCGACCACATGAGGGTCGTCCCGCAATGACTCCATCAGGTATTTCACGGCCTGTTTGTATTGGCTCAGCGTGCGAATGGCGAACACGTTCACATCGGTGTTGATGAACGTATTGGCGAGCAGCTCACGAATGACCTCATCCTGATGAAATGGCTCGCCGCAAGTGTCTTCAAAGACTCGGCCTCGATTGAGGGTGATGACGTTATCGTTTTCTGTCATGGGTATGCTGGATTTCAGTAGCGGACAATGGTGTGAGCTTAACGCAAGGGCGCGCATTTTTCGGAATGTATGTGAGCTGCGCAATGTCCTGCCACATTTTCACTACAGCCCGCAAAGGCTAAAGATTGGGTAGATGGGGCATTTGTGTGCGGGCTGGAAGTCGCTGACTGGCGGCCCTTGTCAGAAAAAACCGATAGGAGTACAAATGTACTCCATGACGACTTTAAGCCCCCGCCGTACTGCCATCCTGACCTTTATACGCGACCGCATCGCGCAACAAGGCCAGCCACCGAGCCTCGCCGAGATCGCCGAGGCCTTTGGTTTTGCTTCGCGCAGCGTGGCGCGCAAACATGTGGTGGCCCTCACCGAAGCCGGTTTCATTGAGGTCAACGCCAACCAGGCGCGGGGTATTCGCTTATTGAATCAACCGCCCCGGCCCGAACTGCTGGACATTCCAGTGCTGGGCCGGGTGGCTGCCGGTGCGCCGATCGATGCTGATGCCGAGGTGCACAGCCGGCTGATGCTGGACCCTGCGATGTTCTCGCGGATTCCGGATTACCTGCTGCGGGTGCAGGGGGATTCGATGATCGAGGACGGCATTCTCGACGGCGACCTGGTGGGCGTACGGCGCAGTGCCGAGGCTGAAAACGGTCAGATCGTGGTGGCGCGGCTCAATGGAGAAGTGACGATCAAACGCTTTGAGCGGGTCGCAGGGCGTGTGCGTTTGCTGCCACGCAACCCGGCCTATGCGCCCATCGTTGTGCACGCCGATCAGGACCTGGCCATCGAAGGGGTGTTCTGCGGCTTGGTGAGGCAAGGATGATGGGCGCCGTCGTTGCTCTAGATACGCTGTTCAATGGCGGCCAGGTCTGGAAGGGCCGGCCCGCCGCTCCACCGGCCAGCCCTCAACCGACTGGTCATCCAGCGCTGGACGCGGCGTTGCCCACGGGGGGCTGGCCGGAATCGGCTCTGACGGAAATCCTGATTGCCGGGCAGGGCGTCGGTGAGCTGCAGTTGGTCTGGCCGACGTTGGCGCGACTATCTGCCGAGGGCGAGCGGATTGTCTTGGTGGCGCCGCCCCATGTGCCGTATCCGCAGGCCTGGCAGAACGCTGGCGTGGATCTGCGTCAGCTCTCGGTGATCCAGGCCAGCGAGCGTGATGCGCTATGGGCGGCGGAACAATGCCTGCGTTCGGGCAGTTGCGGCGCGGTCCTGTGCTGGCCGCAGAAGGCCGATGACCGTGCCTTGCGCCGCCTGCAAGTGGCCGCCGAAACCGGCCAGACCCTGGCGTTTGCCTATCGCTCGATCAAGGAAGCCATCAACCCTTCGCCGGCCGCCTTGCGTATCGCCATCGATGCCCGGCCCGCGCAACTACGGGTGCTCAAGTGCCGTGGCGGCCTGGCCCACTCGGCGCCGATTGCCTTTGCTACAGGGCATTGAGGTTGGCATGCGCTGGGTCTGCATACTCTTCCCACAATTGGCGTTGGATGCTGCGCTGCGTCAGCGGCCCGATCCCGAAGAACCGTTGGCGCTGCTGACGGGCACTGCGCAGCGTCGGGTGGTGCACGCGGTGAATGCCTCCGCTCGGGCGCTCGGTCTGCGGCCGGGGCAATCCCTGACCGCCGCTCATGCCTTGACCAAAGCCTTTGCCAGCGCCGAATACGACGTTGCCGATATCGAGCAGTGGCAGCAATTTCTTGCGGCCTGGGCCTACCGTTTCAGCTCCCAGGTCAGCGTGTTTTATCCCCGCGCCTTGCTGTTCGAAATCGAATCGAGTCTGGGGCTGTTCGGGCCCTGGCCGCAATTCGAGGCACGGCTGCGGGCGGAACTCACGGAACTGGGCTTTCGCCATCGCATTGTCGCGGCCCCCAATCCGATGGCCGCGCGGGTCCTGGCGAACGCTTACGACGGTTTGGCGGTGGCGGACACTGAGAGCTTGCACCGGGTCCTGGGGCAAATGCCTATTGATCGGATCGGGCTGGAACAGGACGTCGCCATTGCCTTGTCGCGCATGGGCTTGCGAGCCTTGAGTCAGGTTCAGGCGCTGCCGCGTCATACCCTGGCGCGACGCTTTGAAGCTCAGGTGCTTAAGCACCTCGACACGCTGCTGGGGAACCGATCGCTGGCCTTGGCGTTTTACCTGCCGCCGGATCGCTTTGATGTGCGCATCGAGCTGAATTTCGATGTCGTGTCCCATCAGGCGTTGCTGTTCCCGTTGCGCCGGCTCACCGGTGATCTGTCGGCTTTTCTCTGTGGGCGCGACAGCGGCGTGCAGCGCTTTGATCTGCTGCTGGAGCATGCCGGGTTGCCTGATACGCAGATCAAGGTCGGCTTGCTCAGCGCCGAGCGCGATCCGGCGATGCTCTTCGAGCTGGCTCGCGGTCGACTGGAACAGGTGCAAGTCGAGTCCCCGGTACGAGGTTTTCGCCTGGTGGCCCATGACTTGCCTCGGTTCGTCCCGCAGCACCGCGAACTGTTCGACGAGCGCCCACAGCAATCCTTGCCCTGGGAGCAACTGCGCGAACGCCTGCGGGCGCGGCTGGGGGATGACGCGGTGCAGGGGCTGCGCTGGCAGGCCGATCACCGACCGGAACACAGCTGGCAGCCGAGCGCCGATAGCCAGATGTGCCCGCCGAGCCTTGGCCTGCAGCGCCCAGGCTGGCTGCTCACAGAACCGCAGCCGGTGCACGAAGGCGCGGCGCGGATCCTCATGGGGCCGGAGCGGATCGAGTCCGGTTGGTGGGATGGCGGCGATGTGCGTCGCGATTACTACCTGATCGAAACCCGCTCCGGCCAGCAGGCCTGGGCCTATCGGACGGTGGGCGAGGCCGGGCCTTTATGGCTGCAAGGCTGGTTCGCATGAGCGTCGACTATGCCGAACTGCACTGCCTGTCGAACTTCAGTTTCCAGCGTGGTGCCTCCAGTGCCCGCGAGCTGTTCGAACGGGCCAAACGTCAGGGTTATCAAGCGTTGGCGATCACCGACGAGTGCACTCTGGCCGGTATCGTCCGTGCCTGGCAGGCCGCTAAAGAGGTGGAGTTGCCGCTGATCATCGGCAGCGAAATGCGCATCGAAAATGGCCCGAAACTGGTGCTCTTGGTGGAGAGCCTCGAGGGTTACCAGACGCTTTGCCGACTCATCACCCGAGCCCGTCGTCGGGCGGATAAGGGCCAATATCAGGTGCTGCGCGAGGACTTCAACGAGCCGTTGCCGGGGCTGCTGGCGTTGTGGATGCCCGATACCCTCGAGGTTGACGGGGAAGGGCGCTGGTTGCGCAAGGTTTTCGGCGACCGGCTGTGGCTGGCCGTCGAACTGCACTGCGGCCAGAACGATGCCCGACGGCTGGCGGGTTTGCTGGCCTTGTCCGCGGCATTGGATATTCCGGCGGTGGCCAGCGGTGATGTGCACATGCATGCCCGTGGGCGCCGTGCCTTGCAAGACACCATGACCGCCATCCGTCATCACGTGCGCGTCGCCGAGGCCGGGCAACGCCTGCACCCCAACGGCGAACGGCACTTGCGCAGCCTTGATGCCTTGCAGGCACTCTACCCGCCACAACTGCTTGAAGAATCCGCGCGTATTGCCCGGCGCTGCACGTTCGACCTTGGTCAATTGCGCTACCAGTACCCGCGTGAGCTGGTGCCTGAAGGTCAGACACCAGCCTCCTGGCTGCGCGAACTGACCGAGCAGGGCATGCGTTGGCGCTGGCCTGAAGGCGTGGAAGACAAAGTGCTGGCGCTGATCGAAAAAGAACTGAAACTGATCAGCGAGATGGGGTACGAGAGTTATTTCCTCACCGTTCACGACATCGTGCGCTTTGCGCGTGATCGAAAAATTCTCTGCCAAGGGCGCGGTTCGGCGGCCAACTCGGCGGTGTGTTATGCCTTGGGCATCACCGAAATCAACCCCAGCCTGATGAACATGCTGTTCGAGCGCTTCCTCTCCAAAGAGCGCAACGAGCCGCCGGACATCGATGTGGATTTCGAGCACGAGCGCCGTGAAGAGGTGTTGCAGTACGTGTTTCAGCGCTACGGCCGGACCCGCGCGGCGCTCACGGCAGTCGTCAGTACCTACCACGGTGCCGGCGCGGTGCGGGATGTGGCCAAGGCCCTTGGCTTGCCGCCGGATCAGGTCAATGCACTGGCCGATTGTTGTGGTCACTGGAGCGACGAACCGCCCTCAGTGGAACGCCTGCGTGAAGGCGGTTTCGATCCGGACAGCCCGGTGTTGCGCCGGGTGCTGAGCCTGACCGGGCAACTGATCGGCTTCCCCCGGCATCTGTCCCAGCACCCGGGCGGTTTCGTGATTTCCGAACAGCCACTGGACACCTTGGTGCCAGTGGAAAATGCGGCCATGGCCGAGCGCACCATCATCCAGTGGGACAAGGACGACCTGGACATGGTCGGTCTGCTCAAGGTCGACATTCTTGCCCTTGGCATGCTCAGCGCCATTCGCCGCTGTTTCGACCTGCTGCGCCGTCATCGTGACCTGGATCTGAGCCTGGCGACGGTGCCCAAAGAAGACCCGAAAACCTACGAGATGATCGGTCGTGCCGACACCATCGGTGTATTCCAGATCGAATCCCGAGCGCAGATGTCGATGTTGCCCCGGCTCAAACCCGTGAAGTTTTACGACTTGGTGATTGAGGTGGCTATCGTCCGTCCCGGTCCGATTCAGGGCGGTATGGTGCATCCGTACTTACGGCGGCGTAATAAAGAGGAACCTGAAACCTATCCGTCCGAAAAATTGAAAACAGTCCTGGAACGCACACTGGGAGTGCCGCTGTTTCAAGAACAGGTCATGCAGATTGCGATTGTTGCCGCCGATTACAGCCCCGGCGAGGCCGACCAGTTACGCCGCTCCATGGCCGCCTGGAAACGTCACGGCGGTCTGGAGCCGCATCAGGTACGTCTCAGGGAAGGCATGCTGAAAAATGACTACACAGAAGCATTCGCCGCGCAGATCTTTGAGCAGATCAAAGGCTTCGGTAGTTATGGTTTTCCCGAGTCCCACGCCGCCAGTTTTGCCTTGCTGACCTACGCCAGTTGCTGGTTGAAATGCCACGAACCGGCGGCCTTTGCCTGCGCGCTGATCAACAGCTGGCCGATGGGTTTCTACAGCCCGGATCAGATTCTTCAGGACGCCCGTCGGCATCATTTGCAGATCCGTGCGGTGGACGTGCGCGCCAGTGATTGGGATTGCAGCCTGGAACCGATCCACGGTGGGCAGCCGGCGATTCGCATGGGGTTGCGGATGATCCGTGGTTTTCGCGAGGACGATGCCCGACGCATTGAAACGGCACGCCTGGCCGGTAAGTTTGTCGATATCGCCGATCTGGGCGAGCGGGCGCGGCTCGACTCCCGGACCCAGGAGCAACTGGCCGACGCCGGAGCTTTGCGCGGGTTGGCCGGAGATCGTCATCGGGCGCGCTGGGAAGTGGCAGGAGTGCAGAAACAGCTTGGCCTGTTTGCGGGTTTGCCGAGCCAGGAAGAACCCATCGTGATCTTGCCCAAGCCTACCGTGGGTGAAGACCTGCAAGCCGATTACGCCAGTGTCGGCACGACCCTGGGCCCGCATCCGCTGGCCTTGCTGCGGGGCGAATTGAAAGCCCGGCGCTGCCGCAGTTCGCGGGAATTACTGGAGGTCGAGCATGGGCGCAATGTCAGCATCGCCGGGCTGGTCACCGGCCGACAACGCCCCGGGACCGCCAGCGGCGTGACCTTCGTCACGCTGGAAGATGAGTTCGGCAACGTCAACGTGGTGGTCTGGCGTGACCTGGCTGAACGTCAACGTCAGGTGCTGGTGGGTTCGCAGTTGTTGAAAGTCGACGGCACGCTGGAGACCGAGGGCGAGGTGCGGCATTTGATTGCCGGGCGGTTGAGCGATTTGAGTTCGCTGCTGACCGGGATCAGCGTGCGTAGCCGGGATTTCCGGTGAGAACGGATGATCGTTCTCACTTCGAACGCGTCCGCGTGGTTGTCTGCGGTACACCACACAAGGTCGCGGCAAGAAAGAAGAGCCGTACCGGGCCGTTCCTGGCGAAAACGCTGCAACAGGCGTGAGCCGGGAGCACCACTGGTCTGATAGACGGTCGACAGAAGGGTGTAGGCGAGGCCATGCTGATACTTGGTTATCGCGATAAAACGCGGTTGCCACCGATCAACAAACGGAGGTGTTCCATGCCGGTGAACCATGACCTTTATCAGGATTTGGGCTGCACAAAGGAAGTCATCCAACAAAAGCGCGCCAACGACCCCCATCTCCACTCGCTGCTCGATCAATACTCACGCATCGATACCGAAGTGCTGAAGGCCGAGGCTGCGGCGCTTGCTGATGATGAACTGAGGAAGCTCAAGGAGAAGCGTGTGTTGATCAAGAGACAGATATCCAGCCAGTTGACGAATCAATCCTGAATCGGTGAAGTCCTGAGCGGGGTGGCGCAGATTGCTGCACACCCCGCCAGACTGGCTCGATGACCGGTCAGCAAACAAATGGAACGGCCATCAATGCCAACTCCTCGGATTTTCAGAGACTGATTTTTCAGGCTCCATGCGAGGTGACTATGAGTAATCCAAAATTTCCCAGCGAAGAACAGGGCGGTTATGACCCGATGCAGAGGTCCCCTCAACCCTTGAGTCCAGGACATATGACGGCTCATCCGGACAGCGAGCCGGGTATTGATGAACTGCCTAAGGATGAAGCGCTGATCGAGGCTGAACGGGTGCGTGAAAAAACCGAAAAAGCAGTGCGGGACAAGCAGAAGAGCCCGCGCTGAAGCCTCTAATGGCTCCGTAAATTCCCCCGCGCGCGTAGCAGCAGGCTTCGCCAGCTGCTACGGCTTGCGCATCGCCTGACTCAATGGCAGACGCGCCATATTGCTCGCCTTGAGTGACCCCAGATACAGCCAGTCACCGTATTCACGGACCGTGGTAATGGGTGAGTAATTGCCTTTGCTATTGTCCTGCAAATTGGCGATGACCTTGCCTTCGGTGTCCAGGCCAAGCGCGAATGCCCGTTTCTCTATCGGTTTGGGCAAGACCATCATGGCCCGCACCATCATCTTGCGCAGGTACGGATGGCCGGCCGTGCCATCGAGCAGCGCACTGCGCGGCGCGTAGAGGGCCACCCAAAAGCGGTCGCGGCCGTTGAAGCTGAGGTTGTCGGGCAGCCCTGGCAGGTTGTCGATGAATACATCATGGGTGCCAGCCTTCGCGCCGGTAATCCAGTAGCGGCTGATGCGATAGGCGCCGGTTTCGTTGACCAGCACAAAGGCCTCGTTCGGTCCCAGTGCCACGCCATTGGCGAACTCAAGCCTGTCCAGCAACTGCTCGGTTTTTCCGCTCTGGAAGTCATAGCGCAGCAGTCGCCCGTCGCCACCGTGTTCGAGGATCGCCTCGCCATCCTTGCCATAACCCCAACGGCTCGAGGCGTCGCTGAAGTAGGCGTAACGCCCGATGGCGTCCACCGTGACGTCATCGGTGAAACCGAAGGGCAGACCATTAGCCTCGGTCGTCAGGGACGTCAACCGGCCTTGGGCGTCGAGTGCCAACAGGCCTTTGATCCCGTCGGCGATGATCAGCCGGCCATCCGGATGCCGGGCCAGCCCCAGCGGGCGACCGCCGGTGTTAGCCAGCACGTTGAGGGTTTTGCCATCCAGGCTGGTGCGGATCACCCGACCGTCGTGCAGGCCGGTGATCAGGAATCCATCCACCAGCAGCAGCGCTTCGGGCCCGGCAATATCCACAGCGCCGACCTTTTCCGCGCTTTTGAGCTTTTGGTTTTCGGCGTAGACACCGGCGCTCAGCGACGGCGCGGCTGATGGTGCCCAATCGACTGGCTGCACCTTGGTGGGCATCAGCAGCAGAAAGGCTGCGATGGCAATCACCAGGAGCAGAACAATGTGGTGAAACTTGACTCGACGGGGGGAGCGACTCATCAAACGATAACTCCTGTCTGGGCCGGAATCGCCCGTTGTGCCATCTCACACAATGCCAGCATGGACGTTGCCGATTCGCGCTCTATCCGTTGCTTGAACAACAACTGATTGCCCAGACGCATCAGCAAGCCGCTAAAGCGGTATTCCAGGGTGCGGATAAACCGCGTGCCGTCGCCATGGACAGGCTGGCATTCGTAGGTCACCACCAACTCCAGGCCGTGATTACCCTGAGCCCGAGCGCTCCAGCGGCGGCCCGGCAGGTACTCGTTCACTTCCCAACTCAAATGACCGGAACGCCCGCCCGCATGAATGTCTTCTTCGAAGCGCGAACCGGCATGCAGCGGGCCGTTCTGGCCTTCAACCTTGAGCGATGAGGGATGCCACTCCGGCCAACGGGTGGCGCTGCTGGCGTAGGCGAGAACCGCTTGCGGGCTGCGGGCGATGTCGACGTGATGCTGCATGCGGGTCATGGGCGGTCTCGATTGAAGGCGGCGATCCGGTTCCCAATACAGGGTCCCGAAAAGGTAGTCCATCAGCGGAAAAACGATATTGAAATTGCGTTCCTGCATGAGCTCGCGACGGTGATGCAGTTCATGCAGATGGCGCATCTGGCGAATCCACGGTAGCCGGGTGATCGGGTTGCCCGGCGGCAGATGCTCGCAGGCGTGAAACACCTCGTAGGCCAGATAACCAAGGATCATGCAACCAGCAAACAGCCCGGCGACATTGGCGTTGAGCTGCTTGAGCAGCCACCAGGCGGGAAGGATAATCACCAGGCTGTACAACACGATCAGCCAGGCCGGGAACAGAATCACCCGCCAGTCGCGAGCACTGTCGTAGGTCATGTGACCCGGTGCGAAAAAGCTGTGGTGGTCACCGGCATGCCGCGCATAAAACATCCGCGCAAAGGTCTTTTTGTGATGCCCAAGATGCCGGTGCACGGTATAGATGCAAACGTTGAAGAACAGCAAGGTCAACGGCACCGCCAGCCATTCCAGCGGCTGCACCCGGTCCAGGGTGCTCCAGAAAAAGCCGATACACAACAGACCAAAAACCACGACGAAACCACCGTGCAGCCACGGGTTGTACAGCGGATGAATGCCCGCACGGTAACGCGTGCGAAATGCCTCAGTGGTCTGCCTCACCAGGGTCTCCTGTTGTCAATGTTATTGACAGAAGATTAGCCCCGGCCGAATTATCCAGCGAATGGATATTCGCAATGGGCGTTCACGGGAGGCAACGCGATGATTCAATGCAAACGCGCCTACAGCCCTGTAGACGCCAATGACGGTTACCGGGTGCTGGTCGATCGTCTGTGGCCACGCAACTGCCGCAAGGATCAACTGCCGCTGGATGAATGGCTGCGCGAGGTTGCGCCTTCAACCGAGTTGCGGCGGGCATTCAAGCAGGCTGAAGTGGACTTCAACACCTTTCGAACCCGTTATCGGCAAGAGCTGACCGCTCGGCCCGAGCATTGGTGGAAGCTGCTTGAGAAGGCGCGAACCGGCACGCTCACGCTGATTTATTCGGCCAAGGACGAACGGCATAACAATGCTCGGGTACTGGCCGAGTGGCTGGAAGACGAACTCGACCGGGGCGGGGACTCAAGTTCCCCGGTGTGTTATGCGGGGGATTTCAATTAACGCCCATGCGCAAACCCTGTGGGAGAGGGCTTGCCCGCGAAGAACGATGACGCGTAATACCTGAAAAACCGCGGTGTTCGCTTCGCGGGCAAGCCCGCTCCCACAGATATTCACCCAGCCGAAAAATAGGCCTCATCCCTCAAATCAGCGGATCCCAGCGTTGAGACCAGTCGCCGTCGGCCTTGACCACTTCTCTAAGCAGTTCGAAGGCCAACTGCAAGGTGGCCGAATCACGATCCCGTGAATAGACCAGGTAAGTCGGATAGCTGAATTCCGGCGCTTTGGGTACGCGCTCCAGTACGCCACTGTCGAGATAGCTTTGCACCACTCGGGTCCGGAAATAGCCGGAGCCGCCATTTTCGAGGATGTACTGCAATGCCAATGGCCCGAGGTTGAAGCTGATGGCGGCTTTCGCCTTGTCCGGCAATGCCGCGTCGTGTTGTCGGCGAAAGTCTTTGCCCCAATCGATATAGACATACGGTTCCGGATTGGCCACCAGACGAATCTGAATAAGCTTTTCTTCCAGCAATTGCTCGACTTGCAGGCGTGGCCAATATTCGGGTTGATAGACTAGGGCCGCGTCCAGCACCCCCAGCTCAAGCTGGCGCAGCAGATTTTCGCCGTCGCGAATTTCCGTGCGCAACGCATGGCTTGGAATCTTTTCGCGCAACGCGCGAGCCCAACTGAGCATCAGCGGATTGCACAGGCTGACCTCACCCCCGATATGCAACACGTTACGGTAACCGTCAGGCAGCGGCAGATCGCGACGAGCCGCTTCCCATGTCTGCACCAATTGATTGGCATAGACCACGAAGGCTTCGCCATCCGGAGTCAGCCTGGCACCGGCGCGATTGCGCACGAACAAGGTGCTGGAGAGCTGACTCTCGAGCTTCTGGACGCGTGCGGTAATAGCGGTCTGAGTGACATGCAGCTTCTCGGCTGCCGAGGCAAGACTTCCGTGACGAACGATCTCCAGGAAGGTGCGGGCTAGATCGATGTCCATGGGCATCCCGGTACTCAAAGGGGTTTGCAGTGTAGAGCAACCGGCTCTGTTGCAGCACACTTGAACTGATCCTGAACCTGTAGGAGCCGAGCTTGCTCGCGATAGCATCACCGCGGTGAGACAGACAGACAGACCGCGCTGCCTGCATCGCGAGCAAGCTCGGCTCCTACAGGATCTACACTGCAAATCACCCGAACCCACGGAAGTCCCCATGACGGTAAAGCCGGCAGCGAATATTCTCGAGACGGTTGAAGGTCAACGCCTGGCGGGTGTCGATGCCGATCGCTGGCGTGAATGGGGGCCGTACTTGAGTGAGCGGCAGTGGGGCACGGTACGCGAGGATTACAGTGCCGATGGCGATGCCTGGCGCTATTTCCCCCATGACCATGCGCGCAGCCGTGCTTATCGCTGGGGCGAGGACGGGCTGGCGGGGTTTTCGGACAAGGCGCAGCACTGGTGCCTGGGGCTGGCGCTGTGGAACGAACGCGACCCCATTATCAAGGAACGGTTGTTCGGTCTGAACAACGCCGAGGGCAACCATGGTGAGGATGTCAAAGAACTCTACTTCTACCTGGACGGGGTGCCGAGCCATGCCTATATGCGCATGCTCTACAAATACCCTCAGGCGGCATTTCCCTACGACGATTTGTTGACCGAGAATGCCCGTCGTGGTCTGGGAGATACCGAGTACGAAATCCTCGATACGGGGGTCTTTGAAGATGATCGCTACTTCGATGTGACGGTGGAATACGCCAAGCACACGCCGGACGATATTTTCATGCGGGTCACGGTCCAGAATCGCGGCGATCAGCCTGCTCGTTTGCGTGTGTTACCGCAGCTCTGGGCGCGCAATACCTGGAGTTGGGACGCTGATGGGCACAAACCGAGTCTTGCCCTGAGCGGCGAGCACGTCATCGCACGGCTCGCCCATCGAGCCGACCTGCAGGCCACCGCCTGGGGACAGCCAGGCTGCGAGTGGTTGTTCTGCGACAACGAAACCAACTTTCCAAAACTCAATGGCCTGGCGGCAACCGGCCCGTTCAAGGATGGAATCAACGACTACATAGTCAATGGCGCCGACTACGCGATTCGCCGCGATAAGGGCACGCGGATGGCCGCGCATTTCACTCTGGAACTCGCAGGGCGGGAGAGCAAAAGCGTGATCCTGCGCCTGGCTCCGGTGGGCGCCGAACGGGTCAATGCCAGAACCCTGTTCGAGCAGCGTCGTGCCGAAGCCGACGACTATTACGCGGCGCTACAGGCTGACCTCAAAGATGCCGACGCGCGCAACGTTCAGCGCCAGGCGCTGGCCGGATTGTTGTGGTCCAAACAGCTGTATTACTTCGACGTCAAACAATGGCTGGATGGAGACCCCACTCAACCGGCGCCACCCCCCGAGCGTGCCCATATCCGCAACACCCATTGGCGGCATCTCTCCAATTTCGACATCGTCTCCATGCCCGATACCTGGGAATACCCTTGGTATGCCTCATGGGACCTGGGCTTTCAGGCCGTGGCCTTTGCGTTGATCGATCCAGGTTTTGCCAAGCACCAGTTGCTGCTGTTGGTCAAAGACCGCTTCATGCACCCCAACGGCCAGTTGCCGGCCTACGAATGGCGTTTCGACGACGCCAATCCACCGGTCCATGCGTGGGCCTGTTGGCGGGTTTATAAACGAGACATGGCGTTGACCGGCGTCGGCGATATGGATTTCCTCGAGCGGATTTTCCACAAGCTGCTGCTGAACTTTTCCTGGTGGGTCAACCGTAAGGATGCCGAGGGTCGCAACCTGTTTCAGGGTGGTTTTCTCGGGCTCGACAACATCGCCTTGTTCGACCGCTCAGCCGCACTGCCACCCGGCTATCAACTCGATCAGGCCGACGGTACGGGGTGGGTTGCCGCCTATGCACTGGACCTGATGCGCATCGCTCTTGAGCTGGCCAAGCGCAACGCGGTGTATGTCGACATCGCAGTGAAGTTCTTCGAGCACTTCCTGTACATCGCCGGAGCCATCAACCGCGTTGATAGCAGCGCTGAAGGGCTGTGGGATGAACAGGACCATTTTTTTTACGATGTCTTGCACCGTCCTGACGGTCAGAACGAGCCGCTGCGATTGCGCTCTATCGTCGGTCTGATGCCACTGTTTGCGGTGCAAGTGCTGGAACAGCATGAGCATGAGGGATTACCAGGGTTGCGCGATCGTCTGTTTGGTTTCATACGGCATCGTCCGGACCTTGCCAATCTGGTTTCACGCTGGACCGAGCCGGGGGAGGGCAATCGGTTCTTGCTGGCGCTGCTGCGCGGTGAACGCACCAAAGACCTGCTCAAACGCATGCTCGACGAGACTGAGTTTCTCTCCGAATTCGGCATTCGTTCGCTCTCCAAGGCCTTCGCCGACCAGCCCTTTGCCCTGCAAATGGACGGCAATGCGCTGTGCGCCCGCTATGAACCGGCGGAGTCCGGCTCGCGGCTTTACGGCGGCAATTCCAATTGGCGCGGGCCGCTGTGGATGCCGATCAATTACATGCTGATCGATTCGTTGCGCGAGTTTCATCGTTATTACGACGATAACTTCTCGGTCGAATACCCCAGCGGCTCAGGCTATCTGGCGTCACTGGCCGAGGTCGCCGACGGCTTGAGTCAGCGTCTGACGAAGTTGTTTCTGCTGGACGAAAACGGCCGCCGCCCCTCGATGTCCGGGTATGCACAATTACAGGCCGATCCCGCCAGTCGCGATCTGCTGTTGTTCCATGAGTATTTTCATGGCGAGACCGGTCGCGGCTTGGGCGCCTCTCATCAAACCGGGTGGAGTACGTTGGTGGCGTTGTTGTTGCAGAAGGGAACTTAAACAATTAATCGGCGCTTGTGGCGAACGGACATCTTTGGAGGGCGGGGCGGTATCTATATAGGTTTGCGAGTGATGCTGTGGGAGTAAGCTTGCTCGGCGTGCTGAATAAATAAACGTACGCGTTGATCTTCAGGAAAAGATCACCCATTCACTTAAAGGGAATTAATTCGTGTCAGACACGCCCCCGTATTCATATACAGACAACGATGTGCAAAGCGCTTTTGACGAGATTAATAGAACGCTGTTCAACAATAAAACCAGTGCTGCTGTCCCGAAAATGTTGGTAGTAACAGGTATTCAGGGCTCAGGAAAGACCTACCTGCTGGAGAACACACTGCTCTCTGCGGGGAAGTACGCCAACTGCATCAGGTTGTATCTGCCGGACTACAGGAAAAAGCACCCGCAGTATGCGCAGATGGAGAGCAAGGGTGTATTGCATGCCTACGAACATACCGAGGCCTTCGTGAAAGAGGTATGCACGAAGATCTTCACAAAAGCGCTTTCAGGAAAGTACAGCATCATCATGGAGTCCGCCCTGGATTCAGTCGAATTTGCTTCATTCCCTCCTATGGCGGTGACGGCAGGCTATCAATTCGAAGTTCACGTTGTTGCCTGTAAAAAAGAGTTCACCCATTTATCGACCATTACCCGAGGGCTGAAAAGCCTGAAAGACAAACAGCTTGAAAGGTTTCTCCGGGCAGCGGACCTGAACGCGAGCCTAGCCAATGCCCAGTCAATATTGACGGCGTTCGAGGAGGCTTGTACCAAGGTCGTCGGTTCGCAGATAACCCTGTATGAGCGAGGGTTCGGTGCGTTGAAGGACCGCAGGGTCGTGTGTCATAGCTTATGCGACAACGTTGCCAACCTGACCCCACAACCGATCAAGAACAGCGATGGCAACGTGATCAAGCCTGAAGACAATCTGGTCCGTATAGAAAGGTCGGCGCTCAAGACCACGCCGTCTGCCTACAGTGCCTATGCGAATATTGTGAATGTTGATGTGGTCAGGCATGAACGCAGAGAGATGGTGTGGGATTGCCAATTGGCGCTAGCGGACACTGTAGGTTTTCGCGAAGAAGTACCAGTGTTTGTTTTTACTGATCTTTTTGCCTACATTCTGAAATACACCTACCGCTGAAGCTCCAATCCGGTGGGGGCCGTTCTCCGGCCCCCACCCAAAACTTCATCTCAAAACGCAAAACACGAACAGCCGAACGCTCCCCAGAACCCTTGAAAATCACTCACCGGCACTGAAGACAAACGTGCCCGCTCATGGCTGTGGGCATGCACGCCGCAGGGGCCGACACATTGGTGGACCTGCGCCGTCAGCGGTGCACTCGGCCTCCAGTGGCCCGGCACGTTCACCACCGGTGACCAGTCGGGCATCACCGGCACATCGGGCGGAGCGAGCTTGTCGAATTCCAGGGTGCCGTATACCACCTTGCCGTCGACCACGGTCAGCACGGATTCGATCCACTTGATGGCTTCGTCGTCGACACTGAAATAGTCGGCCGACAGCGCCACCAGGTCCGCCAATTGTCCGACTTTGATCTGGCCTTTCTTACCTTGTTCGGAGGAGAACCAGGCGCTGCCGTGGGTGAACAGCTCCAGTGCAGTGTCGCGGCTCAGGCCCTGCGGATACAGCTCAAGACCGCCGACGGTGCGCCCGCTGACCAGCCAGTACAGCGAGGTCCATGGGTTGTAGCTCGATACACGCGTTGCATCAGTGCCGGCACCGACCGGGATGCCTTCGGCGAGCATGCGTTTGATCGGCGGTGTGTGCTCCGCCGCTTTGGCGCCGTAGCGGTCGACAAAATACTCGCCCTGGAAGGCCATGCGGTCCTGAATGGCGATGCCACCACCCAAGGCACGAACCCGCTCGATGTTTTCAGGCGTAATGGTTTCAGCATGATCGAAGAACCACGGCAGACCATTGAACGGAATGTCACGATTGACCTTCTCGAACACATCGAGCATCCGTGTGATCGACTCGTTGTAGGTGGCGTGCAAACGGAACGGCCAGCGC
Source organism: Pseudomonas sp. H11T01 (assembly GCF_048515765.1). NCBI lineage: Bacteria > Pseudomonadati > Pseudomonadota > Gammaproteobacteria > Pseudomonadales > Pseudomonadaceae > Pseudomonas > Pseudomonas sp. H11T01. The sequence goes on along the minus strand of NZ_JBLYED010000002.1, from coordinate 146,746 downwards.
TGTTCCACCAGATGGCGCACCACTGGCTCCAGTTCCTGCTCCATGCTCTGTGGCAGATCCGGGCGCGGCTCGAGGAAGTCTTCAAAGTCGGCGGCGGAGAACACCAGCATTTCGCCGGCGCCGTTGTGCCGCAGGAAGTCATCGCCCTGGCCGTACTTCGAGCTGCTGGTCCAGTTCTTGAAGTCGGTCAATTCTTCCTTGGGCTTTTGGGTGAACAGGTTGTAGGCGATGCGCACGGTGAGTTGCTTGTCCCTCGCCAGCTGCTGGATGACCTGATAGTCGTCCGGGTAGTTCTGATAACCACCACCGGCATCGATGGCGCTGGTCACGCCGAGGCGATTGAGTTCGCGCATGAACTGGCGGGTTGAGTTGACCTGATACTCCAGCGGCAGCTTCGGCCCTTTGGCCAGGGTCGAATACAGGATCATCGCGTTGGGCCGCGCAATCAGCATGCCGGTGGGATCGCCATTGGCATCGCGCTGGATCTCGCCGCCCGGCGGGTTCGGGGTGTTGCGGTTGTAGCCGACCACCTTCAACGCCGCGCGGTTGAGCAGGGCGCGGTCATAGAGGTGCAGGACGAAGACCGGGGTGTCCGGTGCGGCTTTGTTCAGTTCTTCAATCGTCGGCAGGCGCCGTTCGGCAAACTGGAACTCGTTCCAGCCACCGACCACCCGAACCCATTGCGGCGTCGGCGTGCGATCGGCCTGATCCTTGAGCATGCGCAAGGCGTCGGCCAGTGACGGCACGCCTTCCCAGCGCAGTTCCAGGTTGTAATTGAGACCGCCGCGGATCAAGTGCAAGTGCGAATCGTTGAGTCCGGGAATTACTGTGCGTCGTTGCAGGTCGATGACCTGGGTGGCATCGCCGCGCAGGGCCATCGCCTCGGCATCACTGCCGACGGCGATAAATCGACCGTCCTTGATCGCAACGGCGGTGGCTTGGGGTTTTTCACGGTCGACAGTGTGTAAGTGACCGTTGTACAGAATCAGATCGGCTGGGGCGTTGGGCATGGTACTGCTCCCTGCGATTAAAGGACTGGTCCAGGCGCCGAGAGCGCCTGCCGAAAGGCCTTGCAGTACACGACGGTGGTTGACGTCGTCGTGGTCATCAGGTGGACTCATGGCGCTCTCCTCGTCATGTTCCCGCTGGCGAACGGTCGGACGCGCAGGGCGCCTCCGACCACCGTCTTACTTGATCTGACGCTGCGGTGCCTTGTGCACCATGGTGTAGGCGTAATCCACGCCCATGCCGTAGGCGCCGCTGTGTTCCAGCACCAATTGCATGACGGCCTCGTAGGTGTCCTTGTGGGCCCAGTCGCGCTGGTATTCCAGCAACACCTGTTGCCAGGTCACCGGAATGGCCCCGGCCTGAATCATCCGCTGCACGGACATGTCATGGGCCTCTTTCGAGGTGCCGCCTGAAGCGTCGGTGACAATGTAGACCTCGAATCCTTCTTCCATCGCCTCCAGTGCCGGAAAGGTCAGGCAGACTTCCGTCCAGAGTGCTGCCATCACCAGCTTCTTGCGTCCGGTAGCCTTGACCGCGGCTACCAGGTTCTTGTCTCCCCAGGAATTCATCGAGGTACGCTCGATTGGTTGCTGGTCCGGGAATACGCCAAGAATCTCTGGCCAGATGTAACCGCTGAAGCTGGTGGTTTCGACGGAGGTGAGAATGGTCGGGACCTTGAACAGCTTGGCAGTCTTGGCCAGCGCGACGGTGTTGTTCTTCAGTTGCTGGCGGTCGATCGACTGTACGCCGAAGGCCATTTGCGGCTGGTGGTCAATCAGGATCAACGCGGAGTTATTCGGGTTCAGCAGTTCGCGAATAGACATGACAAGTTCCTTGAGTCTGGATTGAGAAAGCCAGCGCAGACAGCAGACCGGCCGAGGGCTAGTCTGTTGCTGCTTATCCAGCTAAACAATTACCTGGAATGGGGACTTATTGATTCCGTATTGGGGACAGTGATGGATCGAATCGATTGCATGCGGACGTTCGTTGCCACCGTGCGCCATAACGGCTTCGCCGCCGCTGCCCGAGCGCTGGACGTGCCACGGTCCAAGGTCAGTAAACAGATTCAGGCGCTGGAAGACAGCATAGGCGTGCAATTGCTCCTGCGCACAACCCGCAGCCTGCACTTGACCGAGGCTGGCGCTGAGTATTTCGATGCGGCGCGTGAGGTGTTGGCCTCGCTGGACGAGGCTGAGCAGCGCGCCCGTGAGGGCATTGGAGAGTTGCGTGGGGTGTTGCGGATCAATGCGCCGATGTCCTTTGGTTTACGACGGTTGGGGCCGTTGGTTCCGGTGTTCCATGCTCTGCACCCGAAAGTCGAACTGCAACTGGTGCTCAGTGATCAGCAGGTCGATCCGGTGCGCGGTGGTTTCGATGTCACCCTGCGGATTGCCAGCCTGCCGGACTCGTCGCTTCTGACCCGTCCGCTGGCGCCGGCTCCCCGGGTGCTGGTGGCGTCGCCGGGTTATCTGGCGCGATCGGGTACGCCGCAAACACCACAGCAATTGAGTGAGCACCCGTGTCTGGGCTACTGCTACTTGCAGAGTGGTGTAAGCCTGGCGTTAAGCAAAGGTCAGGAGACCCAGCGTGTGCAGATGAGCGGGCCGATGAGCGCCAACAATGGCGATCTGCTGGCCCAGGCGGCAGAAGCGGGGATGGGGATTGCCTTGCTGCCGAACTTCATCGTCGACGAGGCGCTGGCTGCAGGCCGGCTGGTGACGGTCCTGGCGGACTGGAGTGCGCCGCCGATCACCATTAACGCGGTGTACCTGAGTGCCCGGCATGTGCCGAAAAAGATTCGGACGTTTATCGATTTTCTGGTGGAGCATTTGAGCGGCTCATAAGGCGCAAGTCCGCCCCCTGAAAACACAAATCCCGCCATAAAGGCGGGATTCGTTTGCAGCCAGACGTGCCCCCGAGGGACGGGAGCCACGTGCTTAAGCCGGGAACAGTTCGCTCAGCTTCATCGCCAGCATCATGTCGCCTTCAGCGCGCAGTTTGCCACCCATGAACGCCTGCATGCCGTCGGTCGAGCCATCGACGATGCCCTTCAGGGTTTCGCTGTCCATGACCAGGGTCACGCCAGCGTCAGGGTTCACGCCTTCTTGCAGCTCGCAGGTGCTGTCTTTGACGACCAGCGAGAAGTTTTTTTCTTCATCGATGCGGAAACCGAAAACCAGGTCCAGGCCCGCAGCAGCGGCTGGGTTGAACTTGGCTTTCATTGCTTGTACGGCATCAGCTACGGAGGTCATGGTTCGATCCTTTTTTTGGGGTGATTACAACAAGGGTCACAGTTAGCCGGCACTCAGCGAAAGGTGATGAGTTCCGGGGTCTTCAGCAGTTGCAAATGCGCATGACTGTTGAAGGAAGCCAGGGTCACCTCGCGACCACGAAACTTGAGCAGGTTGAGCGAGGTGTTGACGATTTGCCAATTCAGTTCAAAGGCCTGTGCGGCAGGTATTTGGGTAATTAGGTGGAGCAGGGCGGTGATGGTGCCGCCGGAAGTGAACACGGCGATCTTCTGGGTGTTGTCCGCGTGTTCGAGGATGCGCTGCAAACCTGCCTGAACACGACCGACAAACCCCAGCCAGCTTTCCAGCCCCGGCGTGTCATAGGTGCCGCTCAGCCAGCGTTCGATGATCAAGGCGAAGATCCGTTGAAACTCCGCGCGGTTCTGTGTGGCATTACGCAGGATGTTCAGCGCTTCGGGTTCGTCCGGCAGCAGGCCAGGAAGCAGTGCTCGGATGATGGCTTCGGCATCGAACTCGTTGAAGGCAGAGTCGATTTCCAGGGTCGGGACCGGCATGCCGACCGCGCTGAATTGTTCAAGCGCCGAGTTGGCGGTGTGCTGTTGCCGGCGCAAGTCGCCCGACAAACAGCGATCGAAGCTCAGGCCCAGTTCAGCCAGATGGCTGCCGAGCACTTGCGCCTGGCGAACACCGGTCGGCGACAGCACGTCATAGTCGTCTGCACCGAAGGAGGCTTGGCCATGTCGAATCAAGTAGATGCTGCCCACGTCTGCGTCATCCCGGTGCATTGTAAGTTTTGCGAGGTTATGAGGATGCCGATGGGCTGTCAATGAAAAAACATACGCTTGTTTGAAATGTTCGTTGGAGGCCCGGTCCGGCAGGTTTAACGGCTGGCCGCGAGGCTGGCGCATGGGTATGCTGGAGGTATACCGCGCCCGATTAGCGGCGCACAGTATTTAAGGAGTCCCTGTGGAGTTTTTTGCGGAGTACGCAAGTTTTTTGGCTAAAACTATCACCTTGGTCATCGCTATTCTGGTGGTCCTGGCCAGTTTCGCGGCATTGCGCAGCAAAGGCCGGCGCAAGGCTGCGGGCCAGTTGCACGTCAGCAAACTCAACGACTTTTATAAAGAGCTGCGTGAGCGTCTTGAGCAGACCTTGCTCAGCAAAGATCAACTGAAGGCCCTGCGAAAAACCCAAAGCAAGGCCGAGAAAAAACAGAAGAAACAGTCTGAGGTCAAGCCACGAGTGTTCGTGCTGGATTTCGACGGTGACATCAAAGCCTCCGCTACTGAAAGTCTGCGTCACGAAATCACCGCGTTGCTGACCCTCGCGACGCCCAAGGATGAAGTGGTGCTGCGGCTGGAAAGCGGCGGTGGCATGGTCCACAGCTACGGCCTTGCCTCTTCGCAATTGGCGCGGATCCGTCAGGCTGGCGTGCCACTGACCATCTGCATCGACAAGGTGGCGGCAAGCGGCGGCTACATGATGGCTTGCATTGGCGAGAAGATCATCAGCGCGCCGTTTGCCATCCTCGGCTCGATCGGTGTGGTGGCCCAGTTGCCCAACGTCAATCGCCTGCTGAAAAAGCACGATATCGACTTTGAAGTGCTGACCGCTGGTGAGTACAAACGCACGCTGACTGTGTTTGGCGAAAACACCGAGAAGGGCCGGGAGAAATTCCAGGAAGAACTGGATATCACCCATCAACTGTTCAAGAACTTCGTCTCTCGCTACCGCCCGCAACTGGCCATCGACGAAGTGGCGACGGGCGAAGTCTGGTTGGGCGTTGCGGCACTGGACAAGCAACTGGTCGACGAACTGAAGACCAGCGACGAATACCTCTCCGAGCGCGCCAAGGGTGCCGAGCTGTATCACCTGCACTACGCCGAGCGCAAAAGCCTGCAAGAGCGCGTGGGGCTGGCGGCGAGCGGTTCGATCGATCGCGTGTTGTTGAGCTGGTGGAGTCGTTTGACTCAGCAGCGGTTCTGGTAAGTGTCCGGGCAGGCTGATGCGCAATGGAAAATGGCCGGCCTGCCATTTCATTTGAATCTTCTGTCTGCTGTTATCTTCGGCAAATGCTGGATGCCTGACAGCCACTGAAATGTTTAGTGCGCGTGTGACAGGATGTTTTCATTGCCACTTTACTGCACCCTTTGTTGACGAAACTTACAGGCTCTGTCTCCGTGGGCGGGGTTTAATTGTTGTTGATTTAGCTAAGCTTGGTTTTACCTAAACAGCAGCAAGGACGTTGCAACTATGTGGAAACAAAACAAATACAGTACCCATCCGGAAGTTTTTGCTATTTTTGAAAAGGCCTTGCCCAGGCCCTCCATGTTTCTTATTGATAGCGTGTTAACCAAAGACCTTAAGGTCGTTTATCGTTCCCGATCGGGTGAGATTGAATATGCTTTTATCAAGTCCTATCAAAAAAATCAGTGGGCACCTGACGTCAAGTTTTTTATAAAAGGCGATGACTGGGGAAGCTTGAGCGGGAAGTTATTTGATGATTTGTCGGCCTTGGCCGAGGCCCTCAGGAAGCGGGGTCTGGAGCAAGTCGAATTATGATTTTTTGTCAGTGATTGTTTTAGTTGTTCGGGTGACAGCTACTTTCTCCGATTAATCATTAAGCCCTGAACTCAAGAGTTGATTCTTGCTTCAGGGCTTTTTTGTAGGGGTTGGATTCCGACCTGTCAGGTGGGCTTTTCGAGATTTGTTTGCGATTTTTCCGGCGGCGGGTATGGAGCGAATGGCATAGGTTGAATACTCCAGAGTGAACTGCAAAGGAATTGCACAATGATTAAAACTCAAGAACACGGAACCTCTGACCAACACCTGTTGCCCGTCACACCCATGCGCGAAGACCTGAAGGCAGTCGTTGAGACTGCACTGCCTCTATCGCCAGGTCAGTTCGGTGGCCGCTTGATTCAAGCGAAATGGGGCCAGGACATCGCCCCCCAGACTGCACAGCTGGTAACACTCGACTACAACTATCACGGCCACCCTGAGCAGAGCGGTATCCAGCAGGGGCGGGTAGCGAGCTCCCACAGCCTGACACGAGTGTTGTTATCCAATTATCAGACGGTGGGTGACGGGCGTTTCGGGGAAACGGCTTTCGGTTTATACACGCCCCCCGACATCGGGCCAGAGGTGCGGATAGTCGATAAGGTCGATGAGTTTGCCTATGTTGGCAGCGGTAACCATGAAACCTATGAAGGCATCTATCGTCGAACGGACCCGCAAACCTATGGCCCACTTACACAAATTACGCTGAGACCGGCCGACTTCAAAAAGTGGGTATGGGAACTCGAGTTCAAGGACCAATACCGTGATTACATTCACCAGGCCTGGCCGTCGGACGAGGTGATCGTTGCACCTGGAGCCTATTCGCTGAGGACATCAGTCAAAGCGGCTTTTGTCATGACGGCTTATTTGCAACGGCAGGAGAACACTTTCACTCAGGACGGCCTTGAACTGGCGATGCAAGCGGTAGGGTTGGCCCCAGGCCAGAAGTGGGCGCAACTGACGATCGAGCAGTTGCGCGCGCCGACGCGAGTTCCGCACAGTGTGGAAGTCGGGCGACTTGTTCTCTATCGCTACACCGCTACCGATATCTGGAGCTACCGTCACCGCTCCAGCTCAAGGATCCTCTTGTACATTCCGGGCAACTCCTCGCCCTTACATTACTTTGCCAATGCCAAGGCAGTGCGCGACTGGATTGTGGAGCAGGGCAAGGATGCGGACAAGAAACAGGCGTTGGCCGCTCACTTCGCCGAAGACGATCGCAATGACGGCACATTCCATGGGGGTGTGCTGACAGCACTCGACGGCATGGCCCTTTATCCTCGCCAGCACCATCTGAAAAAAGGTGCCGGTTTTTTCAACGATGATGGCTATTGGGATCCTGCTGACTATATCCATTTCGAGGTTGCACCTTCAGGCACCGATCCTTTCGCGCAGCTGGTGCTGACCATGAAACAGGCAGCGCAAGCCAGCATTGAAACCATTCGCGATGATGCCCAGGTCAACCGGGATGACCTGAGCGCGGTGGTCGAGCCGATCGTGCAATGGGTCAACACGTTCGGCCCTTTGGCCTTGTTTGTTCCGGGTGGTGAAGGCTTGCTGGCGTTGGCGGGGATTATCGACGCTGGATATGGTCTGGATCAGGCAATAAATGGCAAAAATCCCAACGATCCGTCCGCAGGTGTGACGCGTACGGTGTTTGGTGTGCTCAACGCGCTTCCTCTATTGGGCGCTGGTGCAGCCCTTAAAGGCGAGGGGGCTGCCGAGGTGGTCGCAAAGGATGTGGCCGGGCCAGCAGAGTACTCAGGGGGGCACAGCGTCAGGTCCGAAGTGGATGGAGAACCGTTGCTCAAGGACGATTTACCCAACGCCGGGACGCCTTTGACACAACCGCCGTCAGGGAGCCAGACACGCGTGGAGTTGATGCGAGAAATCGGTGCCTCTGTTGCGTCATTCAGCGATGAAGTGCTGGAGCAAATAGGTAAAGTCAGTGCGGTCGATAACGACATGCTGCGCCTGATGCAGGCCGGACGCCCACCGACCCCTCTGCTGGCCGATACGATCAGCCGCTTCAAGATCGATCAGGATCTTCAGGGTTTTACTCAGCAGGCTGAACTTTTTCAGGCTCGTTATGACGCTCTCCAGCACTCCGAGTCTGAATGGGTACGGTTGTTTCAGCGTGAGTACTCGGGTTTGCCTAAAAGTGCCATAGAACAAATTCTCGACAGATCAGGTGTGGATGTTCAAGCGTCACCAACCTTGGCTGAAGCCAAGCGCCTGCTCAGGCAATTGGATGGCAAAGCGAGCCAGTATGAGCAACACGCGCGGCTCAATCGTGCGTATGAAGGGTTTTACCTTCAAGCCATTGAACACCCTGAGACGGACATTCTGGCCTTGCATTCCCTGAAAGCGCTGCCCGGGTGGTCCAAGGCAGTTCGTGTCGAAGTACTCGAAGGTTCCGCTGGTGGCAGAGTCCTGGACCACATCGGTCCTATCAATGCACCTGTGCGCAGGCATTTGATCAAGGTTGGAAACCGATACCAGGGGTATGACGTTCAAGGGGTCGTTCGGCAAGACACGGACGACTTCTATCAGGCAATACTCGCTACCTTGCCAGAGACAGAACGTTCAGCGCTGCAGTTGCAGCCTCTTGATGAGGCGGGGGACCTGAAGCTGAAAATCAGTGAGTGGGCACTGCCGCGTTCCGAACTCATCGTTGGTCTTAACAGGATGGACTCCGGGTTGTCTTTTGATATGCAAGGGCTACGAGGTGGCGGCTATCCAACTACTTTGCAAGGTGAGGCGTTCTCACACGAGGTGGTGATACTCCAGGTCAAGTCGATTTACCCCGAGTTCACCACCGCGCAGGCGGATGATTTTCTGCAAGGCTTGGGTGCCGGAGCCAGGAAAGCACTTGAGCGGCTGCACATGCAGTTCGAACAACTCGTTCTCGATATGCGCGGGTGGATCGAGCAGGTCGAACAAGATATTGATGACATGGATGTTCCTCTTCTGATTGCGGGAGAGGAGGCAGAAGGGATGGATGCTGCTCAAATCGAGAAGGAAAATATCGAACGCCTGGAAGAGACGATGCGCTATGAGCGACAGGCGAGGATCGAACTGGCATCGGAGCTGACGACATTCTGGCAAAAGCGCGGGCATGAAAGTAGTCGCCTCTATGCGGGCGAGCAGATGCTTGGTTATAAACTGGACCTGGACTTTGAGGACTTCCACTCTCTGCCTGCATTGGGAGCAAAGTTCACCGAAGTCGTCGAGTTGTCCATGAAAAATTTCCAGCTGACCCGTCCTGAAGGACTGGACGCTTTCCTGGAATGTTTTCCCAATCTTCGAGCCTTGAACATGGAAGGTGTCGACCTGCGCCAGTTGAATGCACAGGGCGTGCGGGAAGGCGCCTTACCGCAAGCCATTCCCTATATGCTCAACCTCACCACACTGAACCTCAAGTCGACCTGGTTGGTGCTGACCGAGCGAGCGGCAGGCCAGCTATCTGACCTGGTTCACCTGCAAGTACTGGACTTGAGCGATAACCCGTTGGGTGATCCTCCGCTGATCTTGGGGATGACTGAGTTACGCAAGCTGAACCTGAGCGACACCGGTATCACCCGCTGTCCGTTAGGTATTCCCGACCAGCCGCACCTGGAGTCGCTGGACCTGCGCAATAATCAGATCACCCGGATACCTGCGGCTGTTCTGACTCAGGCGGTGGCCAGAGACCACGTTCAGCTCTGGGGTAATCCGCTGACGGATGAGGACAGTCTGCGGCGCATCATTGCCCATCGAGAACAAACCGGTATCAACCTTTGGCTGAGTGCACCAAGGCTGGATCTTGCTCAGCCAGCCGTTTGGTTGCAACGGCTTCCAGAGGCGCATGTGGCCCTCAAACGTCTGATGTGGCAGCGTCTGGAAGCGAGGCCTCGAGGCGTTCGTTTTTTACGAACATTCGAGGGCCTGAGCCGCACCGCCGATTTTCAGGTGAGCTACCCCGTGCTTCAGGCGCGGATCTGGCGCTTGCTGGATGAGGCGCACGCCTCGGAGGAATTGTGGGGGTTGTTAAACCGGGATGTGGCGTTATCGGTTCTGGATGTTGAAAATCCGTTCGTGAGCTTCGCGCGTCTCGAAAACAGGGTCCGGTTATACAGAGACTGGGTGCAGATGGGCAGACCCATTCCAATAGCTGATCTGCAGTAGGACTGGTTGTGCAGCAAGCCTTGAACCCGGGGCCGGGTTCAAGGCTTTTTATCATTTAACGTCGACGAAACAGCGGCAGCGGTTCGTCAGTGGCGGCCTGATAGGTCACCGAGAAGTCCTTGAGGCTTTCCAGCGCTTCGTACGGGTCTTTGTCTGCGCGCAAGGCGTAGGCATCGAAGCCGCAACGGTGCAGGTAGAACAGCTGGTCACGCAGCACATCGCCGATGGCCCGCAGTTCGCCCTTGTAGCCGTAACGATCACGCAGCAGGCGCGCGTTGGAGTAGTTGCGACCGTCAGTGAAAGCCGGGAAGTTCAGGGCAATCACCTGGAAGTGCTCAACGTCGTCACCGATTTCTTCGGCTTCTTCATCGGCATCCAGCCATACGCCCAGACCGCCGTCACGGGCCTTGAGGGCGTGAGCGTGCTCGCGCCACAGGGCCAGCGGGACGATCAGGTCGTCGCAGTTGGAAATGCCGTCGAGGGTCGAGTCCTTGGGCATCAAGTGCCAGGTTTCGTCGATGACCTCGTTGTTCTTAATTATTCGCTGCATAGACGCGCTCCTTGAAGAGGTCAATGCCAATACGTTGGTAAGTGTCGATGAAGCGCTCGTCTGGAGTACGTTGTTCCAGGTACACGTTGATCAGCTTCTCGATCACGTCAGGCATTGCATCCTGAGCAAAGGATGGACCGAGGATTTTGCCCAGGCTGGCATCGCGACTGCCGCTGCCACCGAGGGAGACCTGGTAGAACTCTTCGCCTTTCTTGTCCACCCCGAGAATGCCGATGTGGCCAACGTGATGGTGACCGCAAGCGTTCATGCAACCGGAAATATTCAAGTCCAGTTCGCCAATATCGAACAGATAGTCCAGATCGTCGAAACGACGCTGGATCGATTCGGCAATCGGGATCGACTTGGCGTTGGCCAGGGAGCAAAAGTCGCCGCCCGGGCAGCAGATGATGTCGGTCAGCAGGCCGATGTTCGGCGTGGCGAAACCTTGCTCGCGCAACTCGCCCCACATGGCGAACAATTGGCTCTGCTCGACATCGGCGAGAATGATGTTCTGCTCGTGGGAGGTGCGCAGTTGGCCGAAGCTGTAGCGGTCGGCCAGGTCGGCAATCCCGTCAAGCTGCTTGTCCGTCACATCGCCAGGGGCAACGCCGGTCGGTTTCAGCGACAGGGTCACGGCAACATAACCCGGCTTCTTGTGCGCCAGGGTGTTGCGGATACGCCAGCGGGCGAAGCCAGGATGCTGTTTGTCGAGTCCGGCAAGCTCGGCAGTCTGGTCGTTCAGGGCTTTGTAGTCCGGATCGACGAAGTGCTTGGCGACGCGATGAACTTCGGCTTCGGTCAACGTGGTCTGGCCACCGCGAAGGTAGACCATTTCCGCGTCGACTTTCTCGGCGAACACTTCAGGCGTCAGGGCCTTGACCAGAATCTTGATCCGCGCCTTGTACTTGTTGTCACGACGGCCGTAGCGGTTGTAGACACGCAAAATGGCGTCGAGGTAGCTCAACAGGTCCTGCCACGGCAGGAACTCATTGATGAAGGCACCGACCACCGGGGTACGGCCCAAACCGCCACCGACCAGCACCCGGAAGCCCAACTCGCCATCGGCGTTGTGCACCGGCTCGAGGCCGATATCGTGGACTTCAATGGCTGCGCGGTCCGAGGTCGAACCGTTGATGGCAATCTTGAACTTGCGCGGCAGGTAGGCGAATTCCGGGTGGAACGTCGTCCACTGACGAACGATCTCGCACCAAGGGCGCGGGTCGATCAATTCGTCGGCAGCGACACCCGCGAACTGGTCGGTGGTGACGTTGCGCAGGCAGTTACCGCTGGTTTGAATGGCGTGCATTTGCACGGTTGCCAGTTCAGCCAGGATGTCCGGGATGTCTTCCAGCGCCGGCCAGTTGAACTGCACGTTCTGCCGGGTGCTGATGTGGGCATAGCCCTTGTCGTAGTCGCGAGCGATCTTGGCCATCATCCGCGCCTGGCGCGAAGTCAATTGGCCATAAGGCACGGCAACCCGCAACATCGGGGCGAAACGTTGAATGTAAAGGCCATTCTGCAGGCGCAGAGGGCGGAATTCTTCTTCGCTCAGCTCACCTGCCAGATAGCGTCGGGTTTGATCACGGAACTGCTTGACGCGGTCCTCGATGATCCGCTGATCGTACTCGTCATATACGTACATAGGTGTCCTGTTCTCAGGCTGCTTTGCCTCGGCAATTCTGCGCGCACGGCCGCGCACTCCCAACGGAGCCGGCGCAAGATAACAGTTTGCAGTTATGCGCAAAAGTGATGTTTGAGTATATGCAAAGAACCAAAACGACTAATGCGATCAAATTTTGTCTTACCCACATTTGTGGTGCGGGCAATACTGGACTTAACTGTGCTCGAGTCTTTATGCAATCACCGATAAAACCGACAAGAGGCGATGCAATGAGCAACCCAACCAAATCAACGAAAAGCGACAGCCGCGTCGACGCGTGGGCGATTCTTTTTCTGATCATTTTGGTGGTATCGACCGCTGTGTTCTGGGTCAGCCATCATTAAGTAGACCCGTCCGGGCCTTTCCCGACGATTGTCGGACAAAAACGGTAATTAAGCGCAGTTTGCTAGCATTTTGCCAGCTATAATGCGCGGCTAATTTCCGGGGCTCGGATGACCATGTTGAAGTTTTTCTGCGGTGTGTTGCTGGCGCTTGGCATGGTTGTCGGGCCTGGTGCGCGAGCAGAGTCAGTGGTGTTCCTGAATCCAGGCGGCGCCACGGAAACGTTCTGGGTCAGCTATTCGCAATTCATGCAGGCAGCGGCCAAGGATCTTGGCATGGACCTGCACATTCTCTATGCCGAGCGATCGCCTGAGACCAATCTCGAGCAGGCCCGTGAAGCCCTCCAGGGGCCAAACCGTCCGGATTATCTGGTTTTCGTCAACGAGCAATATGTCGCTCCGGAAATTCTGCGTCTGTCCCAAGGCAGCGGCGTGAAGCTGTTTATCGTCAATAGTGGCCTGACGCCCGACCAGCTAAAGCTGTTGGGTGAGCACGACAGCAAGTATCCCGACTGGATCGGCAGTATGGTGACCAATGATGAGGAAGGCGGTTACCTAATGCTTAAGGAGCTTATCCGTCAGCACGGGCCTGTGGCGGCGGGCCAGAGCATCGATCTGTTGGCGTTCTCCGGGATAAAAATAACCCCGGCCGCACAATTGCGTGAGCGGGGCCTGCGACGGGCCCTGGCCGAGCATCCTGAAGTGCGGTTGCGTCAATTGGTGTATGGCGAGTGGAGTCGTGGGCGAGCCTATGAACAGGCCAGTCAGCTGCTCAAGCGCTATCCGCAGACAGCATTGATATGGTCGGCGAACGACCAAATGGCCCTGGGGGCGATGAAGGCGCTGGAGGAGGCGGGAGGCCGGCCGGGGAAAGATGTGTTTTTCAGCGCGGTCAACAGTTCGCCAGAGGTGTTGAAAGCGCGGGTCGACGGTCGTCTGAGCGCCTTGGTCGCCGGGCATTTCACCCTCGGCGGCTGGGCCATGGTGATGTTGCATGATCACGCACAGGGGATCGATATCGTCCGCCATGGCGGCCGGGACCGGCAAGTGCCTTTGTTGCAGTTGATCGACCGGCAGCAGGCGCAGCAGTTGCTGGGGTTCAAGCAAGCCGAGGATTACAACGTCGACTTTCGCGCGCTTTCGGCACAAGGGAAATCATCTTCGTACCGCTATCCGTTCAGCCTGCAACAGCTGATGCGCTGATCAGCGCTTCAAACACCCGCCAGATGCAAGATCAGCTTTACGATGCCAAACAGTGTCAGAGCGAAGACCGCTGTGAACAGGATGCCCAGGATCACGAAATGACTGGGTTTGCCATGGGTGAAATCCCGGGCGCGATTCTTCCCGCTTTGCACACCAAATGCGGCGGCCACCACGCTCTGGAGCATCTGCCACAGGGTCGGCGGTTTGTTGTTCGGGTCGTCCATAAAGCCCTCGACACAGGTAGTGTGAAGAGAGCATAGACGTCCAAAGATAGTGTGGCGAGGGAGCTTGCTCCCGCTGGGGTGCGCAGCGGCCCTGAAATCGGCAAACGCATTTTGTCAGATAAAACGCGTCTGTCGGTTTTACGGCCGCTGCGCGACCGAGCGGGATGTGGTTAGTTGTCGTAACCCAGGTTAGGCGCCAACCAGCGCTCACTCACACTCAAATCCTGACCCTTGCGTGCGGTGTAGCTTTGCACCTGATCCTTGTCGATCTTGCCCACAGCGAAGTACTGCGCTTGCGGGTGGGCGAAGTACCAGCCGCTGACGGCGGCTGCCGGGAACATCGCGTAGTGTTCGGTGAGGAACACACCGCTGCGGCCTGCGTGCATTTCGCTGGCCTCAGGATCCAGCAGCGAGAACAGCGTGCCTTTCTCGGTATGATCCGGGCACGCCGGGTAGCCGGGGGCAGGGCGGATGCCGCTGTATTGCTCTTTGATCAGCGCTTCGTTGTCGAGCTGCTCGTCCTTGGCGTAACCCCAGTAGTTTTTCCGAACCTGCTGGTGCAGCCACTCGGCACAGGCCTCGGCCAGACGGTCGGCCAGGGCCTTGACCATGATCGAGTTGTAATCGTCGCCAGCGTCCTGATAAGCCTTGGCCACTTCTTCGGCGCCGATCCCGGCAGTGGTGATGAAGCCGCCGACATAGTCAGTGATGCCGCTGTCTTTGGGGGCGACGAAGTCGGCCAGAGAGAAGTTCGGCTTGCCATCGGTCTTGATGATTTGCTGGCGCAGGTGATGCAGTTTGGCGATGGGCTTGCCGTCGTCGCCATAGACTTCCAGGTCATCGTCCTGGACCTGATTGGCCGGCCAGAAACCGAATACCGCGCGGGCGCTGATGAGTTTTTCGTCGATCAGCTTGGCGAGCATTTCCTGGGCGTCGGCAAACAGCGAGGTGGCCGCTTCACCCACCACTTCATCGGTGAGGATGCGCGGGTACTTGCCGGCCAGGTCCCAAGAGATGAAAAACGGCGTCCAGTCGATGTATTCGGCCAGAACCTTGAGGTCGATGTTGTCCAGGACCTTGGCGCCGGTAAAGGTCGGCTTCACCGGCTGGTAGGTGCTCCAGTCGAACTGCGGCTTCTTGGCGATCGCCACTGGGTAGCTCAAACGTTCGGTACGGGCGCTGCGGTTGGCGGTGCGTTCGCGGACTTCGATGTATTCCAGGCGGGTCTTTTCGACAAAAGCGGGTTTCAATTCTTTGGACAGCAATTGCGTCGCCACACCCACGGCACGGGAGGCGTCGGTGACGTAGATCACCGCGTCGTTGCTGTACTTGGGCTCGATCTTCACCGCCGTGTGGGCCTTGGAAGTGGTCGCACCGCCGATCATCAACGGCAGATAGAAATCCTGACGCTGCATTTCGCGGGCGACGTGGACCATTTCGTCCAGCGACGGGGTGATCAGGCCGGAGAGGCCAATGATGTCGCACTTCTGTTCTTTGGCGACCTGAAGGATTTTCTCCGCAGGCACCATTACGCCGAGGTCGACGATGTCGTAGCCGTTACAGCCCAGCACCACACCGACGATGTTCTTGCCAATGTCGTGCACGTCGCCCTTGACCGTGGCCATAAGGATCTTGCCCTTGGCTTCCGGTTTGTCGCCTTTTTCCAGCTCGATGAACGGGATCAAGTGGGCCACAGCCTGCTTCATCACTCGGGCGGATTTCACCACTTGCGGCAGGAACATTTTGCCGGCGCCGAACAGGTCGCCGACGATGTTCATGCCGGACATCAGCGGGCCTTCGATCACTTCGATCGGGCGCGCGAACGACAGCCGGGATTCTTCGGTGTCTTCAACAATGTGCGTGGTAATGCCTTTGACCAGCGCATGCTCCAGACGCTTGTTGACGTCCCAGCTGCGCCACTCACCGGTTTCGGCTTCCTTGACGCTGCCGTCGCCCTTGTACTTGTCGGCGATCGCCAGCAGGGCGTCGGTGCCTTCCGGCGTGCGGTTGAGCACCACGTCCTCTACGGCGTCGCGCAGCTCGGCCGGGATCTGGTCGTAGATCTCCAATTGGCCGGCGTTGACGATACCCATGCTCAGGCCATTGCGGATCGCATGCAGCAGGAACACTGAGTGGATGGCTTCACGCACCGGGTTGTTGCCACGGAACGAGAACGACACGTTGGACACGCCACCGCTGGTCAGCGCGTGGGGCAGGTGGTCACGGATATAGGCGCAGGCATTGATGAAATCGACGGCGTAGTTGTTGTGTTCTTCGATACCGGTGGCGATGGCGAAGATGTTCGGGTCAAAGATGATGTCTTCCGGCGGGAAGCCGACTTCGTTGACCAGAATGTCGTAGGAGCGCTTGCAGATTTCCTTCTTGCGCGCTTCGGTGTCGGCCTGGCCGGCTTCGTCGAAGGCCATCACCACGACTGCGGCGCCGTAGCGCTTGCACAGTTTGGCGTGATGAATGAATTGCTCGACGCCTTCCTTCATGCTGATGGAGTTGACGATGCCCTTGCCCTGGATGCACTTGAGGCCGGCTTCGATCACTTCCCACTTCGAGGAGTCGATCATGATTGGCACACGGGAGATGTCCGGCTCACCGGCGATCAGATTGAGGAAGGTCACCATGGCCTTCTTCGAATCGAGCATGCCCTCGTCCATGTTGATGTCGATCACCTGCGCGCCGGCCTCGACCTGCTGCAGGGCGACTTCCAGGGCTTCGGTGTAGTTGTCTTCGCGGATCAGGCGGGCGAACCGCGCGGAGCCGGTGATGTTGGTCCGCTCGCCGACGTTGACGAACAACGACTCGCGATTGATGGTGAACGGTTCCAGGCCCGACAGGCGGCAGGCCTTCGCAATGTCTGGAATCGGCCGCGGTGCGTAGTTGGCCACCGCTTTGGCGATCGCCTCGATGTGCCCCGGCGTGGTGCCGCAGCAGCCGCCGACGATGTTCAGGAAACCGCTTTGGGCGAACTCTTCGATGACCTTGGCGGTATCAGCCGGCAGCTCATCATATTCACCGAACTCGTTGGGCAGGCCGGCGTTCGGGTGGGCGGAAATATACGTGTTGGCCTTGTCCGACAGTTCTTCCAGGTACGGCCGCAGTTCACGGGCGCCCAAGGCGCAGTTCAGACCGACAGAGATCGGTTTGGCGTGGCTGATGGAGTTCCAGAAAGCTTCGGTGGTCTGACCGGAGAGGGTGCGACCAGAGGCGTCGGTGATCGTGCCGGAAATCATGATCGGCAGTTCGAAACCCAGCTCTTCGAATACACCTTGCACAGCAAAGATCGCCGCCTTGGCGTTCAAGGTGTCGAAGATGGTTTCGATCAGAATCAGGTCGGCGCCGCCTTCGATCAGGCCTTTGGTGGCTTCGGTGTAGTTTTCCACCAGCTCATCGAAGGTCACGTTACGGTAGCCGGGGTTGTTCACGTCTGGCGACAACGAGCAGGTGCGGCTGGTCGGACCGAGCACGCCCGCGACGAAGCGCGGCTTGTCCGGGGTTTCCAGAGTCTTGGCGTCGGCCACCTTACGCGCCAGCCGTGCACCTTCTACGTTCAACTCGTAGACCAATGCTTCCATGCCGTAGTCGGCCTGGGAAACCTGAGTGGCGTTGAAGGTGTTGGTTTCGAGAATGTCGGCACCGGCGTCCAGATAGGCCTTCTCGATCGCCCCGATCACGTCCGGGCGGCTAAGAATCAACAGGTCGTTGTTGCCTTTGACATCGCTCGGCCAGTCGGCGAAGCGTTTGCCACGGTAGTCCTGTTCCTCGAGCTTGTAGCTCTGGATCATCGTGCCCATACCGCCATCGAGAATCAGGATGCGCTCTTTGAGAGCTTGATGGAGGGCTTGAAGGCGAGCGCTGCGATCGGACATAGGACTACCTGGAAAGGCCAATACAAAGAGGCGCGATGATAGCAAACCTGTGCGCTTTTAGAGCATGACAGGCTTTTGCATGAATATCGCTCATGTTGGGGGTGGGGCTAGAACGGTAGAATCGCGACGTTTTTCTATCATCGGGACCCGGGACATGTTCTATCGCGTTGTCATCAGCAGTGTGTTGCTGCTTTTAAGTTGTGCTGCAATAGCGCAAGGTCCGGCGCCGACGATTTCCTACACCCGCGACATTCAACCGATCTTTACCGAAAAATGCGTGGCCTGCCATGCCTGCTATGACGCCGCCTGTCAGCTCAACCTGGGCAGTGGCGAAGGCGCGGCGCGGGGCGCGACGAAAACCCCGGTCTATGACGGCCAACGCAGCAAGGCCTCACCACCGACGAGGTTGTTCTACGACGCCTTTGGCAAAACGGCCTGGCAGCGCAAGGATTTCTATTCGGTGCTCGACGCTCAAGGCAGTCAGGCGGCGCTGATGGCGCGGATGCTCGAGCTGGGACACAAAACCCCGTTACAACCCAACGCCAGGTTGCCCGACGAAATCGTGTTGGGGCTCAACCGCGAGAACATGTGCCCCATGCCGGGCGAGTTCGATGGTTACGCCGACGCTCATCCGAAAGAGGGCATGCCGCTGGCCGTGACGGGCCTGACCGATCAGCAATACCAAACCCTGCAACGCTGGTTGGCGTCCGGAGCGCCCATCGACGAGCAAGGTCTGGTTCCCAGCGCCCAGGAAGCGTTGCAGATCGTTCAATGGGAAAACCTGCTCAATGCCCCTGGTGCCCGGCAAAGCCTGGTCGGCCGCTGGCTGTTCGAGCATTGGTTTCTCGCTCACCTCTATTTCAAGAACGGCGAGCCGGGGCATTTCTTCCAATGGGTGCGCTCGCGTACGCCGCCGGGGCAGCCGATTGATCTGATCGCCACCCGTCGTCCGAACGACGACCCGGGCACGCAGGTGTATTACCGCTTGTGGCCGGTGCAGGGCGTGATCGTGCACAAAACTCATATCACCTTTGGGCTGAGCGCGGCGAAGTTGGCGCGGATCAAAACCCTGTTTTACAGCGGTAACTGGCAGGTCAATGCGTTACCGGGTTACGGGCCGGAGCGCAGGGCCAACCCGTTTGATACTTTCCAGGCGATTCCGGCGCAGGCGCGTTATCAGTTCATGCTCGATAACGCCGAATACTTCGTGCGAACCTTTATTCGTGGCCCGGTCTGCCGCGGGCAGATTGCCACCGATGTGATTCGCGACAACTTCTGGGCCATGTTCCAGGCGCCGGAACATGACCTGTACATCACTGATCCCGCCTACCGTGGCAAGGCAACGCCGTTGCTGGCGACGCCAGGGCAGAATGACGATGTCGGCAGCGTTTTGACCTTGTGGCATGACTATCGTGACAAGCGCAACGAATACGAAGCCCTGCGCCGGGACACCTACGCCGAAGCGCCGGCACCGAGCTGGTCGACCCTGTGGGCTGGCAATGACAACGCTTTGCTGAGCATCTTCCGCCACTTCGACAGCGCCTCGGTGAATAAAGGCCTGATCGGTGACGTGCCGCAAACCATATGGCTGTTCGACTATCCGCTGCTGGAGCGCACGTATTACCAGTTGGCGGTCAACTTCGATGTGTTCGGTAACGTGTCCCATCAGGCCCAGACTCGCCTGTATTTCGACCTGATCCGCAACGGCGCCGAGCAGAACTTTTTGCGCCTGATGCCGGCCGATTCCCGGGCCGGTTACCTCGACGATTGGTACCAGAGCAGTGGCAAGGTCAAGATGTGGCTGGACTATGAAAGCATCGACAACGACAAGCCCACCGCACTGAAACTGGATGAGAAAGACCCGAAACGCGATTTCGCCAACCAGCTGCTGGTGCGTTACGGTGACTTGAACGCCAGGCCTGACCCGATCAATCGCTGTGACGGGGCGTACTGCTCGCGACCGAACATCGATCCGGCCCTGCAAGACGCCGAGCAGGCCTTGAGCCGCCTGACTTCGCGCCCGGCCGCCGGGCTCAATGTCATCGATCAGTTACCAGAAGCCACGATGCTGCGCATCGAGACCCAAAGCGGCAAACGCGAAATCTACAGCCTGCTGCGCAACCGCGCCCACAGCAATGTGGCGTTCCTGCTCGGTGAATCGCTGCGTTATCAACCGGGGCTGGACACATTGACCCTCTACCCGGGCGTGCTCAGCAGCTACCCGAATTTCATCTTCAACATTCCTGCCGAGCAGGTCCCTGAGTTCGTTGCGCGGATGGAGAACGCCAAGGACGCCGATCACTTCGAGAAAATTGTCGACCGCTGGGGCATCCGTCGCAGCCATCCGCAGTTCTGGCAGTACTTCCATGACCTGACCGAATACATCCGTGAGACCGAGCCGGTGGAGGCGGGCGTGCTGGACATGAACCGCTACGAAAATCTGTAATCGATTCGCTGGCAGCCCTGACGGCGGCCGGTTCTTTCCCGACTTAAATACTAGGACTTTGTCCGGCGCGATGATTGGCGTAAACTGCGCCCAAGCCTGCGAGGAGTTTCCATGACCGCCATAACCATTACCGACGCCGCCCACGATTATCTGGCCGATCTGCTCTCCAAGCAGAACACCCCAGGGATTGGCATCCGAGTCTTTATTACCCAGCCTGGCACCCAATATGCCGAAACCTGCATTGCCTACTGCAAGCCGGGCGAAGAAAAACCGGAAGATACCGCGCTGGGGCTCAAAAGCTTCACCGCGTATATCGATTCCTTCAGCGAAGCCTTCCTGGACGATGCCGTGGTTGATTACGCCACCGATCGTATGGGTGGCCAACTGACCATCAAGGCGCCAAACGCCAAAGTTCCGATGGTCAACGCTGACAGCCCGGTCAACGAGCGCATCAACTATTACCTGCAAACCGAAATCAACCCGGGGCTGGCCAGCCACGGCGGTCAGGTCAGCCTGATCGATGTGGTTGAAGACGGTATTGCTGTGTTGAAGTTCGGCGGCGGCTGCCAAGGCTGCGGCCAGGCTGACGTGACCTTGAGGGAAGGCATCGAGCGCACGTTGCTTGAGCGTATTCCCGAGCTCAAAGGTGTACGTGACGTCACCGACCACACGCAGAAAGAAAACGCCTACTACTAAGGCGTTCGCTGCAAACAGAAAAAACGGCGCCCGTGAGCGCCGTTTTTTTATGGGTGAAAGCCAGACTGCACTGAACCCTGTGGCGAGTGGCCGGGCGGCGTTCCGTTTGCTCCCGCTGGGGTGCGAAGCAGCCCTAAAATCTGCAACTGCGGTTTGTCAGGTAAAACGCATTCGCTGGATTGCGAGGACTTCGTCCTCGATCGCGGGCAAGCCACGCTCCCACATTTGACCGCGTACTCCTGTGGGAGCCGAGCTTGCCCGCGATGGCGTCCTAAGGCCTGTACAAATGCGCATGCCCGGCGCGATACAACGACGACTCGCTGAAATTGTCACTGGCCAACACTCGGCCCACCAGAATTAGCGCCGTACGGCGAAATCCCTTTGCCTGAACCTTTTCAGCGATATCCGCCAGCGTACCCACCACCCAATCCTGATCCGGCCAGGTGGCGCGATGAATCACCGCGATCGGGCAGTCCACGCCGTAGTGCGGGACCAGCTCGGCGAGGATCTTTTCCAGATGATTGACCCCCAGATGAATCGCCATGGTGGCCCCGTGCTGTGCCAGGCTGCCGAGTTCTTCCCCGGGCGGCATCGCGGTTTTGTCGGCGTAGCGGGTCAGAATCACGCTCTGGGACACGTCCGGCAGCGTCAGCTCCGCGCCCAGCAGGGCTGCGCAGGCGGCCGTAGCAGTTACGCCGGGGATGATTTCAAAAGGAATATTCAGCTCGCGCAAATAGCGAATCTGCTCGCCAATCGCGCCGTACAGGCTCGGGTCACCGGAATGCACCCGGGCCACGTCCTGGCCGTTGTCGTGGGCAGTCTTGATCAGTTCGATGATCTGTTCCAGGTGCAGCTCGGCGCTGTTGACCACCCGTTCTGCCTGGTGGCCTTCAAGCACAGCAGCGGGCACCAAGGAGCCTGCATAGATGATGACCGGGCAACTGCGGATCAGCCGCTGGCCTTTGACGGTGATCAGCTCCGGGTCGCCGGGGCCTGCGCCGATAAAGTAGACGGTCATGGCTGTTTCCTGTGCAAAGTCGTGTTGGCAACGCTTCAGATGAAGATTGCTCATGATCAAGGGTGGAGATTATCGGGGGTTTTACGGCGCAGACGCCAATGCAAGGGTGGCCTGGGCGTATTTTTGTCGCGTGATCAGCAGTTTGGCGGGGTTTGGCGTCAGCTGTTCGGCGAGAGCTAAAGCAGTGCTTTCGGCCACACCGTAGCAACCCGTGCGTTCAAAGGCGATCTCTGAGCGGTGACTGAGTCGGGGTTCGTAGGCAGCGAGTTGCGTGCTACTGAAGAACGTCAGCGGCAGCGCCAATTGCTCGGCCAGTTCGAGTAGGCCAGGTTCATCGCGTTTCAGGTCGATACTGGCCAGGGCCCGGATCGCTCGAAGCTCAATGTGATGGGCCTGCAAAGCCTGATCGAGCAGCGCCCGTAGCGTGCTGGCGGGGCAGCCACGCTGGCAGCCCAGGCCGACCACCAGGGGCGGCGCTGTGCTGATGTCGGTCATGCGCGGTATGGGCCTTCGCTTTTGCGACGGAACAGCCAGGCGCTGATCAGGCCCAGGGCCAGCCAGAACGCGGCGTTGGTCAGTTGCGAAGCGATTTTGAATTGTGCTTCGAGCGCTTCCGGCGCCAGGCTGGAATGCACTTCTGGTTGTGGTGCGCCAATGATGTGCGGTACCGCCAGAATTGCCACGCCGAGAATCTTCAGCAGCCAGTGCTTACCGAACACGATCAGCGCGATGCCGACGGCTGTCGAAGACGCTGTACCGATCCACCAGATCTGCCGTGACGCAAGGTCCGCCGCAGCGGTGCCCGGCAATTCAGGTGGCAAACCCAGGGTTGGCGCCAGCACGAAAGTCGCGTAACCGGCCAGGCCCCAGAGCAAACCCTGAGACGTGCGATTCGGTGCGCGCAAGGTATAGAGGCCCGCGAGCATCAGGGCGAAACCGACCGCCACCACCAGATTGCCACCGGTGGTCGACAGTACGCGCTGCCAGCCGTCTTCCGGCTCCCAGGCTTCGGCGTCGTGGGTGTGACCGGCCATGGCGCCTTCAGCATGTTCGTGAACTTCGGCGGCTGGGGCCTTTTCATAGGTTTCCGCCTGGAGAATCAGCGGCGCGACCCAGAAGCTTTGCAGCAGGGTCAGCAACAGGGCTGCAAGCAGCCCGGTGAAACCTGCGGTTTGCGCAATACGCTTGATCATGTAGGCAGGTCTCAATGACACGGGAAGGCGGAGCTGTGACGGGTGTCGTGGGCCGCGTTGTGCACCGCATCAATGTGTGAGAAACCGGCGAAGTACACCAGGCTCGCGCCCAGGATCGATGCGCCGATAGCGGCAATCAGCCGTTGGCTCAGGGTGGAGGTGGTGCTGGTGGTGCCTGCGTGGCGAGTGCTGCTGATGATCGACATGGCGCTTCCCTCTGGTGTGTCAGCGGGTGAATCGAGCGCATGAAAACCCCGCGAGACAGGCACGCAGAGGTTCAAACAGCGCCCGCCCACCGCGGGTTTGTTATTTCAGTATTGCGGGCCGGTCTCCGGGCTCACGAGGGGTTTGGGCTACTGCCTTCACCTGCAAGAATCGCCTTCCCATGCCGAACTGCTGGCACAGTGGATCTGACTCTTCGCTCGCTTACCGTTGCGGGGGCAGCACCGGACTGATCAAGGCTTTGAGTAAAGCACATGACGCACCGGTTTCCCGTTTCACCCTGTGAAGGGCACCCGTAACAAGGTGTGAAGGAGAACATGCGCGGGGGATGGGCGTCAATTGGCAAAGGTTCTCACCTCAAGATTGCGCCGGCCCCTTGTGGCGAGGGAGCTTGCTCCCGCGCCACAAGGGGATCGCAATCACTTTGCGGACATTGACCCGCCTTGCGGCACTGCGTAGCCTTGCGCTTTCGAGGTTCTTCGGCGTTCTCGCCGAAGCTAAGAAGGGAACGCGGTCAATGCCGCGGCTGCCCCCGCAACTGTGAACGGTTCCGTTTCTGCCATGCCACTGCATACTCTTCCTATAGGGCGTCTACCCATAGGGCGAGCGGGAAGGCGTAGAAATCGCCAGTCGAAAGACCGGCACACCGTCAGCCAGGAGACCTGCCTCGTACCAGATTCTCACTACAACCGGGCGGGGTGATCCGGTGGCGAAATCTTCCGCGCCCACGTTCGCGGTTGTCGTCCCGTATGCCCGCCACCTTGCCAAAGGGCATCCGATGAAAACACTGGCCAAACTTCCCGTCACCATCGTTACCGGCTTCCTCGGTTCGGGCAAAACCACGTTGCTGCGGCACATGCTCGATAACGCCCAGGGCCGCCGCATCGCGGTCATCGTCAATGAGTTCGGCGAGCTGGGCATCGATGGCGAAATCCTCAAGCAATGTTCCATCGGTTGCACGGAAGAAGAAGCCAGCGGCCGCGTCTATGAACTGGCCAATGGTTGCCTGTGCTGTACCGTCCAGGAAGAATTCTTCCCGGTCATGCGCGAACTGGTTGCCCGTCGTGCTGATCTGGACCACATCCTCATTGAAACTTCTGGTCTGGCCCTGCCAAAACCGCTGGTGCAAGCCTTCCAGTGGCCGGAAATCCGCAGTGCCTGCACGGTCGATGCGGTGATCACCGTGGTCGACAGCCCGGCCGTGGCCGCCGGCACCTTCGCCGCGTTCCCGGACCAGGTCGACGCTCAGCGCAAGCTCGACCCGAACCTGGACCACGAATCGCCGCTGCACGAGCTGTTCGCCGACCAATTGGCCAGCGCCGACCTGGTGATCCTCAACAAAGCCGACCTGATCAGCCCTGAAGACCTGGCCCGTGTGCGTCTGGAAGTCGCCGAAGAACTGCCGCCAGCGGTAAAAATCATCGAAGCCAGCAGTGGTCGTGTGCCACTGGACGTGTTGATCGGCCTGGGCGCCGGCTCCGAAGAGCACATCGACGGCCGTCACAGCCACCACGACCATCACCACGATGGCGACGCCGATAGTGAAGGACATGACGACCATGACCACGACGCCTTCGATTCCATCTCCATCGAACTGCCCCAAGCCGACGAAAGCCTGCTGCTGGACGTCCTGACCCAGCTGGTGGTTCAGCACGGCATCCTGCGGGTCAAGGGCTTCGCCGCGGTCCCGAACAAGCCGATGCGCTTGCTGATTCAGGGCGTGGGCACGCGTTTCGATAAACATTTTGACCGTGCCTGGCGCGCCGACGAGCCGCGTGCAACGCATCTGGTGCTGATCGGCCAGGCACTGGATGCTGTTCTGATCGAAGCGCAATTGCGCGCCGCACTCAGCGTTTAAGCCATGCACCTGCTCAGGACCCAGCCCGGCGGTTTCGTGTCGGATGACAACATTGCCGACCTTGGACAAACCCCAGCCGAGCTGGTGATCCTGTGCAGCGGTGACTCCAGCCTGGCGCTGCTCGCCGAAGCCGCGCAGCAGTTGCCGGACGACTATCCGAGCCTGCGTCTGGCCAACCCGATGCAGGTGCAGAATCACGCCTCGGTCGACCTGTATGTCGATGAGGTGTTGCGTCACGCCAAAGTCATTCTGATTTCGCTGCACGGCGGGATCGGCTATTGGCGTTACGGCATCGAGCGTCTGGTAGAACTGGCCGAGAAGGGCGTGCAGCTGATTCTGGTGCCGGGCGATGACCGTCCCGACCCTGAACTGAGCGACCTGAGTACGGTGGTTGCCGAAGACCGTGATCGGCTTTGGTACTTCCTGCGTCAGGGCGGTTTGGCTAATGCGCTGGACCTGTATCGGTGCCTCGCCAGTCGTTGGCTGGGCCGCGATTACCCTTGGGCCGAACCGCATATCCTGCCGCGCACGGCGATTTACCATCCGCACAAAAGCAATGCCGCACTCAGCGATTGGCAGGCCGACTGGCACGCCGATCAGCCCGTGGCGGCGGTATTGTTCTATCGCTCGCACTTACAAGCGGCGAACACCGGTTTCATCGATGTTTTCTGCCAGCGCTTGCAGGCGGCAGGGCTTAACCCGTTGCCGATTGCGCTGGCCAGTTTGAAAGAGCCCGGCTGCCTGACGGTGGTCGAGGACTTGCTGGACGAGGTCGAGGCTGGGGTGATTTTGAACACCACCGGTTTTGCCCAATCCAGCCCCGAAGCACCGCACCTGCGACCGTTTCGGCGCAACATTCCGGTGATCCAGGCGATCTGCGCCCAGGACAACGAGCCGAGTTGGCGCGCCAGCGAGCAGGGCCTCGGGCCGCGAGACCTGGCCATGCACATCGCCTTGCCGGAACTGGACGGGCGCATCATCAGCCGGCCTATCAGCTTTAAGGACCTGGCCTGGCGCAGCGAGCGCAGCCAGTCCGACGTGGTTTGCTACCGACCTGCGCCTGCGCGTATGGACTTCGTTGCCGAACTGGCGCGGCGCTGGACTGATCTGGCGCGGGTGCCGAACAGCGAAAAACGTATCGCGCTGATTCTGGCCAACTACCCGACCCGCGATGGCCGGATCGGCAATGGTGTGGGCCTCGACACCCCGGCCGCCGCGCTGAATATCCTGCGGGCGCTGCACGCCGAAGGCTATCCGCTGCCGGCTGATTTGCCGGAAAGTGGCACAGCGCTGATTCAGCAATTGCTCGGCGGCGTCAGCAACGATCTGGAGACCCTCGACCAGCGACCGTGCCAGCAAAGCCTGGCACTGGACGACTATTTCCTGATGTTCAACGCCTTGCCCGAAGCCAATCGCAACGCGGTGCTGGAGCGCTGGGGCACGCCTGAAAGTGACCCGATGTTCCGTGGCGGGCGAATGATGATTGCCGGTCTGCGCTTCGGTCTGACCTTCGTTGGCATTCAACCGGCGCGGGGTTATCAGGTCGACCCGAGTGCGGTCTATCACGACCCGGACCTGGTGCCGCCTCACGGCTATCTGGCGTTCTATTTCTGGTTGCGGCAAACCTATGGCGCCCATGGGGTGATTCACGTCGGCAAGCACGGCAACCTCGAATGGCTGCCGGGCAAGGGTGTTGGCCTTTCGGAAAACTGCTGGCCGGATGCGCTGCTGGGGCCGTTGCCGAATATCTATCCGTTTATCGTCAACGACCCAGGTGAGGGCGCCCAGGCCAAGCGGCGCACCCAGGCGGTGATCATCGATCACCTGATGCCGCCGTTGACCCGCGCCGAGACCTACGGCCCGCTGCGCAATCTCGAACTGCTGGCCGACGAGTATTACGAAGCGCAGTTGCTTGACCCGCGCCGCGCCCGTGAGTTGCAGCGCGACATTCTGAAACTGGTGCGCGAAACCCACATCGACCGCGAACTGCAACTGGACGAAAAGCTCAACAGCGACGCTGACGCAGCGATTTGGCTGCCGCGCCTCGACACTTATTTGTGCGACCTGAAAGAGTCGCAGATCCGCGATGGCTTGCATGTGTTCGGCGAGTCGCCAACCGGTCGCTTGCGCATCGATACGTTGCTGGCGTTGCTGCGCATTCCCCGTGGCGACGGGCGCGGCGCGCAGTCGAGTGTGCTGCGGGCCCTGGCCAAAGCCTTCGAACTGGGCTTCGATCCGCTGGACTGTGCGTTGGCCGAGCCCTGGACCGGGCCGCGACCGGTTGAGCTGCAAGCACTGAGTGATGAGCTTTGGCGCACCGCTGGCGATAGCCGTGAGCGTCTTGAGCTATTTGCCGCGCAGTTGATCGAGCAGGCGTTAAGCGCTGACGTCGACGCATTGAACGAACCGGGCTGGACTGACGTAAAGGCGATCATCGACAGCCTGCGCGAAGTCGTCGCCCCGCGTCTTGACGCCTGCGGCCCGGCAGAAATGCGCGGTCTGCTGGATGCGCTGAGCGGGCGTTTCGTCCCGGCCGGCCCCAGCGGTGCACCGAGTCGCGGACGGCTGGACGTGCTGCCCACCGGGCGCAATTTCTTCTCGGTGGATGTGCGCAACCTGCCGACCACCACGGCCTGGCGTATCGGCTTTCAGTCGGCGAACCTGATTCTTGAGCGGCATTTGCAGGACCACGGCGACCACTTGCGTCAGCTGGGGCTTTCGGTCTGGGGCACGGCGACCATGCGCACCGGTGGCGACGATATTGCCCAGGCCATGGCGCTGATGGGCGTGCGCCCGGTGTGGGCGACCGGCAGTCAGCGGGTCGATGACTTTGAGATTCTGCCGCTGAGTCTGCTGGACCGGCCGCGAGTGGACGTCACCTTGCGGGTTTCCGGGTTCTTCCGCGATGCCTTTGCCAACCTGATCCGTCTGTTCGACGCAGCGGTGCAGGCCGTGGCCGCGCTGGACGAGCCGGATGACATGAACCCGCTGGCGGCCAAAGTCCGCAGTGAGCGGGAGGCGCTGTTGCAGTCCGGGCTGGACGAGGATACTGCAACACGTCAGGCCGGCTGGCGGATATTCGGCGCCAAACCCGGGGCCTACGGCGCAGGAGTGCAGGGCGCTATCGACGGTCGTTTGTGGCAAAGCCGCGAGGATCTGGCTGAGGTTTATCTGAACTGGGGCGGTTACGCCTATGGCGGTTCCGATGAAGGTACGGCGGCGCGCGAACAGTTCGCCCAGCGTTTAAGTCAGGTCCAGGCAGTCCTGCAAAACCAGGACAACCGCGAGCACGACTTGCTCGACTCCAATGACTATTACCAGTTCCAGGGCGGCATGCTCGCCGCCGTGGAAAGCCTCAGTGGCGAGCAAGCTGCCAGCTACCATGGCGACCACAGCCAGCCTGACCTGCCGAAGATCCGCACGTTGAAGGAAGAGCTGAACCGGGTGATCCGTTCCCGCGCAGCCAATCCCAAGTGGATCGAGGGGGTCAAGCGTCACGGCTATAAAGGTGCTTTCGAACTGGCGGCGACCGTGGATAATCTGTTCGCGTTCGACGCCACCACGCAGTTGATCGACGATCACCAGTACGCCTTGCTGGCCGATGCCTATTTGCTCGACCCGTCGACCCGCGAATTCGTTCGGCAACACAACCCCCATGCCTTGCGCGACATGACCGAGCGCATGCTCGAAGCCCAGCAGCGCGGGATGTGGAGCGAACCGGGTAAGTATCGCGAGGCGCTGGAGAATTTGTTGTTGGATATAGAAGAAGATTCGTAGAGCCTTGCGACGCGTTTCTGCAGAGGAATAGCGGTCACAGGTTTTGCGAGGACTTCGTCCTCGATCGCGGGCAAGCCACGCTCCCACAGGTTTTGCGCATAACCTGTGGGAGCGTGGCTTGCCCGCGAAGACGTAATAACAGACACCGCAGATGACGACCGAGACCCAAACATGAGCGACACCCCACATTTCCCACTGTCCGCCGTGGTCGGTGCCGATGCCTTGAAGCTGGCGCTGTGCCTGACGGCTATCGATCCGAAGATCGGCGGCGTGCTGATCGAAGGTCCGCGGGGCATGGCCAAATCGACCCTGGCCCGTGGTCTTGCGGACCTGCTGGCCAGCGGGCAGTTCGTCACCTTGCCGTTGGGCGCCACTGAAGAGCGTCTGGTCGGCACGTTGGACCTGGACGCCGCATTGGGCGAAGGTCGGGCGCAGTTTTCTCCCGGCGTATTGGCCAAGGCCGACGGCGGCGTACTCTATGTCGATGAAGTGAATCTGCTGCCTGACCATTTGGTTGATCTGCTACTCGACGTGGCCGCCAGCGGCACCAACCTGATCGAGCGTGATGGCATTTCCCATCGACATTCGGCGCGGTTCGTGTTGATCGGCACCATGAACCCGGAAGAGGGCGAATTGCGCCCGCAGTTGCTCGATCGTTTTGGTCTGAACGTGGCCTTGAGCGGGCAGACGCCACCGGCCGAGCGTGGCCAGATCATTCGTCGCCGATTGGACTTCGACACTGATCCGCAAGCGTTTTGCGCCGAGTGGGAAGACCAGCAGCACGCCCTGCGCAAACGTTGCCAGCAGGCGCGCTCGGCCTTGGCGAGCATTCCCCTCGACGATCAGGCCCTGACGCAGATCACCGAGCGTTGCTTTGCTGCGGGCGTCGACGGGCTGCGCGCTGATTTGGTCTGGCTGCGCGCGGCTCGCGCCCATGCCGCATGGCGCGGCGTGCAGGCGATTGCTGAAGAAGATATCGACGCGGTGGCCGAATTCGCCTTGCGCCATCGCCGTCGCGAGCAGTCGCCGCCAGCACCAAACCAGGCCAACGCGCCACAGGCTCAATCTGCACAGAACCCCAACCCGGCCGAAGGCCAGGGCCAATGGGGCGAAATGCCCGCTCAAGCGCTGCCGGTCGGCGCTCGACGTGAAGTGCCGCGCTGGCCAAAAAAGCCCTAGGCATTCGCCCTCGATCTGACGCGGGGGCGGATGCCAAGCCCCGAGCAGGACGGCTGGACAACGGCAGGCAAGGCAAGAGTCGTGCGGCGCGCAGCGGTTCGATCAATTGGCCGGGGACGTTGCTCAACGGTCGGCCAAGTCAGCGTGAGGATTTGCTTTACCGTCTGCGCAGTCGTTCGCCTCATGAGTTGTGGCTGGTGATCGTCGACGCCTCGGCCTCGACTCGCCGTCATCAGGCCCTGAGCGACGCAAAAGGGCTGTTGGCGCAGTTGTTCGATGACGCTTACCGGGCACGGGCGCGATTGGCGTTGCTGACCGCCAGTGGTCACTTGCCGAAATGGCAGGTGCAGGGCCTCAAGGCTTCAAAAGGATTGAGCAGTTGGCTCGATGCACTGGGCGCGGGCGGTGGCACGCCGTTGCTGGCTGCTCTAGGCGAAGCGGCCCAGTGGCTTGCGTTCAGGCAAAAGCGTTTTCCGGCTGAGCAGCAGCGAGTGTTGTTGCTGACTGATGGACGTTTGAAAGACTGGCCAGCGCTGCCAATCTTTAATTGCCCAAGTCTACTGGTGGACGTTGAGCGAGGTCCGATTCGGTTAGGGCGGGCCAAGGCTTTGGCGAACGGGTTGCAGGCGGATTATCGGCATATTGATGATTTGTAGCTGGGTTGAAATCTCTGCTGTCTGTTGCGCCCTCATCGCGAGCAAGCCCGCTCCCACATTGAGTTTTTGGTGTACATGAAATTTTCGGCTAACCCAGATCCAATGTGGGAGCGAGCCTGCTCGCGATTGCAGCACCTCGGTTATAGATAAATCGCGACATTCGGATCCCTGCGTAACCCACAGAACCTATGCTGTTGAGCAATCAATCAAAGGAGTGAAACATGCGCGTACTCGCCAGCAACAGTCAGGACGACTTTCGCGTCAAAGCCTATGCCGGCACCAATGGGGTGTTACTGGCCATGGACCTCGCCGAATCCCGCCGCAAAGGCTTGCTGGGGTTTGCCATCGAGAAGCAGCAAGGCGACAAGCCCTGGCAGTTTCTGTTCAACAGCCTGACCTTCCCCGGCAAAGCCCACACCTTCCCTCAGTACCACGCCACGCCCAGCGATATCGCACCATTGCAGAAGTTTCGCTGGGCCGATTACGCGGTCAATCCAGGCACAACGATCCAATACCGTGTTTATCCGGCCTATGGCAGTGCCGATGCACCGCAATTGGGCGAGGCGCTGGAAGTGACGGTCACCTCAGACAACGGTCAACCGCAGGGCCAGCGGGTCATCTTCAATCGAGCGGTAGCGGCCAGCCAGGCGTTCTCGCGTAAATTCGCCGATCTCGACGCACTGCTCAGTGCCAACAAGAACCTGCCCATCGAAGCCTGGCCTGATGCGCCGCGCCAATGGCTGGAAAACGGTTTGCTGGAAGAGCTTTTGGGTTTTATCGAGCGCGCCGTGGACGATCAATGGGCGCTGGACATCGCCATCTACGAGTACCAGTTGCAGTCGATCATCGACGCGGTCAACGCCGCGTTCGCCCGTGGGGTGAAGGTCCGAGTGCTGTATCACGCGCAACCGGGTGATGCCGACACCGCGATGAACGAAGCGAGCCTGGAAAAAATCCCTGCAGCGAGTAAACGAGGGCGCGTCACCCATAACATCTTCCATGACAAATTCATCGTGCTGAGCCAGCTCAACCCGACGGGTGAATACGTGCCTGAAGCGGTGCTCTGCGGCAGCACCAACTTCACGCCCAACGGCGTTTATCGTCAGGCCAATGTGGTACATGTGCTGGACAACGCTCGTGTGGGCCTCAGCTATCTGCAAGTGTTCGAACAAATCT
Source organism: Pseudomonas sp. H11T01 (assembly GCF_048515765.1). Classification (NCBI taxonomy): domain Bacteria; kingdom Pseudomonadati; phylum Pseudomonadota; class Gammaproteobacteria; order Pseudomonadales; family Pseudomonadaceae; genus Pseudomonas; species Pseudomonas sp. H11T01. The sequence continues at coordinate 114,680 of NZ_JBLYED010000002.1, read as the reverse complement.
GGGACGCGCCGGCCGATGTCGGCGCCACCCGTAAATGGCTCACGCAAAACAATCCGATGGACCCGGCGCAAGCACTGTTCGCCGGTTTTTCGCCGCGCGCAGGCGAAGGCGACTTGCATGAGTTCGTCGACATCATCAACGCCGCCAAGAAGGATGTGTTGTTCGTCACGGCATTCGCGCTGCCGGACGAGATCCTCAATGCCTTGCTCGGCCAGCCTCACGATGATGTGTTGCGCTACGGATTGCAGAACACCGCCAGCCGGATCAGCGGTTTTCATGCCGACCGAACGGCCGAATTTGCGGCCACCGCGCTACTGAACACCGGTCTGGAAGGTTGGCTCAAGGAAGGCTTGAAAGGCCAGAAGGGCAACCTGCTGGTGCACACCAAAGCGATCATCAGCGACTTCACCAGCGATGCTCCGGTGATTATTAGCGGAAGCCATAACCTCAGCGTCGCCGCCAGCAACGGCAATGACGAAAACTTCCTGATCATGCGTGGTGACACCGATCTGGCCGATCGCTATGGGCTGGAACTGCTGCGCTTTTACGAGCATTACCGGTTTCGCTACTTCGCGAAACAACTGGCGCTCAAACAGGTCCAGCCGCTGGCCGTGGACGATAGCTGGAGCGATGACTATTACCTTGAGGGCGATTTGCGGATGCTCTCAAGATTGCGTTTCTCTGGGCGTTAATTGCGTGTGCCGGGGGCTACGCTGCTCAACGGTCCAACACAACATTACTTGGCCATCGCTGCGCGGTACTGACGTGTGCGTTTGGCGATGTATAGCTGGTCGAAAATCAACGCAAACAGCGCTGAAACCTTCGGTTTTGGTGTGCGGCCGCGGCTCAGGCGGTGCATCTGAAAGCGCACCATCGCCATGGTCGCGAGGGAGGCCAGGGGTTTGCGTTTCCAGCGCACGGGTTGCAATTGAGGATGACTGTGTTGGCCATTGCGCCATTGTTTCGGCAATTGCGGTTCCAGCGCCAGGGCCGTGGCAATCCCGGCCATCGCGATGCCGCTGTCCAGCACTTGCTGAACGATCGGTAAACGGCTGATGCCGCCGGTGACCATCACCGGCATCCTGGCTACCGTCGCCAACTCGCTGGCCATCTCCATGAAGTACGCCTCACGGGCCAGTGTGCGGCCGTCCCGGGCTTCGCCTTGCATGGCGGGTGCCTCATAACTGCCGCCGGACAACTCAAGCAGATCCACCGCCAGCGGATTAAGCAACTCGATAACCTGACGGGCATCGTCAGCATCGAAGCCTCCGCGCTGGAAATCAGCGGAGTTGAGCTTGACCGCCACACAGAACCCCGGCGAAACCCGTTGGCGAACAGCATTGATCACCGCCACCAGCAAACGTGCGCGATTCTCCAGCGAGCCACCCCAACGGTCGGTCCGACGATTGCTCAGCGGCGAGAGAAACTGGCTGATCAGGTAGCCATGGGCAGCGTGAATTTCGACACCGGTAAAACCGGCTTTCTCGGCGAGCCAGGCGCTGGTGGCGAAACGCTGGATCACTTCTTCAATATCGTCTTCGGTCATTGGTTTGGGTTGGGCGAACATTTTCGAAAACTGGCCCAACTCCAGCGCGACGGCGGACGGCGCCCAGGCTTCCTGCCCGAGATTGGCCATGGTTTGCCGACCTGGATGATTGAGTTGCACCCAGAACTGCGCGCCTTTTGCGCGGCCGACGGTGGCCCATTGGCGGAATTTGTCCAGGTGTGTTTCATCTTCCAGAGCGACTCCACCGGGGCCGGTCATGGCGCGACGGTCGATCATCACATTGCCGGTCAGTAGCAGGCCGGACTCACCGTCGGCCCACGCCTGATACAGCCGTATCAAGGCTGGGGAGGGCGCCTGCTCGGTATCGGCAAGGTTCTCCTCCATCGCTGCTTTGGCAATGCGATTGCCGATCGTCTGACCGTTGGGCAAATTCAACGCTTGGAAGGGTGACATGCTTGACTCCTCATCAGTGGAGAGTAGAGGCTAAGCTTAAAGTTAACTTTAATGTCAAGCGTTCAAATGAGGCCTTTATGAAAATTGGTGAATTGGCACAACTGAGCGGGTTCGCCGCTTCGCGCATCAGGTTTTATGAGGCTCAGGGACTGATCCATCAGGTGCACCGGCGAACCAATGGTTACCGCGAATATCCACCCCAGGTGTTGCGAACCCTGGAAATCATCCAGTGCGCGCAGCAGGCCGGGTTCAGTCTGCAGGAGCTCAAACAGTTATTGCCGGCAGGTGGGCAGGGCGATTGGAAGCAGGATGAGATGCTCGCCAGTCTGGAAAGCAAGGTCGAGCAGATTGAAGAGATGCAACTGCACCTGGCCCAGAGCAAGGCAAAGCTGTTGGGAATCATCAATACCATCAAGGTGCGGCCCGACGGCATGCCCTGTGAGGAAAATGCCGAGCGGGTGTTGGCGTCGATCAAGGGCAATCAGTAAGGCGGGATCGTTCGATTCGCGGGCAAGCCCTGATGACATAGCCCGCAAGCGACACCGGCTCTTATGACAAAGGGTAGAAGCCAGGTTTTCTAAGAAGTGCTATTTTCAGCACTCTTAAAAGCACTCCAAAGGAGCAGTGCCATGACCCATATTGTGCTATCGCAAGTCGTCGCGAGCATTTCCGAACTGAAAAAAAATCCGATGGGCACCGTTGCTGCCGGCGGTGGACTGTCGGTTGCGATCCTCAATCGCAATGAACCTGCTTTCTATTGTGTCCCGGCAAAAGAATACGAAGCCATGATGGACCGTCTTGAAGACATGGAGCTTGTCGCCCTCTGCCGCGAACGAGAGAACGATCCGACGATCAAGGCTTCTCTCGATGATCTATGAGCTGGAGTTTTCCGATAAAGCCTGGAAGGAGTGGCACAAGCTTGGGGCCACATTGAAGGAGCAGTTTAAAAAGAAACTTCAGGAGCGACTCAGTAACCCCCATGTCCCCGAAGATCGACTGAGCGGGATAGACAATGCCTACAAGATCAAATTGCGTAGTGCCGGGTATCGGTTGCTTTACCGGGTGGTGGATGAAGTGTTGGTGGTGACCGTTATTGCCGTTGGAAAAAGGGAACGGGGAGCTGTTTATCACGAAGCCAGACGGTGATGTCCGTCGCTGGCCTGTATTTTATGAAGAGTAACATTGCACCTTTCTGAATCACCCGCGCCTTAATTTGTGACCCAACTACCCGCGCCTTGTAGCCAAAGGTAGCGGGCATGCAATGTGCGTTTAGTAACGCTCATTCCTACGCCTGTTCTCATCCCGTTGATTCAACACACTTTTCAATCCCTCCAGGATTTCTCCCATGACCTGTGGCACACTTTCTGCTGTCTATTCCGTTGTTACATACCAAGTTCCGGTATAGCGGAATAAATATCACCCTGGAGTGCTTGCCATGCATCGCCGACTTTCCTTGTTTAAAGCGTGTGTTTTTCTCTTCGCCGCTGGGGCCTCTGCTGTGGGTGTCGCGCAGGCGGCGGACAGCAAGCTCGATAGCGTGTTGAAGCGCGGGCATTTGATTGTGGGTACGGGCAGTACCAATGCGCCGTGGCATTTCCAGGGCGCGGACGGCAAGTTGCAGGGTTTTGATATCGATATTGGGCGGATGGTCGCCAAGGGTTTGTTCAATGACCCAACCAAGGTCGAGTTCGTGGTGCAGTCGTCCGATGCGCGGATTCCGAACCTGCTGACCGACAAGGTCGACATGAGTTGCCAGTTCATCACCGTGACCGCCAGCCGTGCGCAGCAGGTGGCGTTCACCTTGCCGTACTACCGCGAAGGCGTTGGCCTGCTGTTGCCGGCCAACAGCAAGTACAAGGAAATCGAAGACCTCAAAGCCGCTGGCGACGGCGTGACCGTTGCTGTGTTGCAGAACGTGTACGCCGAAGAGCTGGTGCACCAGGCATTGCCCAAGGCCAAGGTCGATCAGTACGACAGCGTGGATTTGATGTATCAGGCGGTGAACTCCGGCCGCGCCGACGCAGCCGCCACTGATCAGTCGTCGGTCAAATACTTGATGGTGCAGAACCCTGGCCGCTATCGCAGTCCGACTTATGCCTGGAGCCCGCAAACCTATGCGTGTGCGGTCAAACGTGGCGATCAGGACTGGCTGAACTTCGTCAACACCGTCTTGCATGAAGCCATGACCGGCGTGGAGTTCCCAACCTACGCGGCATCCTTCAAACAGTGGTTTGGCGTCGAGCTGCCGACGCCCGCTATTGGTTTCCCCGTCGAATTCAAATGATCCGGTGAGAGTGGGGCGACTTGATTCGCCCCGCTCAAGGTACTGCTGACCATGAACTATCAGTTGAACTTTGCCGCCGTATGGCGCGATTTCGACACGTTGCTGGCGGGGCTCGGATTGGGCCTGGAGCTGGCTCTGGTGTCGATCGCCATCGGTTGTGTGATCGGCCTGATGATGGCGTTTGCGTTGCTGTCCAAACATCGCTCGCTGCGGGCCATGGCATCGGTGTATGTGACGGTGATCCGCAATACGCCGATTCTGGTGTTGATTCTGTTGATCTACTTCGCCTTGCCGAGTCTGGGCATTCGGCTGGACAAGATTCCGTCGTTCATCATCACCCTGTCGCTGTATGCCGGGGCGTACCTGACCGAAGTGTTTCGCGCCGGATTGCAGAGCATTCCCAAGGGCCTGCGCGAAGCCGGTTTGGCGATCGGTCTGGGTGAGTGGCAAGTGCGCGCCTACGTCACCGTGCCGGTGATGTTGCGCAACGTGCTGCCGGCCCTGTCGAACAACTTTATTTCGCTGTTCAAGGACACCTCGCTGGCGGCGGCCATTGCCGTACCGGAGCTGACCTATTACGCGCGCAAGATCAATGTCGAGAGCTACCGGGTAATCGAAACCTGGCTGGTGACCACAGCGCTCTATGTTGCCGCCTGTTACCTCATTGCCATGCTGCTGCGTTACCTGGAGCAGCGTCTGGCGATTCGCCGTTAGGAAGGCCCCATGTACGAATCCCCTAGTTGGTTACACGAATTGTGGGTGGCTCGCGAAGTGTTGTGGTCGGGCTTTTTGACCAGCGTGCAGTGTTCAGTGCTGGCGATTTTGCTCGGCACCTTGATCGGCATCGTCGCCGGGCTGGTGTTGACCTACGGCAAGTTCTGGATGCGCGCGCCATTTCGCTTTTACGTCGACCTGATCCGCGGCACGCCGGTGTTTGTGCTGGTGCTGGCCTGCTTCTATATGGCGCCGGCACTGGGCTGGCAGATCAGCGCGTTTCAGGCCGGTGTTTTGGGCCTGACGCTGTTTTGCGGCTCTCACGTCGCGGAGATCGTCCGCGGTTCGTTGCAGGCGCTGCCGAGCGGGCAGATGGAAGCGAGCAAGGCCATCGGCCTGACGTTTTATCAGGCCCTGAGCTACGTGTTGTTGCCCCAGGCACTGCGGCAGATTTTGCCGACCTGGGTCAACTCATCGACCGAGATCGTCAAGGCCTCGACCTTGCTGTCGGTGATCGGTGTGGCCGAGTTGCTGCTCAGTACCCAGCAGATCATCGCCCGGACCTTCATGACCCTGGAGTTTTACCTGTTTGCCGGTTTTCTCTTTTTCATCATCAACTACGCCATCGAGTTACTCGGCCGGCATATTGAAAAGCGGGTGGCCTTGCCATGACTCACGCTCAAGTTTCGACTCAAACCCCAGCCAATCCAAACGAAGCCCAGGCATTGCTGAGCATTCGCGGGCTGCACAAACAATACGGCAAGCTTGAGGTACTCAAGGGCGTTGATCTGGAAATGCAGCGCGGTAACGTCGTCACGCTGATCGGTTCCAGCGGCTCGGGCAAGACCACGTTGTTGCGCTGCGTGAACATGCTTGAAGAGTTCCAGGGTGGGCAGATCATGCTCGATGGCGAGTCCATTGGTTACCACGAGGTCAATGGCAAGCGTGTGCGTCACCCGGAAAAAGTCATCGCCCAGCATCGGGCCATGACCGGCATGGCGTTTCAGCAGTTCAATCTGTTCCCGCACTTGAGCGCGTTGCAGAACGTCACGCTTGGGCTGCTGAAGGTCAAAAAGTTGCACAAGGATCAAGCGGTCGCGTTGGCTGAAAAATGGCTGGAGCGTGTTGGCTTGCTGGATCGGCGTAACCACTATCCCGGTCAGTTGTCCGGCGGTCAGCAGCAGCGTGTAGCGATTGCCCGGGCGATTGCCATGAACCCGAGCCTGATGCTGTTCGACGAAGTGACCTCGGCGCTGGACCCGGAGTTGGTGGGTGAGGTGTTGAACGTGATCAAAGGCCTGGCCGAGGACGGCATGACCATGTTGCTGGTTACCCACGAAATGCGCTTTGCCTTTGAAGTCTCGGACAAGATCGTCTTCATGAATCAGGGCCGTATCGAAGAGCAGGGGCCGCCCAAAGAGCTGTTCGAGCGCCCGCAATCGCCGCGTCTGGCGGAATTCCTCAAAACCACCCGTTTTTAGTTTTTTATTCAATTTGGTTTTTTAACAGGAGAAACACCCATGAGCATTACTCGTTACGGCACCGGTAGCACCGCCGGTGGCGGCCAGCCCCGTCCTTTTGCCCGTGCAGTCGAGGCTGATGGCTGGCTGTACGTGTCCGGCCAGGTTCCGGCGGTGAATGGCGAGATCATCAACGGTGGGATCGTCGAGCAGACTCACCAGACCATGCGCAACCTGATCGCCATCCTCCAGGAGGCCGGTTATGACCTGGAAGACGTGGTGCGTGCCGGCGTATGGCTGGAAGACCCGCGGGATTTCTGGAGTTTCAACAAGGTGTTTTCCGAGTACTTCGCCAGCGAACACGCCCCGGCGCGGGCCTGCGTGCAGGCGAACATGATGGTCGATTGCAAGGTTGAGATCGATTGCGTTGCCTACAAGAAAAAGGCGTAGACCGCGTTGAATTCTTCGCGAGCAAGCTCGCTCCCACATGAGACCGCATTCCAATGTGGGAGCGAGCTTGCTCGCGAAGGCGGCCTAACAGTCAACGCAGCGTTCTGGCAATATCCCCGGCGAATTTGAATGGGAATCCACTGACATGACCGAAGACACCATCAAGCGTCGGGCTCGCGGGCTGGACCGGGCGTTCGATATCCTCGATTTCCTCAAGGAAATCGGCCAACCGTTGCGCCCCAACGACATCGCCAGCGGCATCGGCAGCCCAAAATCCACGGTCTATGAGCTGGTTGCATCCCTGCTCGAACGACGGATTCTCGAGCCGGTGGGCAAGGACGGTCACGTCTATCTGGGCCGCCAGTTGTACTTCCTCGGTCAGGCGCACTTGCGTCATTTCGACCTGACCCGCGAGGCCGATCACGCGTTGCAGGAGATTGTCAGCCAGACCCGTGAAACCGCACAAATGTGCCTGCTCAACGGGCGCAAATACACGGTTGCGCTGATGAAGGAAGGCGAACGGCATTTCCGGATTTCTTCGGACATCGGCGAAAACGCGCCGATTCCCTGGACCGCCTCCGGACGCTTGCTGCTGAGCCATTTGAGCGATCAGGAGATTGTCGACCTGATCGATCACGACGACTTCATCCTGCCCGACGGCGAGCGCCTGCCGCTGGAAACCTTCCTCAAGGAAATTCGTCAGGCCGGCATCGACGGGTTCTTTTCCTTCGACAGTGTCGCCGACACCTTTACCCATTGCTTCGCCGCACCGGTGAAGGACGAGCGCGGCATTTGCATTGCGACCCTGTGCATCGTCGCCCCACGGGCCGACGCCAAGAACAATTACAACGACTACCGCCGGGTGCTGATAGAAAGCGCGAACAACCTGGCCCGTCGTATCAACGAATAGCAGTGGCTGCTCGCGGCCGCGTTTGTGAGGAGTTAGATCATGCCTTCTGCCTTGAATATCGCTGCCGTGGAAAAGGGCGCCGCCCAACCCGGTGTCAACCTGGTGCGCGACGTCAGCCTGCCGGCTCTGGTGCTGCACCGTGACGCCCTGGAGCACAACATTCGCTGGATGCAGGACTTCGTCAGCAGCAGTGGCGCAGAACTGGCACCCCACGGCAAAACCAGCATGACCCCGGCGCTGTTTCGTCGTCAGTTGGAGCAGGGCGCCTGGGGCATCACCCTGGCCACCGCGGTGCAGACCCGTGCGGCCTATACCCACGGCGTGCGTCGGGTGCTGATGGCCAACCAACTGGTCGGCGCGCCGAACATGGCGTTGATCGCCGAGTTGCTGGCGGATCCGTCTTTCGATTTCCATTGCATGGTCGATCATCCGGACAACGTCGCCGACCTCGGTGCGTTTTTCGCCGCGCGCGGTGTGCGCCTGAACGTGATGATTGAATACGGCGTGGTCGGCGGCCGTTGTGGTTGCCGCAGCGAGCAGCAAGTGCTGGATCTGGCGAAGGCCATCAAGGCACAACCGGCGCTGGCCTTGACCGGCATTGAAGGTTACGAAGGGGTGATCCACGGCGATCACGCGGTGAGCGGGATTCGTGAGTTCGCGGCATCGTTGGTTCGCCTGGCGGTGGAGCTGCAAGACAGCGGCGCGTTTGATATCGATAAACCGATCATCACGGCGTCGGGTTCAGCCTGGTATGACCTGATCGCCGAATCCTTTGAAGCCCAGAACGCCAGCGGACGTTTCCTCAGTGTGCTGCGTCCCGGCAGCTATGTGGCCCACGACCATGGCATCTACAAAGAAGCGCAGTGCTGCGTGCTGGAGCGTCGCAGCGACTTGCACGAAGGTTTGCTACCGGCGCTGGAGGTCTGGGCTCATGTGCAGTCACTGCCGGAGCCAGGTTTCGCGGTGATCGCTCTGGGCAAGCGCGATGTGGCTTACGACGCCGGTTTGCCGGTGCCGCTGCTGCGTTACAAGGCCGGTGTACTGCCGGCCAAGGGCGACGATGTCAGTGCCTGCAAGGTGACCGCGGTAATGGATCAGCATGCGTTTATGACTGTGGCTCCCGGTTGCGAGTTGCGCGTGGGGGACATCATTTCCTTTGGTACTTCCCACCCCTGCCTGACCTTCGACAAGTGGCGCACCGGATGTTTGGTGGATGAGCAACTGAATGTCATCGAAAGCATGGAAACCTGTTTCTAGGTTCAACACCGAGTCGCAGCCATCGCGAGCAAGCCCGCTCCCACATTAGATCTGCTTTGGAGCACAAAATGTGGGCACACAGAAGATCCAGTGTGGGAGCGGGCTTGCTCGCGATGACGACCTTGCAGTCGCCACCGAAACACCTGAATGACTGAGAACCTACAACAATGAACACCATCAGCAACCTCGGCCCCAACCCCCCGCGCATCGCGCTGATTGGCGAGTGCATGATTGAGTTGCAGCAACGCGCCGACGGCTCTTTGCAACAAAGCTTCGGCGGCGACACGCTGAACACCGCCGTCTATCTGTCCCGCGAACTGGGCGATGGGGCCACGGTGGATTACGTCACCGCACTGGGCGATGACAGTTTCAGCGATGCCATGTGCCAGAGCTGGGCGGGCGAAGGCATTGGCCTGAGCAGGGTCCAGCGCCTGCCGGGACGCTTGCCCGGTTTGTATTGCATCCAGACCGATGCCCAGGGTGAGCGGCGCTTTCTCTATTGGCGCAACGAAGCGGCGGTGCGTGACTGCTTCACCACGCCTGCGGCCGCGCCGATTCTGGCGGCACTGCCGGATTACGACGTGCTGTATTTCAGCGGTATTACCTTGGCGGTGCTCGGCGTGCAAGGGCGGGAGAAGTTACTGGAGACACTGATCGAAGCCCGCCAGCGGGATACGCGAATTGTCTTCGACAACAACTATCGACCGCGCTTGTGGGCTTCGGTCGAGGAGGCTCGGGCGGCATATCGCAGGGTATTGCCGTATGTCGATCTGGCATTGCTGACGGTGGATGATGAGCAGGCGCTGTTCCATTTTTCCGATTGTACTGCGATTTTTGCCGCCTATGAGCAGATTGGCATCCAGGAAGTGGTGCTCAAACGCGGCGCCGAGGCGTGTTTGATCCACTGCGAGGGCGAGCATTTTGAAGTGCCGGCGCAGCGGGTCGAGCGGGTGGTGGACACCACTGCGGCGGGGGATTCGTTCAGTGCGGCGTATCTGGCCAGCCGGCTCAGTGGGGGGAGCCCGGTGCAGGCGGCAGAGGCAGGGCATCGATTGGCGAGCCGGGTGATTCAACTTCCCGGGGCGCTAATTCCTAGAGATTAGGTAGTGAATGGCCGCCTGCTGCGCAGTCGGATTGCTCGCGATAGGGCCCTTGGGCCAATCCATCAATCCCGATAAAACACCTGCACCAGGTGATAACCAAACTTGCTTTTGATTGGCCCATGCACGACACGCAGTGGTTTTTTGAAGATCACTTGATCAATGGCCCCAACCATCTGCCCTGGCCGCACTTCACCCAAGTCGCCACCGCGTTTGCCGGAGGGGCAGGTGGAGTATTTTTTGGCCAACACATCGAACGCTTCGCCTTTGGCGATGCGCTGCTTGAGTTGTTCGGCCTCTTCGGCCGTTTTCACCAGAATATGGCGGGCTTGAGCTTTCATGGGGCAGTTACCTTGAAGCGGTGCTGTCAGCGGGGCGCGGGATTATGCCCGAAACTCAGCTTCTCTGGCTGATCATCGTACGGATCTTGTTGGCCAGCAGGTCGATGGAAAACGGTTTGGCGACCATGTCCATGCCTTCCTCAAGAAACCCCTGGCGCTCGAGGGCTTTCTCGGCGTAGCCGGTCATGAACAGCACTTTCAGTTCGGGTCGATACTGGCGGGCGATTTCCGCCAGTTGCCGGCCATTCATGCCCGGCAGACCGACATCGGTCACCAGCAGGTCGACCCGCAGGTCGGATTCCAGCAGCGGCAGGGCAGTCTTGGCGTCTTCAGCTTCATGGGTGTGATACCCCAGCTCGCCGAGCACATTGAGTACCAACATCCGCACCGCCGGGTCGTCCTCCACCAATACCACCGTTTCACCGGCAATGGCGGGCGGCGTTTCCTGGGGGATGACTGCCTGGACTTGCTCCACTGGCGCAAGGTAAAGGCGCGGCAGGTACAGGCGCACGCTGGTGCCTTGGCCCGGGAGGCTGGAAAGGCTCACATGGCCACCGGATTGCTGGGCAAAGCCATAGATCATCGACAAACCCAGGCCGGTGCCCTGGCCGATGGGTTTGGTGGTGAAAAACGGGTCGAAGGCTTTGGCCAATACAGACGGGGTCATGCCGCTGCCGTTGTCGCTGACGCCAATCATCACGTAGTCACCGGCCTTGACCGGTTCCAGGGTGCTGATATCCGTACCGTCCAGGTAACTGTTGGCGGTTTCGATCACCAGCTCGCCACCATTGGGCATCGCATCGCGGGCGTTGATCACCAGGTTGAGCAGGGCATTTTCCAGTTGGCTGACGTCGGTACTGACCGGCCAGACCTCATCGGCGAGCTGCAGCTTGAGTTCGATGTGATCGCCATTGGTCCGGCTGAGCAGGTCTTCCAGCGAGTGCACCAACTGATTGGGATCAATGGGCTTGCGGTCCAGCGATTGCCGCCGGGAGAACGCCAGCAGCCGATGGGTCAGGGCCGCTGCGCGGTTGGCCGACGATACTGCTGCCTCGGTGAAACGCCCGATTTCGGTGCTGCGCCCGTCAGCGATATAGCGCTGCATCAGGTCGAGACTGCCGATGATCCCGGTGAGCATATTGTTGAAGTCATGGGCTATGCCACCGGTGAGTTGGCCGACGGCTTCCATTTTCTGCGCATGACGCAACGCATCTTCCACGCGTCCGCGTTCGACCATTTCGTTTTGCAGGCGCTGGTTGCTTTCGGCCAGTTCCCGGGTCCGCGCGGCGACACGTTCTTCCAGGGTTTCGTTGAGGTTGCGCAGGGCGGCTTCGGTCTGTTTGCGCTCGGTGTCATCAATCACAAAAATGTAGAAGCCATTGATTGAGCCGTCGGCACTGTAGCGTGGCAGGTACTTCATCAACGCATGGCGCAGGCGACCGTCACGGTGGTAAGAGTCAGCCTCGAAGCTGCAAGGTTTGCCGGCGAGGGCTGCGGCGATCTGCTCGGCGCGGGTGGCGTAAAGCTCATCGCCGATCACTTCGCGAATGGTTTTGCCATACAGCTCTTGCGGGGTCATGCCGTACCAGTCCAGGTAGGCGGCATTGTTCAGCCGAAAACGCTCTTCTTGATCGACATAGCCGATCAGCACCGGCATGGCGTTGATGATCAGTTGCAGCTCGGTCTGGCTTTGGCGCAGCTCTTGCTCAATTTTTTTGCGATCGGTCAGGTCCAGCGCGGCACCGAGGAATCGGGTCGGCCGTCCATGGTGATCCTTGTAGCAGCGTCCCCGGGCAAACACCCAGAGCACCTGACCGTCGGGCTGCAGCAGGCGGTATTCCTCGGAATACTCAGTACCGTGGGTGATGCAGTGTTTAATGCTGCGGGCAACCATGCCGCGATCTTCCGGGTGCACGCCGGACAGGTATTCACTAATGGGCAGTTGATCGGCCAGCACCGGATTGACGCCGTGCAACTGGGCAAAGTGCGCATCGGCAACAAAGCGGTCTTCGCGGATATCCCAGTCCCAGGTACCCACCGCATCTGCGGCAGTCAGAGCCAGTTGCAGCCGCTCTTCGGACTGGTGCTGAGCCTTGATGCTGGCTTCGGAGCGCATTTTCAGTTCCAGCGCGACCCGGCGACGTTCGTTGGTTTCGATGGCAGTGACCAGAACCCCTGCAACCAGCCCCTGTTCGTCGCGGATCGGACTGTAGGTCAGGTCAAGCCAGAGTTCGGACTTACGACCAAGGTGTTGCAGGTCAAAGTGCTGTTCGCTGTAGGTTCGCACCTGACCTTGCAGGACTGCCTTGTAGATGGGGTCGGTGAATTCTTTGAGTTCCGGCCATATCAGGTGAGTCGGCTGTCCGAACGCCTGCGGATGCTTGTGGCCGGCTAACAGGGCGAAGCCGTCGTTGTAGAGTTGCGTGAGCTGCGGACCCCACAGCAGTAACATCGGCATCGGCGAATGAATCACGATGTCCACTGCCGTGCGCAGGCTTTGCGGCCAGTGGGAAGGATTACCCAGCGGACTGTGTGCCCAGTCCAGCCGTGCAATCAGTGTCTGGGCTTCACTGCCGGTGGATGAGTCGTTCATCTAAGGGCCCCCGAGTGCAGCGTGTGGTTTTTACGGCGGTATCTCGATGCTTCAAAGCAATAGACGTTTAATACCTCAAAAAGTCGCATGGTTGAGTTATTTCTATCCAATCGAATGTTTGTCGGGCATGACCGCGAAAACGCTGTTTCAGGCATTTGCCCGGATCTTTATACCTTCAATTCCTCGCGATCCCGAAACTGCTCCAATGCCTCTGGATTGGCCAGTGCGTCGGTATTTTTCACCGCCACCCCATGCACCACATCCCTTACCGCCAGTTCAACAATCTTGCCGCTGATGGTGCGTGGAATATCGGTGACGGCAAGGATTTTAGCCGGCACATGCCGTGGCGTGGTGTTGGCGCGGATAACCTGGCGAATGGCCTGCTCGAGCGCTTCATTGAGCACAACGCCTTCCCTCAGACGAACAAACAGCACCACTCGCACATCGTCCTGCCAGCTCTGGCCGATGGCAACACTTTCCACGACCTGTTCGAGTTTTTCCACTTGCCGATAGATTTCCGCGGTGCCAATGCGCACGCCACCTGGGTTGAGTACAGCGTCAGAGCGGCCATGGATCATCAGGCTACCGTGGGGCAGTTGTTCGGCATAGTCGCCCTGGGCCCACACGCCGGGGAACTGGCTGAAATACGAGGCACGGAGTTTTTCCTGCTGCGGGTCGTTCCAGAAACCAATCGGCATGGCCGGGAAGTGGCGGGTGCAGACCAGTTCACCTTTCTCTCCGACAATCGGCTGGCCGGCGTCGTTCCACACCTCGATGGCCATGCCCAGGCTCTTGCCCTGCATCTCGCCACGGCGCACCGGCAACAGCGGGTTGCCGGCCACAAAACACGAAACGATATCGGTGCCGCCAGACATCGACGATAAACACAGGTCGCTTTTCATCTCGCGGTAGACGTAGTCGTAGCTCTGCGGTGACAGCGGCGAGCCAGTGGACAGCAGCGCTTTGAGGCTGCTCAGGTCGTGGCTATGACGCGGCTGAACGCCGGCACTTTCCAGGGCCGCAAGGTACTTGGGACTGGTGCCGAACACGCTGATCTGTTCACTGTCGATCAGGTCGATCAAGCGTGCAGGCTGCGGGTGAAACGGTGAACCGTCGTACAGCACCACGCTGGCGCCGACCGCCAGCGCCGAGACCAGCCAGTTCCACATCATCCAGCCGCAGGTGGTGTAGTAGAACAGCCGATCGTCGCGACCCAGGTCAACGTGCAGGCCATGCTCCTTGACGTGTTGCAGCAGTACGCCGCCGGTGCTGTGGATGATGCATTTCGGCACACCGGTGGTGCCGCTGGAGTAGAGGATGTACAGCGGATGATCGAAGGGGACAGGGACGAATTCGGGCTCGCCGCCGGCCTGATAGAAGTCACTCCAGAGTGCCACATTGGCCGTGGTCTGGAAGTCCTCAGCACGTACCAGCGGTTGCGCGTAAGGCACGATGATCAATTGCTGTAGCGACGGCAGGCGTTGGAGGATCTCGTTGATCTTCGCCGTCTGATCGATCTCTTTACCGGCATAGCGGTAGCCGGCGCAGGTAATCAGTACTTTTGGTTCGATTTGACCGAAGCGGTCGATCACCCCTTGGGTGCCGAAATCCGGTGAAGAGCAGGACCAGATGGCCCCCAGACTGGTGGTCGCGAGCATGCCGACCAGGGTTTGCCAAGTGTTCGGCATGCAGGCGGCCACCCGGTCGCCGAGGCCGACGCCGGCGGCTTGCAGACTCTTTTGCAGGCCGGCGACATGGCTGGCCAAGTCGGCGAAGGTGAGTTGTTCGCGCTGACCGTTCTCGCGGATGGCAATCACCGCCGGGCACTTGTCACGGCGACGCAGCAGGTGCTCGGCGAAGTTCAGTGTGGCGCCGGGAAACCACTGGGCGCTGGGCATCTGCGGGCCTTCCACCAGTACCGCGCTGGGTGATGCGTGAAATTCGATGTCGAAGAAGTCGACGATGGCCTGCCAGAAGTCTTCGCGCCGGTCGATGCTCCATTGGTGCAGGGCCGGGTAGTCGGCGATTTCAAGGTCGTGTCGGTGACTGATGAAGCGCCGAAAGACCTCCATCCGGGTCTTGCTGATTCGCTCGATGCTGGGTTGCCATAGGATTTCGGACATGGATTGCCTCTTCAGATCGTTCCCACGCTCTGCGTGGGAATGCAGCCCGTGACGCTCCGCGTCACTTCAAGAGCGGACGCAGAGCGTCCAATGAGGCGTTCCCACGCGGGAGCGTGGGAACGATCATTTGTCTCAGTGTATGGCTACTTACTGCGCCAACCACCCACCATCGACATTCCACGCCGCGCCACGCACTTGGCTACCGGCTTCACTGCATAAAAATAGCACCAGCTCACCCAACTGCGGTGGTGTGACGAATTCCAGTGACGGCTGTTTCTCTGCCAGCAGATCATGTTGCGCCTGTTGCGGGTCCACGCCTGCGGCAATGCGAGTATCGATCTGTTTCTGCACCAGTGGGGTCAGCACCCAGCCCGGGCAAATCGCGTTGCAGGTGATGTTGCTGGTGGCCGTTTCCAGGCCGACCACTTTGGTCAGACCGATCACCCCGTGTTTGGCGGCGACATAAGCGGCCTTGCCCACCGACCCGACCTGGCCGTGCACCGAGGCGATGTTGACGATCCGTCCCCAGCCCTTGGCGCGCATGCCCGGCAGGCTCAGACGGGTGCTGTGGAACACCGATGAGAGGTTGATGGCGATGATCGAGTCCCAGCGCTCCACGGGGAAGTCTTCCACGGCGGCCACATGCTGGATGCCGGCATTGTTGACCAGAATGTCGACGCCGCCGAATTCGCGCTCGGCATAGGCGATCATCTCGGCGATCTGGGCCGGATCGCTCACATCGGCCGGGTGATGGCCGACCTTGCCGCCGAACTGCCCGACGTCAGCGATCACTGCACTGGCATCGCCGAAGCCGTTGAGAATCAGGTTGGCACCGGCCTTGGCCAGGCTCAGGGCGATGCCCAGTCCGATGCCGCTGGTGGAGCCGGTGACCAATGCGGTTTTGCCAGTAAGATTCGTCATAAATGCCTCACACAATGCCGGTGGCGTAGAAGGTGCCGATCACCACGAAAACCGCCAGGGTTTTGATGATGGTAATGCAGAAAATATCTTTATAGGCCTCACGGTGTGTCAGGCCGGTGACCGCCAGCAAGGTGATTACCGCGCCGTTGTGCGGCAGGGTGTCCATGCCACCGCTGGCCATCGCCGCGACCCGGTGCATAACCTCCAGCGGAATATTGGCCGCATGGGCGGCGCTGATAAAGCTTTCGGACATCGCCGCCAGGGCAATGCTCATGCCGCCGGACGCCGAACCGGTGATACCCGCCAACAGCGTCACGGTGATGGCTTCATTGACCAGTGGGTTGGGAATGCTCTTGAGCCAGTCTGCCAGTACCAGAAAGCCCGGCAGCGAGGCGATCACGGCACCGAAGCCGTATTCCGATGCGGTGTTCATCGCCGCCAACAGCGCGCCGCTGACCGCGCTCCTGCTGCCTTCGGCGAGCCTGCCACGGATCGCCTGGAAGCCGAAAACCAGCACCATGATGATGCCCACCAGCAACGCGGCCTGGACCGCCCAAATCGCCGTGAGCTTGGCGATTTCGGTTTGCACCGGTGCGGCCATGCCCGGCAGGCTGAGGGTGTGGGTCTTGCCGTACCAGAGTGGAATCCAGTGGGTGAACAGCAAGTTCATCAGGCCTACCAGCAGCAGCGGCGAGAGGGCGATCCATGGGTTGGGCAGCTTGAGGTCTGCAGCGGTTTCCGGCTCGTTGCGCAGTTCAGTACCGTAGCCTTCGCCACTGCGCTGGGCTTTATTGCGCTGGCGTTGCAGGAACAGCATGCCGGCGCAGAAGACGAAGATAGCGCCGATTACGCCGAGCCAGGGCGCGGCCCAGGCGGTGGTGTTGAAGAAGGTGCTGGGGATGATGTTCTGGATTTGCGGGGTGCCGGGCAGGGCGTCCATGGTGAAGGAAAACGCGCCGAGGGCGATGGTCGCCGGGATCAGTCGCTTGGGGATATTGCTCTGACGGAACATCTCGGCGGCAAACGGATAGACCGCGAACACCACCACGAACAGCGACACGCCGCCATAGGTCAGCAGGGCGCAGACCAACACGATCACCAGCATTGCCTGACGGGTACCGAGCAAACGAATCGCTGCGGCAACGATCGAGCGCGAGAAGCCCGAAAGCTCAATCAACTTGCCGAACACCGCACCGAGCAGGAACACCGGGAAATACAGTTTGATGAAACCGACCATTTTCTCCATGAACACCCCGGTAAACGCGGGGGCGACAGCAGAGGGGTCAGTCAGGAGCACCGCTCCGAGGGCGGCAATGGGGGCAAAGAGGATAACGCTGTAGCCACGGTAGGCCGCGAGCATCAGCAGCGCGAGGGCTGCCAAGGCAATGATCACACTCATGGTGTGTCTCCTGGATTGTTATTTTTGTAGGGCGAAGCTTTTGTGGCTGATGGCTTAGCTAGTTTCGTGCCATGAAATTAAGTTATTGAAATATATGAATATTTTTATAAATTGCAGTTGGGGTGAAGAGTTTTGTCTCTAATATGAGATGTCGTGAGGCAGGGAGGGCGCCATCGCGAGCAAGCCCGCTCCCACATTAGGCCGGAGTCGATCACTCAATAGAGGGCACACCGCAGATCCAGTGTGGGAGCGGGCTTGCTCGCGATGAGCGCGCAGCGCTCAAAAAAATAGGTTCTCAATATAGAGAATAAAGTCTCTTTATAGAGACTCTGCAATCCCCAACGCCACCATTTTCTTGTACAGCGTCGAGCGCCCCAGCTCCAACCGTGCCGCTGCTTCAATCACTTTCCCACCGCATTGCGCGAGGGTCGTTTCAATCAACTGCCGGTCAAATCGCTCTCTCGCCGCACTGAAACTTTCGTTGACCATAGGCTCCAGCGCCGAAGACGCAAGGTGTTCCACTGGACTGAAGGTGCCAATCGCCGCCCGGATATCCGCTGCATTGAGCATCAGGTCATCGCTGAGCAGCGCCGCGCGTTCCAGCACATTGCGCAATTCGCGGATATTGCCCGGCCAGGCATGCTGGCCGAGCAGCGCCAGGGCTTCGTTGTTGAGTTCATGCTGGCTGCGCAGTTCTTCCAGGATCGCTTCGCTCAGCGCCGGCAGATCGTCGAGCCGTTCACGCAAGGGCGGCACCTGAATCGGTAATACATTGAGGCGGTAATACAAGTCAGCGCGAAACTCGCCGCGTTTGATCGCCGCTTGAAGGTCGGTCGAGGTGGCGGCAATCACCCGCACATCGCTCTGGATCACTTCGTTGGAACCCACCGGTTCGAATTCTTTTTCCTGCAACACCCGCAGCAACTTGCTTTGCAGCGGCAGCGGCATGTCGCCGATCTCGTCGAGAAACAAGGTTCCGCCCTGGGCGATCTGCAATTTCCCGGTTCGTCCCCTGCGGTCCGCACCGGTGAAGGCGCCGGGTACGGTACCGAAGAATTCGGCTTCCAGCAGGGTTTCCGGAATCGCCGCGCTGTTGATGCTGACAAAGGCTTTGTGCGCTCGTGGCGAAGCGCCATGGATCGCCTGGGCCAGCAGCTCCTTGCCGGTACCGGTTTCGCCGAGCAGCAATACCGGTGAATCGGCGCTGGCGCTGCGCCGGGCGCGGCGTTTGACTTCCAGGCTGGCGGCGCTGGTGCCGATAAAGTGCGCGAAGTTGTACTTGGTCTGCCGTGCGCGTAACAGCGAACGCGTGGACGCCAGCTCTTCCTGCATGCTCATGTAGCGTTTGAGCATGGGTGACAGGCTGCGCAGCTCATCGAACAGGGCAAAACCGATGGCGCCGATGACGGTGCCGGCATCGTCATGGATCGGCAGGCGCATCACCACCAGCGGTTCTTTTGGGGTGTCCTGCATGTCCAGCAGAATCGGCCGGCCCGTGCGCACCACATCACGCAGCAGGCTGCCGGGGATCACGCTTTCACAGGGTTTACCGATGGCCACCTCGGCCGACTCAAGGCCAAAACGTCGGGCGTAGCGCTCATTCATCCAGACAATGTTGGCATCGCGGTCAACGATCACCGTGCCTTCGCTGGACTGTTCGATGATCTCGAACAACGAGCGGATCGCCAGCAGACGAACGCGCTGGTAATCCCTGAGGCTTTCGGTGTCGTTCATGGGCGGTCTCAATGGCAGTCAGCGCTTAAACGCTATTTCTTCTTGTTGGCGCTGGCCTCGGCCGCAAGGCACTCAAGGGCGAACTGCTCGGTATAGGTCATCTGGATCAGGGTGGTTTCGCCTTTGACGGTGCGCGAGCCTTCCAGGATGTAGCGAATACGCTTGTCGGTGACGCCGATGCGTTTGGCGATCCAGGTCGGTGTCTGGCCGATGCGCGTGATCAGCTTGTCGGCATAGTCGGTGGAGGGGTTATAGAGTTCTGCGTTAGGGCTCATGTGACGTCCGGATAAGGAATTGGGTTGCGATGTGCTCAAGGTTACAGGGTCGGCGGCGAATGCGGGAGCGCGGCGGCCAACAGTTCTTTGGTATAGGGATGCTGCGGCGCATCGAATACCTCATGGCTGGCACCGCTTTCCACCACTTTGCCGTCCTTGATCACGATCATGTCGTGGGCCAGTGCCCGAATTACCGCCAGGTCATGGCTGATGAACAGGTAGGTCAGACCATGTTTTTCCTGAAGCTGGCGGAGCAGGGCGACCACTTGTTTTTGCACCGTGCGGTCCAGTGCCGAGGTCGGTTCGTCCAGCAGAATCAGCGCCGGTTTAAGCACCAGAGCCCGGGCGATGGCGATGCGTTGGCGCTGGCCGCCGGAAAATTCGTGGGGATAGCGATGGCGGCTTTGTGGGTCGAGACCGACTTCTTCGAGCACCCGAATGACTTGGGCTTCGCATTCGGCAGCCGTCGATTGGCTGTGCACTTCCAGACCCTCGCTGATGATCTGCGCCACTGACATCCGTGGGCTGAGGCTGCCGAACGGGTCCTGAAACACCACCTGCATCTGTTTGCGCCAGGGCCGCAGTTGCTTCTGGGTCAGGCCATCGAGTGCGTGTCCTTGAAAGCGGATGCTGCCTTCGGAGTCGAGCAGCCTGAGAATCGCCTGGCCGAGGGTCGACTTGCCGGAACCGGACTCACCGACGATGCCCAGGGTTTTGCCGCGCTGCAGGCTAAGGCTGATGCCGTCGACGGCGCGCAGCCAGGTCTTGCGCTGAAACAGTCCGCCGCTCAACGGGAATACCACGCTGAGGTCCTCGACCTGCAACACCGCTTCGCGCTCATCCCGAGGCAAGGCTTCACCTTCCGGCTCGGCATTCAGCAGCACGCGGCTATAGGGGTGTTTGGGCTGGGTGAACAGCGTTTCGGAATCCGCCTGCTCGACGATTTCTCCAGCGCGCATCACGCAAACCCGTTGAGCAATGCTGCGCACCAGATTGAGGTCGTGGCTGATCAGCAGCAATGACATGCCGAGACGCTTTTGCAGGGATTTGAGCAGCAGCAGAATCTTGCGCTGCACGGTCACGTCCAGAGCTGTGGTCGGTTCGTCGGCGATCAGCAGTTCCGGCTCGCAAGCCAGGGCCATGGCGATCATCACCCGTTGCCGCTGGCCGCCGGAGAGCTGATGCGGGTAGGCCTTGAGCCGTTCCAGGGGATTGTGAATACCCACCAGTTCCAGCAACTCAATGATCCGTGTTTGTGCGGCTTTGCCGCCCAGGCCTTTGTGCACCAACAGGGTTTCGCCGATCTGCTTTTCGATACTGTGCAGCGGATTGAGGGAGGTCATCGGCTCCTGAAAAATCATCGCAATGCGATTGCCGCGAAGTTGTCGCAGGGCGCTGGAATCTGCCCCCAACAGTTCCTGGCCGCGATAGCGAATGCTGCCTGATGTGTGCGTGCCGCTATCGGGCAGCAGTTGCAGGATCGAATGGGCGGTCACCGATTTGCCTGAGCCCGATTCGCCCACCAGCGCCAGGCACTCTGCGGGACGGATATCCAGGCACAGGTTGCGCACCACGATCTGGCCGCTGAAGGCCACGCTGAGGTCGCGGATTTCAATCAGGTTGTCACTCATATCAACAGTCCGCTTGAAGATCGTGGATCAAGATCGTGGATCAAACGCATCACGCAGTGCCTCGCCGATAAACACCAGCAACGAAAGAATCAACGCCAGGGTGAAAAACGCCGTCAACCCCAGCCACGGTGCTTGCAGATTCTGTTTGCCCTGGCCGATCAGCTCGCCCAGCGAGGCGCTGCCGGCAGGCATGCCGAAGCCGAGAAAATCCAGTGCGGTCAGGGTGGAAATCGCCCCGGTCAGAATGAATGGCAAGTAGCTCAAGGTGGCGTTCATGGCGTTGGGCAGGATGTGCCGCACGATCACCTTGCGGTCGGTCAGGCCGAGGGCGCGGGCGGCTTTGACGTATTCCAGATTGCGTCCACGCAGGAACTCGGCACGCACCACGTCCACCAGCGCCAACCAGGAAAACAGCGCCATGATCCCCAGCAACCACCAGAAATTCGGCTCGACGAAGCCTGACAGTATGATCAGCAGGTACAGCACAGGCAGTCCCGACCAGACCTCCAAAAGCCGCTGGCCGAACAGATCGACCCAGCCGCCGTAGTAGCCCTGCAAGGCGCCGGCGGCGATGCCGATCAGTGCGCTGATAAAGGTCAGTGCCAACGCAAACAGAATCGACACCCGGGCGCCAAAAATCACCCGCGCCAAGACATCACGCGCCTGATCGTCGGTGCCGAGCCAGTTCACTTTCGTCGGCGGGCTGGGGGCCGGCTGGTTGAGGTCGTAGTTGGGTGTGTCGTCGCTGAACGGGATCGGCGGGAACAGCAGCCAGCCGCCGTCCTTGCGAATCAGTTGCTGCACGTAATCGCTGCGGTAGTCGGCCTGGAACGGCAGCTGACCACCGAACTCCTGCTCGGTGTGGCGTTTGAATGCCGGGAAATACAACGAACCCTGATAGCTGACCACCAGCGGCTTGTCGTTGGCGATCAGTTCACCGCCCAATGTCAGGATGAACAGGCCGATAAACAGCCACAGTGACCACCAGCCACGGCGGTTTTTCTTGAATCGTTCGAAACGTCGACGGCCCAACGGCGAGAGTCTGAACATCAGGCATTCCTCGCGGCAAAGTCGATACGCGGGTCGACCAGGGTGTAGCAGAGGTCACCGACGAGTTTTATCAGCAGGCCGAACAGGGTGAAGATAAACAGCGAGCCGAACACCACCGGGTAATCCCGCGAAACGGCCGCTTCGTAACTCATGCGGCCCAGGCCGTCGAGGGAGAAGATCACCTCAATCAACAAGGAACCGGCGAAAAACACGCTGATAAACGCCTGAGGAATCCCGGAGACCACCAGCAACATGGCATTGCGGAACACATGGCCGTAGAGCACCCGGCGCTCGCTCAACCCTTTGGCGCGGGCGGTGACCACGTACTGACGGGTGATTTCATTGAGGAACGAGTTTTTCGTGAGAATGGTCAGCGAGGCAAAGCCGCCGATCACCAGAGCGGTGACCGGTAGCACCAGGTGCCAGAAGTAGTCAGCGATCTTGCCGAGGGTCGATAGCTGTTCGAAATTATCCGAGACCAGGCCACGCACCGGGAACCAGTTCAATGAGGTCCCACCGGCGAACACTACGATCAGAAACATGGCGAACAGAAACGCCGGCATGGCGTAACCAAGGATGATCGCGGTGCTGGTCCAGATGTCGAAGTGGCTGCCGTGATGAACCGCTTTGCGAATCCCCAGCGGGATCGACACCAGATAGGTGATGAGCGTTGCCCAGAGCCCGAGGGAGATAGTCACCGGCATCTTGTCCAGAATCAGATCGGTGACCGTCGCGCCGCGAAAGAAGCTCTTGCCAAAGTCCAGCCGGGCATAGCTTTTGAGCATCAGCCACAGGCGTTCATGTGCCGGTTTGTCGAAGCCATATTGCTTTTCGATGTCCTTGATCAGCTGCGGATCGAGGCCACGGCTGGCTCGCGAACGGCCGGTCATGGCGTCACCGGAAGCACCGATGCCTGCGCCGCCGATCCCTTGCAGTTTGGCGATGGCCTGTTCCACCGGGCCACCGGGTGCCGCCTGGACGATGACGAAGTTAACCAACAGAATCATCACCAGGGTCGGGATGACCAGCAGCAAGCGCCGCAGTACGTAAGCCAGCATCAATGCGGCCCTCCGGGTTTACCACGGCTGATGCGCTCGGCGGCCATCTGCTCGTTGGTCAGCGGTACAGGGCTCATCTCCCACCAGCTCTCGATGGCTTCGTCATTGCTGGCTTGCACTGCCGGAATGCCGAATCGGTTCCACCACACAGTGGCGGAGCCCGGCGGGTAGTAGTTGGGGATCCAGTAGTAATTCCACTGTAGTACGCGGTCCAGTGCATGGGCATAACTCAGCATCTCTGGCTGAGTCGTGGCTTTGACCAGCCCGCTAATCAACGTGTCGACCGCCGGATCCTTCAGGACCATGTAGTTATTGGAGCCGGCATCATTGGCCGAGGCCGAGCCGAAGTAGATATACAACTCCATGCCCGGCGAGGTGGTGACCGAGTAGCCGGTGACGATCATGTCGTAGTCACGGGCCATCAAGCGGTTGACGTATTGCGAGGAGTCAATGCGCCGAATGTCCATGGTGATGCCGATTTGCGCCAGGGTGCGCTTGTAGGGCAACAGCAGACGCTCGAAGCCGCCCTGGCCGTTAAGGAAGGTGAAACTCAGGGGTTCCCCCGCAGCGTTGACCAGCTGGTCGCCGTCCGGCTTCCAACCGGCTTCTTCCAGCAAGGCCAGTGCCTGCAGTTGTTTGTCGCGAATCAGGCCACTGCCGTTGGTCTTCGGCGCTTCAAATACTTGAGTGAAGACTTCATCGGGAATCTTCCCGCGCAACGGCTCGAGGATCGCCAGTTCGTCAGCATCGGGAAGCGTTCTGGCGGCCAGCGAGGTGTTGGAAAAGAAGCTCTGCTGGCGGACATACGTATCCCGCATCATTTGCCGGTTGCTCCACTCGAAGTCCCAAAGCATGGCCAGCGCCTGCCGCACCCGGCGGTCCTGGAACATCGGGTTTTGCAGGTTGAACACAAAGCCTTGGGCCGGCTGTGGTGCTTCTTTGGCCAGATGGGCTTTTTGCAGACGGCCGTCGTTCAGGGCAGGGCTGTCGTAACCGATGGAGAAAGCAGTGGCAGAGAACTCTCGGTTGTAATCGAAAGCGCCGCCACGTAGCACCTGGCGAGCGACGTCGGTGTCGCCGAAGTACTCGATGCTGAAACGATCGAAGTTGTAGAGTCCGCGGCTGACGGGTAAGTCTTTACCCCACCAGTCGGCGTTGCGGGCAAACGTGATGCTGCGCCCGGAATCGATCTTGCTGACGCGATACGGGCCGCTGCCCAACGGGGCCTCATAGCCGCCGCCATTGGCGAAGTCGCGAGTCTTCCACCAATGCTCGGGAAGCACCGGCAAGGTCGCAATGTCCAGGGGCAGGGTGTGGTTTTCATTGCTTTTGAAGTCGAAGCGGATGGTGCGTGGTGACTCCACTTCGACGCCTTTGACATCGGCGAACTGGGTGCGATACCGCAAGCTGCCCTGGGTCATCAGCAAGTCATAGGTGTAGCGCACATCCTCGGCGGTGATCGGCGTGCCGTCGGCGAAGCGGGCTTTGGGGTTCAGATAAAAGCGCAGCGACAAACCATCGTCGGCCCGTTCCATTTTTTGCGCCACCAGGCCGTACACCGTGTAGGGTTCATCCAGCGAGCGCTGGGCCAGCGGCGAGTAGATCAAACCATCGAGTTGCGATACGCCGATGCCCTTGTCGATATACGGCAACACATGATCGAAGTGGCCGATCTCGATCGCCGAGCGACGCATGCTGCCACCCTTGGGGGCTTGTGGGTTGGTATAGGCAAAGTGACTGAAGCCGGCGGGGTATTTGGCCGGTTCGCCATACACCGTCAACGCATGTTGCGGTGCGGCATGCGCAGCCGTGACGCTCAGCAACAGGGCCAATGCGGTGAACATTAATGAGGGGAAAACCAGTCGCATTGTCAGCCTTAAGAGCCGGGTGATCGATGAGTACAATTTGTACGCTACCCGCGTATCGCTCGCCAGCCACAATAATGTAGCTCAAACGCAACGGCCCACCAAAAGGCGGGCCGTTGTTTAAACAAAATCGCGGATTGATCAGTCCTGACGGCTGGTCACTTCCAGCAGGTGATAACCGAACTGGGTTTTAACCGGGCCTTGCACGGTGTTGACTGGTGCGCTGAAGACCACGGCGTCGAATTCCTTGACCATCTGGCCTGGGCCGAAGGAACCGAGATCACCGCCCTGACGGCTCGACGGGCAAGTGGAGTTGGCTTTGGCGATTTCAGCGAAGTCAGCGCCGCCTTCGATTTGAGCTTTCAGTTCGTTGCACTTGGCTTCGTCGGCAACGAGGATGTGGCGGGCAGTGGCTTTGGCCATGGGAAATTCTCCATTTAACTTTCAATAAAGTGCGGAGCCTACCGGATTCTGTGGGCTATTTCTCGCCAAAGTTCAATGACCGGACGTACTGTCGGTGTGCCATCTCTGGGTCATGCGGTTGGAAGCGCGTATCACGGCATTACAAGCCAAGGTTTCTCAGGCGTTCGGCGTGCTGGACATAGAGGTCAACCGGATCAACACCTTTGCGCACCAGACCGGCCGTCTGATTGATCGTGTCCATATGGTCCAGGGGGTAATCGGAGCGGATCACTGTGCCCAGGTGCGAGCTGTAACGGCCGACCAAACCGTCGTTTTCCTCCGCTTCGGTGGTGAAGTACCTGGAGAAAGCCCTGCAAAGGCTGTGCAGCGGATCGAACAGGTTAGGTCCTTCGTCGACAAGGCTGCCTTTAAGGATGCCGCTCCAGGAGAAATAGCGCACACCGTTGACCAGTTCCTTGCCGGTGCCGCCCCAGGTGTTGGGCAGACCTTGCGGGTACTTGTCATTGAACGTACCGACACTTTCGGTGGTCAGCGCATTGAGTGCTGCAATCGCGTTTTGTGGGAGCTGTGGGTGGCCGCTAAGCAGTGACAGAAATTCGGCAAAAAGGGTGGCGACAGTTGCCGCCACGTGCTCCGGCAAACGATCAGGGATCAATGCCTTACGCAGGTAATCAGCGAGTTCGGAGCCATGATTCGGACCGCTGACGGAGGTGACCGACGCGACCTTTTTCGGCTGCATCGCGGCGGCATAACGGGCGGCCAGCGCGCCCTGGCTATGGCCGATCACGTTGATTTTGGCCGCGCCTGTTCCGGCCAGCACCCGATCGATTTGCGCTAGTAATTGTTCGCCGCGCAGTTCGTTGCTGTGGGTGGCGGACAGGTAGGGGATAAAAACCCGAGCTCCGGCCTGTCTCAGCGCTTGCTTGATGCCGTGGAAGAGGGCGATGTTGCCAATGCTTTCAAAGCCGAAAAGTCCATGGACCAGCAAGATGGGATATTGAGTCGTTGCATTCCGTTGCATATTCAATCCTTGAATGTGTTTGATTTGTCTCCTCACTCTAGTGCAGCCCTATCACGCTGCAGTGTATGAAAAAGCCGCGGTGTGCTGATGAGAATGGAATAAAGAAAGCGGGGCACTTCGCACTCCATGCTGCAATCGGCAACACCGTCACGCTGCACAGTTGCAGCGTGACGAGCCAATGGATGGCGGCAGGTAATGTTCGCGGCTTTCAGGCGCCCACGTGGCGCATTGATCTGGAGGAGCGCAACCGTTGCGCCGCTTGATGCAACAGGTGCTCCGTTGCATCCCAGCCGAGGCAGCCATCGGTCACGGAAACCCCATAACGCAGGGACTTGCTCAGGGGCTGACACCCTTCGAACAGGTGGCTCTCAAGCATCATGCCGATCAGCGAGTGGTCACCTTGCAAGCGCTGCTCGAGCACATCGGCGAACACCGCCGGCTGACGCAACGGGTCTTTGCCGCTATTGGCGTGGCTGCAATCGACCATGATCCGCGTCGGGATGGCCAGTTTTCTCAGATCGTTGTGTACCTGGCTGATGCTTTGGCGGTCGTAGTTCGGACCGCGATGGCCGCCGCGCAGCACCAGGTGAGTGTCCGGGTTGCCCGCTGTCTGAATGATCGCCGGATGCCCCTGGCTGTCGACACCGAAGTGACGATGAGGGTGAGCCGCCGAGCGCATGGCGTCGCAGGCGATGGCGACGCCACCGTCGGTGCCGTTCTTGAAGCCAACCGGCATGCTCAGGCCACTGGCCATTTCCCGGTGGATTTGCGACTCAGTGGTGCGCGCACCGATGGCGACCCAACTCAGCAAGTCATCGAAGTAGCCAGCGGCCATCGGCTGCAGCAACTCGGTCGCAATGGGCAAACCCAGGCGCAGCATTTCGCGCATCAACTCACGGGATAAGGTCAAACCACCCGCCATGTCATCGCTGCCATCCAGGCGTGGGTCGTAGGCCAGGCCTTTCCAGCCGACGGTAGTACGAGGTTTTTCGACGTAGGCGCGCATCACCAACAGCATCTCATCGCTGACCTCGGCAGCCAGTCTGGCGAGATTACCGGCGTATTCGAGTGCCGATTGCGGGTCGTGGATAGAGCAGGGGCCGACGATGACCAACAGACGGGAGTCTTCACCGTTGAGGATCGCGCGCACCGCTTGACGATGGTCGGTGACTTGCTGGGTCAGGGCCGTGTTGAGCGGCAATTGATGCTTGAGCTCCAATGAGCTGGGTAGACGCAAGGTCAACGCTTCATTGGCAGAGGTCAGGGTGGACAGCGGCAGAGCAGAGACGGACGAGTTCATATTCGGGCTTCCTGGGCTGGCGGCGGGTTCGTTCCCGCACGCTCGGCCCTACTGGGGTGTTCGACAGTTGGCCGGATTGGCTACGCGTGTGTGCTTGCCACCTGTGGGTGACCGATCGGAGGCGGCAGGCTGTCCCGAGCGGAGGCTGGTAAATCGCCAGGCGGTGAAGGTGTCGTAGCGGTAATAGGTGGCGTAGTTCATGTCGTGATTCCTCGATTCGTTTTGGGTGACGCTAAAAATGTGTGGGGCTGAAAAAACAAAACCCCCGGTCGGGAAGCCGACCGGGGGTTGAGAATTCTCAAGTGGCGACCCGTAGAAGTGGGCGCCGTGTGGGTATCAGGCGCGCCAGTGGCTAAACCAATACCCAAAATAAAAGCTGACCGGTGCACAGACGTTGCTCACTCGCGCAGCCGCAACCGAGCGCAGGGCGCTGGCGGTGTGACGAAGCGGTGAGAGGGTAGGCAACATGGTGTGTCTCCGATGAATGCCCCGAGCTTACTAGAGGCGGGCACGGGGGTTCAATCAGAAAATTCTATTGGGAGCCTGGGCCGGTTTCTATGACTTAAGCGGGTTGACGCTTTGTGACACACTTAATGCTCTTCCAGAAAATCTGTCAGCAAGGACGATACATGACGACATTGACCATCGCCGCTGCTCAATCGATCTCCATTGCCGGTGATCTTCAAGCCAATATCGCCCGGCATATGCGCTTTATCGAGATCGCTGCCAAGCACGGCGTGCAGCTGCTGGTGTTTCCCGAGTTGTCGCTGACCGGCTACGAGCGCAGCCTGGCCGCCGAATTGGCGGTGCTGCCAGACGACGCAGTGCTGCAGCCTTTGCGGGACTTTGCCCGGGAAGTTGGCGTGACTGCGGTCGTCGGCATGCCGATTCGGCTGTCAGTGGGTTCGGATGTATTGATTGGCGCCTTGGTCCTGGCCGCCGATGGCTCGCTTGGGGTGTACAGCAAGCAGCATCTGCACCCGGGAGAGGAGGTGGCGTTTGCCCCGGGTTCGGGTGGCTCGATGTTGGCTATGGGTAACGATAAGGTCGCTCTGGCGGTCTGCGCCGATTTTTCCCATGCCAGTCATGCACAGCAAGCTGCGGATTCAAACGCGGACGTCTACGCCGCGGGCGTGCTGATCACGGAAAACGGTTATGCCCCGGATACCGCCTTGTTGCAGGGCTACGCTGGCGAACATTCGATGACGGTATTGATGGCCAACCACGGCGGTGCGACTGGCGGCTGGGAGTCGGCAGGGCGTAGCGCCATCTGGGCACCGAACGGCGAACTGATTGTCGCAGCGTCAGGCACGGGTGACGTGATGGTGCTCGCTCGCCGAGACGCAGATGGATGGGTTGGCCAGGTTGTGGCTGTGCCGGATGTCTGAGGGGTGAATATGGTCTTTGAGTTACGTCCTGCCTCATCAGCAGACCTGTGCTTCGCTCGAGAACTGACCCGCGAGACGATGCTGCGCTATTACATTCAGCACGATCTTCGGTGGCAGGATGAAGCGTTTGACGTGGCGTGGGCTGGTCGGGAGAACTGGCTGATTTGCCAAGGCGATTCAGTGCTGGGCTTTCTCAGCCTGAGTCGCGACGCGAAGGCTTTGTACATTCGTGAATTGCACGTCATCAAGACCGACCGCTGTAAGGGGGCTGGAAGCTGGGCTATCGAACAGGTGTTTTCGATGGCTCGCGAAGAGCGGCGTTCTTCGTTGCGTCTTACGGTATTCAAGAATAATCCGGCACAAGTCCTGTACCAGCGGATGGGATTGAGCGTTGTGGGTGAAGAGGACTGTTTCTTGAGGATGGAGCGAATGTGCTCCGCTGCGCCATAGCCGCTTCATGCAGCGCGTGTTTTCCCCGCTTGCGTGGCATGACGCGTTGTAATGGTCAGGACAGTATCTTGAGTAAATCGAGCGCTGCTCTCGATTAAGCGCATACTGACCTTTCAGACCTGCTCCAGACCCTGCTGCTCGGTGTCCGTCAAAATGACACCATCTTTCATGCCCAACAGGACCGCCACCTTGTGGGCCTCTCCACGCCGTCCCTTCTTGCGCCCAGCGAGCACTTGATAAGTGGTGGCCGGATCAACACCATGCTCACGAGCAAATTGTTGAACGGATTTACCTTGATGTTCCAGCCAAGCCTTGGCTTGTGCGGCAGTGCGAATACCGGGCATAGTTCAAAACCGTTCAATAATGTTCAATGAGCAACAGGTGTGGCACCCCGAGGGGTGCATAAAATGGGATCATACATCCAAATGAGTGGAATCGGTTCGCGGTTGAGACAGGAAAGAGAGCGACTTGGATTGTCGCAGAAAGTTTTTGGCGAAATCGGAGGCGTTGAAGCTAACGCGCAAGGCAAATACGAAAATGGCGGACGCGCGCCCAAAGCAGATTATTTGTCCAGAGTGGCCGAGAAGGGCGTGGACATCCTGTATGTATTGACGGGAAATCCGACCCCGACGCTGATCGAAAATCTCAGCCAGATGGAAGAGAAGGTATTGGGTAGCTATCGGGCGCTCTTCAAGGAAGATCAGGACGCGATTCGCAGATTGACGATGACGCTGGCAGAGTTTTCCATTGCCCACACGTTGAAACACAAGATTGAGTCATACGAACGCTGATTGACCAGGATAAGTGGTCTGCGCCTGTCGCTCGGCAGGCGCTCATAGCGTATTGATACTCTTTAATGACACTTGCAACTAGGTCTGCCCGCCGGTTTTTGCTAAGGTGTCCGGCAACCAATAAGACCATATCGCGAGGTGTCTGCTTGATTAGGGTGCTAGTGGTCGATGACCATGATCTCGTTCGTACAGGCATTACACGGATGCTGGCCGACATCGATGGACTGCAAGTGGTTGGCCAGGCCGAGTCGGGGGAAGAATCCCTGCTCAAGGCGCGGGAGTTGAAGCCCGATGTGGTACTGATGGATGTCAAGATGCCTGGGATCGGCGGTCTGGAAGCCACGCGTAAAATGTTGCGCAGTCATCCGGATATCAAGGTCGTTGCCGTCACTGTGTGTGAAGAGGATCCGTTCCCCACGCGCCTGTTGCAGGCGGGTGCCGCGGGCTATCTGACCAAGGGCGCCGCCTTGGCGGAAATGGTTCAGGCCATTCGCCTGGTGTTCGCGGGGCAACGCTACATCAGCCCGCAAATTGCGCAGCAGCTGGCGATCAAGTCGTTTCAGCCGACCAGCGACTCCCCGTTCGACGTGCTTTCAGAACGGGAAATTCAAATCGCGTTAATGATCGTTGGCTGTCAGAAAGTTCAGATCATTTCCGACAAATTGTGCCTGTCTCCGAAAACCGTAAATACCTACCGTTACCGCATTTTCGAGAAGCTCTCGATCAGCAGCGATGTCGAGTTGACGTTGTTGGCGGTCCGACACGGCATGGTTGATGCCAGCCTCTGAAAATGACTGACCTGTTTGATCCAAGTGCTTTTCTCTCGACCTGTAGTGGGCGTCCTGGTGTGTATCGCATGTTCGACAGCGATGCTCGCCTGCTGTATGTCGGTAAAGCCAAAGACCTGAAAAAACGCCTCGCGAGTTACTTTCGCAAGACCGGTCTGGCACCGAAAACCGCCGCTCTGGTGGGGCGCATCGCTCAGATCGAAACCACGATCACCGCCAATGAAACCGAGGCGTTGCTGCTTGAGCAGACGCTGATCAAAGAGTGGCGGCCGCCTTACAATATTCTGTTGCGCGACGATAAATCCTATCCGTACGTTTTCCTGTCGGAGGGTGATTTTCCGCGCCTGAGCATCCATCGTGGCGCCAAAAAGCAGAAGGGCAAATACTTCGGGCCTTACCCGAGTGCGGGTGCGATTCGTGAAAGTTTGAGCCTGCTGCAGAAAACCTTTTTTGTGCGCCAGTGTGAAGACAGCTATTACAAGAACCGTACGCGGCCGTGCCTGCAATACCAGATCAAGCGTTGCAAGGCCCCATGTGTCGGCTTGGTCGAGCCTGAGGTTTATGCTGAGGATGTGCGCCATTCGGTGATGTTCCTCGAAGGCCGCAGCAATGCCCTGACTGACGAATTGTCCAGTGGCATGGAGCTGGCAGCGAGTACGCTCGACTTCGAACGCGCCGCCGAACTGCGTGACCAGATCTCCCTGCTGCGACGGGTTCAGGATCAGCAGAGCATGGAAGGTGGTACCGGTGATGTGGACGTGATCGCTGCGTTCGTCAATCCGGGAGGCGCGTGCGTGCACCTGATCAGTGTGCGTGGCGGGCGGGTACTGGGCAGCAAGAACTTCTTTCCGCAAGTCGGTATTGAAGAGGAGGTGGCCGAGGTCATGGCGGCGTTCCTCGGCCAGTATTTCATCAGCAGTCCTGAGCGGGACTTGCCGAGCGAGTTGATCGTCAACGTCGTCCATGAAGACTTCCCGACCTTGATTGCGGCCATCGAAGAGCTGCGCGGTCGTGAGCTGACCATCAGTCACAGGGTTCGTGGGACACGAGCACGCTGGCAGCAACTGGCCGTGACCAACGCCGAACAGGCATTGAGCGCGCGTTTGGCCAACCGCCAACATGTCGCCGCGCGGTTTGAGGCGCTGGCTGAAGTCCTGAAGCTGGATGAGTCGCCGCAACGGCTCGAGTGTTATGACATCAGTCACTCCAGCGGCGAGGCTACGGTGGCCTCCTGCGTGGTCTTTGGTCCTGAAGGCCCGATCAAGTCTGACTATCGCCGTTACAACATTGAAGGCGTGACGCCGGGTGATGACTATGCGGCGATGCATCAGGCGCTGACCCGGCGCTTCAGCAAGCTGAAGGAGGGTGAGGGCAAGCTACCGGATATTCTTCTGGTGGACGGCGGTAAAGGCCAGCTGTCCATGGCTCGAGACGTGCTCAATGAGCTCGCGGTGCCTGACCTGATTTTGCTGGGTGTCGCCAAAGGGGCGACGCGCAAGGCCGGTTTCGAGACGCTTTACCTCAATGACGCCGCCCATGAATTCACCTTGCGTGGCGACTCCCCGGCACTGCATTTGATTCAACAGATACGTGACGAGGCTCACCGTTTCGCTATTACCGGGCACCGCGCGCGACGTGGCAAAACCCGTCGTACGTCAACGCTTGAAGGGGTCGCAGGGGTTGGACCTAAACGTCGGCGCGATCTTCTGAAACATTTTGGTGGATTGCAGGAGCTGTCTCGTGCCAGCATCGAAGAGATCGCCAAAGCACCGGGGATCAGTAAAAAGCTCGCTGAGTTG
This sequence comes from Pseudomonas sp. H11T01, assembly GCF_048515765.1. NCBI lineage: Bacteria > Pseudomonadati > Pseudomonadota > Gammaproteobacteria > Pseudomonadales > Pseudomonadaceae > Pseudomonas > Pseudomonas sp. H11T01. Next base: position 81,595 of record NZ_JBLYED010000002.1, on the reverse strand, counting down.
ATTTATGCAAACCTGCACAGCGAGTAGAATGCCAACTCACCTCGTAGCCAGTTGTGCCGATGAATATCCCTAATCTGATCACCGTCTTACGCGTACTGCTCATCCCGATCTTCATTTTGCTGTTTTACCTGCCGTACCAATGGAGCTACATGGCGGCCAGTTCAGTCTTTGCGTTTGCCGCTGCAACAGACTGGCTGGATGGGTACCTGGCTCGTCGCCTGGAACAAAGCACACCGTTCGGGGCATTTCTTGACCCGGTGGCCGACAAGTTGATGGTGGCGGTAGCGCTGGTGCTGCTGGTGCAAGAACATGCCAATTTGTGGCTCACGTTACCGGCAGCGGTGATCATTGGCCGCGAAATCGTAGTCTCTGCGTTGCGAGAGTGGATGGCGGAGATTGGAGCCCGCGCTCATGTTGCCGTCTCGAACATGGGCAAATGGAAAACCGCCGCACAGATGTTGGCGCTGGTTATTTTGCTGGCCAACCCCTCGGACTTCAGCTTCTGGGTCCTGGTGGGTTATGCGCTGCTGCTGATTGCCGCGGGGCTGACGTTGTGGTCCATGCTGCAATATTTGCGAGCGGCTTGGCCGCATCTCAAGACCACCACGGAAAAGAAATAAAACATTTTTGAATCAAGGGGTTGACGGGGCTTCTGGATTCTATAGAATGCGCCACACCAAGACGCGGGAATAGCTCAGTTGGTAGAGCACGACCTTGCCAAGGTCGGGGTCGCGAGTTCGAGTCTCGTTTCCCGCTCCAAGCATTAAAAAATGGATCTCTGAAAAGAGGTCCATTTTTTTCGTCCAGAGAAAAGTCTTTCTTTGGCTTTTGCCGCGCCCCCCTCTGAAAACACTCAGTTCCAGCCCCAGTGGGCACATATTCCAGTACATCAATCCGGTGCTCGGCAGATCGGTTTTTTCGTGGTGCCAGTCTCACCGGAAACCGTAGCAACGCAGACTTCAAAACGGTGCATGCGCTTTTACACAGACTGGGCCGATAGCTGTCGCTCACAATAGGCTGCCATGGACCACACAGCCTTTTACTGATCAATAGTACCGTTCATGAACGACTGCTATCAGGCTCAAGGCTGTCCTTAGAATCGATCCAGCCTGTAGGACTCAACCCCCGGCAACCCATGGGGCTGAGTGGCGGACGCTGGCGAAACCATTTGAGCGATAAGCTCGGCAGTCACCGCAGCCTGTGTCAGCCCCAGATGCTGGTGACCGAACGCGAGCAACACCTTGCCGTCGCGCACCCGGTCGATGATCGGCAGGGAGTCGGGCAAGGACGGGCGGAACCCCATCCATGGAGTGGCCGCGTCAGCGTTCAAGTCGCGTTTGAACAAGCCTTTGCTCAGGCGGTGCAATTGCCAGGCGCGCTCCATGGTCGGGGGTTGGTGGAGGCCGGCGAATTCGACGGTGCCTGCCAACCGCAGTCCATCGGCCATCGGGGTCATGATGAACTTGCGCTCCAGCGAGGTGACTGCGAAAGGCAACCGCTCGTGCTCATGGGGCAACATCAGGTGATAGCCGCGTTCGGTTTCCAGCGGGACTTTCTTGCCGGTCAGCGCAGCGGTGAGTTTTGCCGAGTGGGCGCCGCAGGCGAGCAGTACCTGGCGGGCCGTCAGACGGCCCTGGTCGGTGATCAGCGAGACGCCGTGTTCGTGCAGGTGTCCGCCCTGCACCTGTTGCTTGAGGAACTGCACACCGTTGGCCTTGGCGGCGTGGACCAGTTCGCCGACGACCCGGTAAGGGTCGAGAAAATGCCCTGTGCGCGGAAAGAACAGCCCGCCCTGAATCTGCTCGCTGAGTTGCGGAGCTGTCTCGCGTACGGCCTTGGCTTGCCAGAAGTCGACCGGCACCTGTTGCTGGCGCATGCGTGCCTGCAGTGCTTCGATGGCCTGTTTCGAGTCGGGTCGCTCGAACACCAGCAACGAGCCGTCTTCCTTCAGTAGATCGGTGCGGTCGATGCTCTTCAGCAGGCGCTGCCAGGCGCCAAGGCTGCTTTCGTTGAGCGCGCGTATGCCGGCCACGGTGCGCTGGAAGGGCGCCGGGCGCAGGTTCAGCAACAGGCGTGTGAACCAGGGCAGGGCGCGGGGCATGTATTTCCAGTCCAGGCGCAGTGGGCCCATCGGGTCCATGAGCATGGCGGGCAGGCGCTTGAGGATGGACAGGTCCGCGATGGGAAACACCTGCTCGGTCGCCAGATGCCCGGCGTTGCCATACGAAGCGCCCCGGCCGGGATCCTGCTGGTCGATGACGACCACCCGCAGGCCCTGACGTGCCAGCCGCAGGGCGCAGGCGACGCCGATGATTCCGGCGCCGACCACGGCAATGTCGGCATTGTCGTGGGGGTTGTTTGAAGCGACGTGGTTAGACATGGTCCTGGGCTTCTCTCTGGCCATCGAGCAGGCGGCGCAGCTGCAGCGGATTGCTGTGCTTGAGCGCGGCAGGCAACAAGGTGTCCGGGAAGTCCTGGTAGCAAACCGGACGCAGGAAACGCAGGATGGCGGCAGTGCCGACCGAGGTCGTGCGCGGGTCGGAGGTGGCAGGGAAGGGACCGCCGTGGACCATCGCATCGCACACTTCAACGCCCGTCGGCCAGCCGTTGACCAGCAGGCGACCGGCCTTGCGCTCAAGCACAGGCAACAACGCCCTGGCGCTTTCCAGGTCGGCGTCATCCAGATGCAGGGTGGCGGTCAGTTGACCTTCCAGGTGCTCGGTCACCCGGCGGATTTCGTCATCATCGACACATTGCACGATCAGCGACGCGGCACCGAACATTTCCGCCTGCAACGCTTGGTCTGCGAGAAAATTCTGCGCCTGGGTGACGAACAGTTGGGCCTGGCACTGGTTCGGGGTTTCACCCCTCAGGCCAGCGGCTACTGCCTGTGCGTGGGCATGCTCAAGCATCGCGCCGACGCCGGCTTCATAGGCGTTGAAGATGCCGGGGGTGAGCATGGTCTGCGCCGGGCTGCGCTGGATCAGCTCGGTAGCCGTGCTGATGAAACGGTCCAGGGCCGGACCTTGACGGGCAATCACCAGGCCCGGGTTGGTGCAGAACTGGCCGGCGCCCTGGGTCAGGGAGGCGACGAAACCCTGCGCCAGCGCATCGCCACGCGCCTGCAAAGCGGCGGGGAAGAGGAGGACCGGATTGATCGAGCTCATTTCCGCATACACGGGAATGGGCTCGGGACGCGCCTGCGCCGCCTTGCACAAGGCGATGCCGCCACTGCGCGAACCGGTGAAGCCCACGGCCTTGATGCGCGGATCGCTGACCAGCGCGATCCCCACTTCGCGGCCAGCACCGAACATCAGTGAAAACACGCCTTCGTGCAGGCCACAAATTTTCACGGCGCGGGCGACCGCGCGGCCCACCAGTTCGCTGGTGCCGGGGTGCGCACTATGAGCCTTGACGATCACCGGGCAACCGGCGGCCAGGGCCGAAGCGGTGTCACCGCCGGCGACGGAGAAGGCCAGTGGAAAGTTGCTGGCGCCGAACACGGCCACCGGCCCCAGCGGCACCTGGCGCTGACGCAGGTCCGGACGTGGTAGGGGTTGGCGTTCCGGCAGTGCATTGTCGACCCGTACATCCAGCCATTCACCGGCTCGCACGGTGCGGGCAAAGGTGCGCAATTGCTGGCAGGTGCGGCCACGTTCACCCTGGATGCGCGGGCGCGGCAGGCCTGTCTCGGCGACAGCGCGTTCGATCAGCTCATCGCCAAGGGCTTCGATCTCATCGGCAATGGCTTCGAGGAAATGGGCGCGTGCCGCCAGTGGGGTCTCGCGATAGCTGTCGAAGGCTGCCCACGCCAGCGCACAGGCCTGTTCGACATGCTCGGCGGTGCCGCCGGGGTAGGCCGGCTCAAGCGATTTGTCGGTGGCGGGATTGATCGCCCGGATCGCTTCGCGGCTACCGGTGATGGCGTGCTGACCGATCAGCATTTGGCCTGTCAGAGTCATGGCGTGCTCCTGGAACGTAAGCCTGGAAAAAAGAGGGGTGGCCCAACTGCAAAACAGGACTGTTCCACAGTAGGCTCGAAGAAAGGCGGCGCGCATCAGCGCGCCGCTGTACAGGGTGAAGTCAGGCGACGTTCAGCTCTGCCGACCAGGTCTCGTACCACTGGCGGAACAGCGTGTACTGGTTCTCGGCGTAACGACGCTGGGCATCGCTGAGGGCATCGGTCTCGTTGAAGTGCAGGGCGTATTCCTTGTCACCATTGAGCACCATCAGGTGCTTGTAATAGAGCACCAGGTCGCAGCCTTCGTCGAAGGACGACAGGACGGCCAGTGCCGACTCCAACTCTCTGGCCTGGCGGCGAGCCTTGGCGTCGCCTTTGGCTGCCTGTTTGCTCAGGGCCACCAGTTGCAGCACTTCGCGCGGCAGGGCGTTGCCGATGCCGGTAATGGCGCCCGTGGCGTTGCAGTTGACGAAGCCATGGACCACTTGCGTATCGACACCGACCATCAGGGTCACGTCATCGTCCTTGGACGTGATGTGCTCGGCGGCGTAGCGCAGGTCCGCGCCACCTCCGAACTCCTTGAAGCCAATCAGGTTCGGGTGCTCGCGACGCAGTTCGAAGAACAGCTCCGCACGGGTGGCGAAGCCATAGTAAGGGCTGTTGTAGATCACCGACGGCAGCTTCGGAGCGGCCTTCAGGATGGCGGCAAAGTGGGCTTTTTGCGCCGCTGGAGAGGCACCGCGGGAGAGGACGCGCGGGATCACCATCAAGCCATGGGCACCGACTTTGGCCGCATGGGCCGCGTGGGAGATTGCCTCGCGGCTGTTCACGGCACCGGTGCCGACGATGGTCGGAATGCCCGCGGCGACCAGACGCGCCACGCCTTCCTGGCGCTCGGCTTCGGTCAGCAGCGGCCAGTCACCCATGGAGCCGCAATACACGACAGCACTCATGCCGATGTCGATCAGTTCGCGACCCTTGGCCACCAGCGCGTCGAAGTCCGGCTTGCGCTCGGCGGTGCAGGGGGTCATCAGTGCAGGAATGCAGCCAGTGAAAATGTTATCGCTCATTGTTGTAACTCCTTGACGCGTTCATTCAGATCTATTGAGGGTGTAGTGCCGCGAGGGAGCTCAGATGCCCCACGCGAAGGGATCCTGTTCGTCGATCAGCAGCGTGCTGTCGGCAGTCATAAAGGCCTGGCCGGTAATGAACGGGCGGATGCGTTCGCCTTCCCATTCGTAGCGGCCGACGAACTGGCTGGCGGTGATGCTCGCCTGTACCCAGTGTTCACCGGGGGCCAGCTTTCCATCGGCCGCCAGGCATGCCAGCTTGGCGCAGGTGCCGGTTCCGCACGGCGAGCGGTCGTAGGCCTTGCCAGGGCACATGACGAAGTTGCGACTGTCGGCCTGGTCGTCCTCGGCAAACAGCTCGATATGGTCGATAAGGGCGCTGTCTTCGCCATGGATGCCTTGGGCTTCGAGGGCTTTGAGCATTGCCCAGGTGAACTCGGTCAGGGCTTCGACGTTGTCGAGTTGCAGCACTTGCCCGTGATCGGAAACCAGGAAGAACCAATTGCCGCCCCAGGCGATATCGCCATACACGCGGCCATGCCCTGGAACGTCGACCGGCACCTGCTGGCGGTAGCGGTAGGCGGGCACATTGCGCAGGGTTACCGTGCCGTCATCCTGCAGCGTGGCGCTGACCGGTCCGACCGGCGTATCGATCTTGTGCACGCCGGGTGCGATGTGCCCCAGGTAATGCAGCGAGGCGACCAGGCCGATGGTGCCGTGACCGCACATGCCAAGGTAGCCGGCGTTGTTGAAGAAGATCACGCCACAGGTGGCATCCGGCGAGACCGGTTCGCAATACAGAGCGCCTACCAGCACATCGTTGCCCCGGGGCTCCAGCAGGCAGGCGCGACGCCATTGGTCATGCTGGTCGCGCAGGGCATCGCGCTTCTCGACCATGGTGTTTCCCGGCAGTTGCGGAAAGCCTTTCATGACCAGGCGAGTCGGTTCGCCGCCGGTGTGGGAGTCGATGACATGGACTTGTTTCATAAACCTATCCTTAAGAAGAGAGGGTTGCCTGAATCTCAGGAAGAAGCCTGGATGTGCGCGCCCGCAGGAAGCTGATCTGTCGCTGTGCCGGTGATTGCCAGATCGACTTCGTTTTCATCGTCCTCGGCTTCCAGACGGACCAGGTGCGCCGGCACGCCGGTTGTCGCGCCCCAGCAATAGATACCCAGCGCACAGGCCGCCACGACCAGTGTGTCGAACGGATGGCTGAGCACGCCCAGGCCACCGAAGCTGCCGAGCTTGGACAGCACGATGGTCACAGCATAGAAGCCGATCAGCCACGAGGAGGAGCGCACTTGCTGGGCCAGGCTCAGGTGATCAGTCGGCACAAAGCGACCGCACAGCAGGTACACCACGAACATCACAATCTGCAGGCCGAGCAGCCAGGACACGGTGTCCCAGCCCGACCAGTAAACGATCAGCGAAGCGATGATGAACGACACCGGGCCCAGCACACCCATCCACTTGACCCTGAAAGGGCGCGGCATATCAGGTGCATTGCGGCGCAGTGCGGCCACGGACACCGGAGCGACGGCGTAGCTCAGTACCAGCGCGGCGGATACCACGTTGATCAGCGCTTCCCAGGAAGGGAAGGGCAGGGTCCAGAACACCGACAGGGCAAAGGTCAGCCACAGCGCCGGGCGCGGAATGCCGGACTTTTCGTCGATGCGGGTGAACACCTTGAAGAACGTGCCGGTTTGCGCCCAGCCATAAATCACTCGCGGTGTAGCGTTCATGTAGATGTTGCCGCAGCCGCTGGGTGAGATCACCGCATCGGCAACCACCAGATAGGCCAGCCAACCCACGCCCAGTGCCAGGGCGATATCGCGATAAGGCAGGGCAAGTTCCTTGGTGACACCGGCCCAGCCGTTGGCCAGCATCTCGGTGGGCACGCCGCCGAGGAAAGCCACCTGCAACAACACATAGATCGCGGTGGAGAGCAGGACGGACAGGATCAGTGCAATCGGAATGGTGCGTTGCGGGTTCTTCACTTCGCTGGCCACCGAGATGATCGGTGTCAGGCCGAGGTAAGCGAAGATGATGCCGCCGGCGGAAACGGCCATCTCAACACCCGAAAGCCCGAATGGAGCGAAGCCCTGGCCCTGGAAATTTTCCGGCTTGAAGAAGGTGAACAGCACACCGATGACCAGCAGCGGGACGATGAACTTGAACACGCTGACCAGGTTATTGGCCTTGGCAAAGGTCTTCACGCTGCGATAGTTGAGCATGAAGAACAGGCAGAGCAGACCGAACTGCATGAGCCAGCCAATCACCGTGGGGTCGCTGGAACCGGCCTTGGTCAGCTCGGGAAACCATGCTGCGGCATATTGGCGAGAGGCGACCACTTCGATGGCCACCAGACTGGAAAATGCGATCAGCGTGATGAAGCCCATCAGGTAGCCGAGTAACGGACCGTGGGAATACACCGGATACCGCACCACGCCACCCGCACGCGGCAGCGCCGCACCCAGCTCACAATAAACAATGCCCAGCAGCAGCACTGCAAACCCGCCCAGCAGCCAGGAAAAGATACCTGCCGGCCCCGCGATCGCGGAAACGTGACTGGCTGCGAACAACCAGCCGGAACCGAAGATGGCCCCCAGCCCGATAAACGTAAGGTCTATCAATGAGAGCTGTTTTTTGAACTTGCCTTTGCCTGACATAGCGTCGCGCCTTCTTGTGGGTTATTGGATAGGCAGGTGTGCATGCAATGGCCATAGAGTGGACTCATCAACAGCTTCGCGATTGATGTTTTCCGTTGGAGGTGATGACGAAATCAGCACAGTTCTGCATGCCATATAGGGCTGCGCCGCCGCATCGTTGTAAGCTCGACACTGGGCCAGCCGTGGGGCAACCTGATGGGCAGGCGTATCGACCCGGGCGCGGATTTTCACCTGTCCGGATAGTGGGAGAGAGACTTATGACGCAGAACGCGTTTGCGATCCTGTGCCAGGGGAACGACCTGAGTCGTCCCGAAACCATCGAAGAATTACTGGCGGGCGTGGCACTGCTGTTACCGATGCTGGACGTCATTCCGAATGCCGCGATCTTCATCAAAGACATCCAGGCGCGCTATGTCATGGCCAACCGCACCCTGGTGCAGCGCTGTGGATTGAAGCAGCTGCAACCGCTGCTCGGGAAAACCAGTGCCGAGGTGTTTCCAGAGCAATTGGGACCTGGCTACACCGAACAGGATCGCCGTGTATTGGAGCAAGGCTTTGTCCTGGAAGACCAACTGGAATTACATCTGTACGGGAGCCGAGAGCCTGGTTGGTGCCTGACGCATAAACGACCGTTGTACAACCGCAACGGTGAAATCATCGGCCTGGCAGGGATTTCGGTTGACCTGCAATCGGCCAGCGACACCCACCCGGCGTACCAGCGCCTGGCTGCGGTGGACGAGTACATTCGCGCGAATTTCAATCGTCGCGTCACACTGGGTGATCTGACGCGCATTGCCGGGATTTCAGTGGCGCAACTGGAACGATACTGCAAGCGAGTGTTCCACCTGACGCCACGGCAGATGATTCAAAAGGTTCGTTTAGAGCATGCGCATCGTTTGCTGAATACCGATATTCCCATCACTGACGTCGCATTGCAGTGTGGGTATACCGACCATAGTGCGTTTACCCGGCAGTTCAAAGCATTGACGGGGTTTACGCCGCGCCAGTATCGGCAGGCTACTGGGTAGGGGGTCTCTGGATGCCCCTGACCAACTGATGCCCACCTACGAAAGCTGGATCGTCCGTCGCGAGTCCTGGTTGCCGCCGTTTCCGCTCACGAGACGATACGAGCGCGATCGTGGCGTCACGAGTCGCTTTGAGAAGTAGGTTGCGCACTCGCGGGCGGCATTCTGTGGGCCGTCCACGGAGGAGAAAATTTGGCACGTGGCTTTTCCTCTCCGCGAATGGAAAGCCTAGGAGTGTTGTGAACGAACTGTCGGATAGGTAGCATTTTTGAACGACTGTAAAGCCGCGAGCGGCCCTTCACTACCGGCGGCTCTCGTTCCGAAGTGGTCATCGAACCTTGCGGCATCCATTTTGCCCTCCTGCTGACTCTTTCAATCCCACCTTCAAGGACCGAACCTGTGATCGCATCCCCCGCCAAACTCCTCTTCCTGCCCGGAGCCTCAGGTAACACCCGGTTTTGGTATCCGGTTGCTGAGCGCCTGGCCCACCCGGCGCAGCAGGTCCATATCGGCTGGCCCGGCTTTGGAGACACTCCGCCCTTGCCTAGCGTGACCGGCATGGATGATCTGGTGGCTCGCGTGCTGGCCGAGATCGACCGACCCACAGCGCTGGTGGCGCAGTCCATGGGCGGTATAGTCGCTGTGCTTGCAGCGCTTGAGCGCCCTGAACTGATCACGCACCTGACGCTGACCGTCACCTCTGGCGGGGTGGATATGTCTGCTCTGGACGCGCATGACTGGCGCCCGGATTTTGCTGCCGCCAACCCGACACTGCCGAGGTGGTTTCTCGACGACCGCACCGACCTCACGCTCCGGTTGGTCGAGTTGCGCATGCCAGTCCTGCTCCTCTGGGGAGATGCTGATCTGATCAGCCCCGTTCGCGTCGGCCAGCGCCTTGCTCAACTGTTACCCCGCGCGGAACTACACGTTTTCCCTGGCGCCGATCACAGTCTGGGTTTTACTCACGCAGCCGAGGTGGCGAGGTTGATCGAGAGACATCTGGCCTGCTGGTGAGCGGAACACTTGTTGCCACCGCGTCGGACTGATTGTGCGGCCCCGTGCGTTTCAAGACATCTCGGATAGCGGACAGACAACGGGAAGCATATCGCTCCTAACCTCGCCGAATACTCTGCGCAAACTAACGTGCTCTAAAACGTTTTCACACAGCCTGGACCCGAAGCTGACGGTGGCGACAGGCAAAAAACGGCCGATTCTGTTGAAAAATTCGGCCATGGTTTCCGCAGCAGAAAAGTATGCGTCCGAGGCTGAAATCTTTACTTTCGGCAGAGGCTTCCGGACTCAGATTTCACGTAGCAGTGTGCAAAAAAGGCGTTTTCACTGCTCAAAGCATGGGCGGCCAAGCTGGGCCGACTTTTTCAACAGAATCGGCCAAAAGCGGTCATACAAGGCGGTCGGTTAAACAGTCACTTCGGAACAGACTCCGAACAGGGATACCCTGTGAGTGGCGCACTCATGGGCCCAGCCTTCTTCCCTCGTCTGTATAGATCACGTCAGGCTGACGCGGCGAGGCACACGCCGCGGAAGGACTCGCTCTGTTGTAAAGCCGCGCTGCGACGGTCGCCAAGATCGACCAGCGCATCAAGCACCTGCAGCAGTTTGCGGGCCAGAGGAGCCGGTAGCGGATGCAGTCGGTCAGCGTGCGCCTGCACCAGAGCCGCAATAGCGGATGGTACCGAGGAGCCTTTCCAGCCTGCAGGCAGGCGTCCATCGACGATTTGGGCCAGCACCTGATCGGCGAACGTTTCGACAGGGTAGGCAGCGCCGGAACGCTCGCACAGTGAGATAAACTGGCGTGCGACATAAGGGTTCCAACCAGCGACGCGCACCATTCGATCTACCAGCGGCATCACTTGGCCGAGGTCGTCCCAGCGATTGTTGGCAAAGCGTGCAGCGCCAGAGGCATGCTCGACGTTCACGAAAAGCAGTGACTTAATTAGCTCCGGTAGATCGAAGCCTCCAATGCGCCCGTCGTTGTATTCCGAGCGGCGCAGGTCGCGATTCTCCAACGTTCGTTCAAGCACCGTCTCTAGCAGTCGCAAGGTATCGTCCCGAATCTCAGGCGCATCGAGGACATCGCGGCAGACTACCGACCAAGTAAACGGCGCGAGCAACCGCATCGCAATCTCGTCGGACTGCGCGAGGATTGGCCGCAGCAACCTCTCCAGGATCTCGTGAGCAGGAAGATATGGAGCAATGCTTGCCACCATCCGACTCAACTGATCCTGCCACTCGTACAAGTTACCATTGCCGCGCTCGCGCGCTCGTCGCTGCTCAGTTCGCCACTCTGGGTTAATCGTGTCGAGCGTCCAATAAACAAACGCCTCGAGGGCATCGATGTAGTTCACGCGGGCCGTGCTTTCCATAACCGCCGCGACAGGGACTTTCTCTAAGACGTTGGCGGCGTACTGGCCGTCCCACAGATCGTCGGTACTCTGCCAACCGTCTTCCTCGTCTTCATCAATAACCTGCGAACTTTCAGCATCCTGCATGACCTTTACCCACGAAGGCCGTGGGTGCACCCAAGAAGGTAACAGGCCTGGCGCGCTGTACTCTTCGAGAGCCACTGCCAACGTTGCGGCACGCCTGTCTGACTCTAAATGCTGCCGTGTCTCAGCATCTAGCCTGTACATTTCTCGATTGCTTGCGAGCTGCGCCAAACGCAGCCCGAGGTTGAAACCACACCAGACGAATCGCGCATCGCGCTCCCAGCAGCCTGCGACGCCGGCCACGGCAACAAGTGATACCGCATCAAGCGGGTGCGCGATCAAACGATAGAGCGCTTCACGGTTCTCAGCATGTTCGCGACCAGACTTAATACGCGCCGCCAACGCATACGCCACGAAGATCTTTGGATGCCAAGGGATCGCTGATCCGGCAAACGTGTCGTCAAACATCTCATCTTCCGAAACGCGGAAGCGTTCGATAATGGCATCAGCCCAAGCCTCATGCGTGATCGCATCTGCAAAGCAAATCACTGCCGCCGCTGTTCCTGCAATCGTGCCTTCCAGGTGCCCACTGCCTGGCATCAGCGACATTGACCGCCTCTCAGCGGTCGCTTCATCCAGCTCGCGCGCGCGCTCGACCGCCTCGTCGACCGAAAAGCCCGCTGCCCAGTGGCATGAGGTGAAGCATTGGTCAACCCACAGCCACAACTCGGTCTCCCGTGCGACCTGCGCATGGCGCTGGATGGTCGCTAGTACCTCGGGAGCTTCGTGCCGAGGGCTGCTTACTGAGATTTGAACTGCATCGTCCCGACCGGGGATCGGCGCAGTGGTGTAGTTCTCGACATGTCCCAGCTCAGACCAGAGTTCAGCTGTGCCGCGCAATTCCTCCACATGTTCGAGGTCCTCCGCCTCCTCCTGATAGGCGAATTCAAGTCTGTCGGGGAAGTCGTCAAGAGCCAGACGGCAGGAGTTCCGGAGGGTCGCGTCGTCGCTGAGGACGAAAAGAGGTACAAGGTCGCGTAATTCCAGAAAGCGCGACTTCATCTTGAGGTTGTCGGCAACTGCTTGTCGGTGATGCTCATCAGCGCTCCCCTTTTCGAACCCAATCAACCCGGCACTTTGAAGTTGGTACTCCTCGAGCTTTCGGCTCATATCGACCCGCCATAGTCGAAGGCTACTCAGCAGCGCCAAAGTCGTTGGCGATACTTGTTTCTCTCGCAAGGCAAGGTGTACCGCAATACCCAGGATTCCAATACTAATGTGCCCTTCGAGCAGCTGTTGCAGCACGTCGTCCAATGGGCGACTGGCATCGAGTTGCCCAATGGCCCAACGTTCTAGCGCCATTAGCGCGCATTCCACGACCTGCGGCCCGCCATGGCCGCGGAACCAGATGTAATGCCGGTTGCTTCCCCAAAACTCTTGCGGCCCCCATGGAAACTCGATCACGAGCGGCAGAGGTGTCGAGCTGCCATGGCAGTGTCGATGCAACTGACGCCATGCAGTGGTCGCATGGTTAGTGACGTCGCGAATGAGTGCGAGTGCTATAGCCGGATTGCGAGTTAACAATGAATGGAACGGCTCGCGCAGCGGCGAGGCGGGAAAGTAGCCATGATGGTCGCCACCGATCGATAACCGCTCCCAATCGTGATGGGAGAACGAATGGTGCATGATTGACGAGCTTGAGAGCGCCAGCTTATCGAACCGAGATCGGTTCTCCGCAGAGATGGCCTCGACTTCCTGGCGACGGCGATAATGCTCATCAGCTTCGCGGCGCCATCGTATCGACGTGTCGTCAGGCAGTTCCTCTGAGAACCAGTGCCATGCTACCCGCGCCAACTGCTCCGGATGGGTCTCTGCCAGCACTGGCGCATAGGTCATGAGTTCGCGGAACGCGCTATCTGACCAACGCTCAATTGTCTCGACCTTGCAAAGATAAGCCTCCACGACAGTCGGGTAGGCTCGTGCGGCCCGTAAAACCAACGCTCGCAATTCCGCCACCAAATGCGTAGGGGCTCTCGGGCGAGGCGAGGCATCGTTCGCCGGCCAACTGAAACGGCGGTCCGCATGCTCGTCCTCGATCGCGTGCAACCAGGTTGAACACTGCGCCACAATTCGCTGCGATACTGCGTTGGGGTAATCCGCGACAGCGACCTGCCAGGTTCCGAACAGTGTGATGAGGTCCCCGAGGAGTGTGTCTGGTATCGACTCAGTGTGTTCGATTGCCCATGTGATTAAGCGGCCCCATGCCGCGAAGTCCGACGGCCAGCCCAACAAGTCCGCAAGACGGATGCGTGCGGCAGCTTCTAGGCTGCCACCGAATCCTCCAGACAGCACCATTGGATTGGGCGTTGTCTTCTCGGCCTGCATCCATACCAGGAGCTTTCCGAACAGTCGGTGGCCGTTTGCCGCTAATGTGGTAGCGAATATTTCGACATGCTCGAGGAAGTTTGGATTGAATACGGGCGCCACGAGCCAAGCGCGTAACCACTGCGGCCTCACCTGAGCACGCTCTAGCGCTTGGAGCTCGCGCGACCACTCGTTAGGGACAAGATAAGTCGCCTGAGCGAGCAACTCCACCACCCGCGCCAAGGCAGGCGGTTCACCGGCTGCGGTCAATGTTGCGATCCACTCGTCCCCTTGATCCAGCAGCAGGTGAAAGAAGGACCACTCGAAGAAGATGTCGTGGCTGAACTGCACTGTATGGCCCGTACGTACTTGATGCACTAGACCATCCTCCTCCAAGGCGGAGAGCACACTCTGGGTCGCGGTCGAAAGGTCGCGGATGCGAACATTTCGGCCCAGGTTGGGCGCACTACACTGCGCCAACTCAACCAATGCCCGCTGTCGCGCCAAGGCCTGAGGCGCGTGGGCGTCATAGCCGCCTCTCGTCCACCAGGCCTCTACAAGGTCCACCTCCGACTGAGGCTCGAACCCGGAGGGGTAAGCCAACCGCGAAAAACCCCGTGCTAGTACGGCAGCAAAGAATGGACGGCGCGCCAGCGTGAGTACGCGCTCATTTCCGCCAGTCAGGAGCGGCCGTAGCGCTGGCAGCGAGTCTGCGAGCAAGCTGGTCTCTTCGTCCGACAAGTTCTGCACATCGACATAGCCGACGCCACTGTTGTTTAGCAGCGCTGGAGGTACCCAATTGCGCAGGGGCTCAATGCCGGTGTCGCGCGCAGTAGCGACTACGCGCCAATCGGAAAGCGTCGGATTCGTTAGAAGCTGACCAAGCAAGTCAGTCAAAATCGCGCGTTGCTCCGGCGCAATGCGGTCCAGGCCATCAATGAGCATAGTGGCCTGCCCAGTGGCGGCAACCTCTACAAGCAGCGGCTCGATCGATGTCGTCGCCAACCCCATCGCCCGGGCATGCTCCGACCAACTGCGGCCAGAGAGCCGGTTGGCGGCGAGGAACAAGGTGGTGCCATCGGCAGCCAGTTCTTGCACCAGGTCGCGCAATAACACCGTCTTGCCGGTGCCTGGCAGCCCCTTGATCAGGGTCAAGCGGTGAGCACTCATCTGATCGCCGAGTTGGTCGCGCAGCACCTCGCGTTTGAGGTGAGTTCCCCCGATGTCGTCTGTCTGCTGGTCAAGCCAGTTGCGCGTGTTGTCACGCAGGATTTGCATGTCACCGACAAGCGCGGGCGCCCCGATGAAGCGCCAGCCCGCCAGAACGCGTACCAGCGATGCACGGGTATGCACGGCGCTGCTACCCGCGCCATCGCGAGCGAACTGGCGCAGCAAACCCCACAAGTCGTTGGCACGCGCGACTTGCGCCGACACCAGCGCGCGTTGCAGGCTAACGATAGCCTCCGCTTCATGCGTCGATCCGGAGTGAAGGAAGTCAAATCGGGTCAGCACCAAATGCGAAAGCAAACGGTGCAACTGGTCGTCGGTCAGTGATACGCCTGTAACCTGTGCAACCGTTCGAACAACTTCGACCACCGCGCGGTGGGCGGCCGAGGCGTTCCCACCGTCGGCAAATCGATGCATGAAGACTACAGTTGTATCGGAGGCTCGTGCCCATTCGCATACGGACGCAAAAGCCCGGGATGTCTCTTCCGCCACCGCTCCCGTAACCACTCCGACACGGTCCACGTGCTCGCGAAAGTTGGGATTCTGCAAAGTCTGCCAACTGCGCTGGATCACTTCGCGGAAGTCACTGTTGGTCTCCGCCCCCGAGATCGTGAGCGAACGCTTGACTTGTAGCGATAGCCGCATAACCGATCCGTCGGCCAAGGAGACCGCATCCACGATCACGTCGTCGAGCGGTTCGCCAAAGTCGGCCTGCTGCTGGGCTACCCGCTGCACGACCCTCGCATCAAGGGCCGCCGCCGTTGTACCGCCGACCATGGCCGCGAGGTAATGAGCCGCGACCGCATCTTCATAGGTAAATCCGGCGCCGCCGGTGAGTTCAGGCGAAGTCATGCTTTGTCCGTGTGTCTCGTCTGATTATAAAAATGATGCTTTCGGCTCACACCAGCTAGGCGACGATTCTTGTGAAGGAGGCTATATCCTACATAGCAGCCAGAGGCCGCCTTCAAAAAAGCCGACTGTATCACGGGACATTCTTAAGAAAAGTAGATATGGGCTGCAACCCTTCGGCCATGAGTAGCGCCTGTCCTAGAGCTTGGTTGTGCTGATATTGGCCTCGTGCTCCAAGGTATTGGTCGTGCCAATGGTGTACACGCAGTGGACGCCGAACTCGGCCACCTGAACACCCGACGCCTTGACGCACTCGCATACAAGGTCATAGCACCTTTCACCGCAGCAATGCCTTTCGACCACCCGGTTACGACAGGCAAAAACGACTCTTCGGGACAAGCAGAAATCGGCCAGGAGCAGTCACCTGGCTCGCATTGTTGCTTACCCAACCTCGATTTTGGAAAGCGCGAGTTGAGTACCCAATCTCTTTTTTGAGCGGATCACTGCGATTGACGAAAATGTCTAGACGTGTCGCTTCCTCTAAATGGTGATAACGGTGCAAGACCGACTTTGACGCCGATTCATCATGCCAGAGTGATATTATGCGACAAAACCTGCACACTAGGCGCAGTGCCGCCTGCGCTTATCACAGCGAGAAGAATTGCGATGATTGAAGGTTACTCAGAGGAAGAGTTTGGCACCACCGTCCACGCACACGTACGTCCAGCAGAGCCAATCAGCTCCATTGAGCTGCTCAAGGGTCGGCAAAAGGAGCTTGAAGAAATCCGTCGTGCTCTTTTCGCCAAAGGCCGTCACATGTTCATCTACGGTGATCGCGGAATTGGTAAATCGTCCCTCGCACAGACTGCTGCTTTGCAATACCAGTCCTCTGACTCCGATATTATTCAGATCGGATGTACGCGAACGAGCACTTTCTACGAGATTATGCAAAGCATCGCTGCGAGCTTGGTCGAAAACTTGGACAGCAGAGAGATTCAGGCCAAAACCGGGATTAACCTCAAGTTTTTCAGCTTTGAGCTGCTGGTCAAATCCTCGTTCAAACCTGAAGTGCCACCAGTAGGCAACATGGAACAGGCTCTGAACGTCATATCCGACATCAGGGAGATACATTCGGAAAAACCAATCATCGTCATCGACGAATTTGACGCGATTCAAGAAGCTGAGGAAAGGTACAAATTCGCCGAGTTCTTGAAAAAAATGGGCGACTCAGGCATCTACGTTCCCATCATTTTCAGCGGTATCGCAGCGTCCCTAGACGACGTCCTCGGAGGGCATCAATCCAGCATTCGCCAACTATTCCCCATACAGCTGTCACCTATTTCCTGGGACTCGCGTTGGGACATCCTGGTGGAAGCACTCGAAGCCTTCAATATCGAGTTCGACGATGAGATCAAATACCGGGTCGCCGGCATCAGCGATGGCTTTCCCTACTACGTTCACCTGATCACTGAGCATTTACTATGGGCGATCTACGATGACCCTGACACGTTGCAGATCGCCAATTTCAATCATTACAACGAGGCTCTAAAAAAAGCAGTAGAAACGGTTCAGGAGCATATCCGCAAGCCATACGACTTAGCGACGACTCGTCATAGCCAAGACTTCCACCATGCGTTATGGGCGTCTGCTGACACGTCAATTCTGCACCGCAATATCGATAGTATCTACGCGTCCTACGGGCGAATCATCCGCGACCTAAACCACGCGAACCCACAGGAAAAGCTGACCCCGATCGATCGCAAAAAATTCAGCCAGCGGCTCAATACGCTGACCAAGCCCAGCCACGGCTCAGTACTTAAGAAGATGAGCGACAATCGAACAGGCTGGTATCAATTCAGTGAAAACATGCTCCGGGGCTATGTGCGGCTGCTAGCAGAAACAAACGGTGTTCAACTCTGGATGGATGAGGCGAAGGTACCTAAACAACTGATTAATCCGCGGCCCAGCCCCGTGGGCAGCAGCCGTAGATTTCAATCAAGCGTCCCTACTGGTATTGGCCTCAAGGATGATTAGAGGCCATAGAAAGCCCCTCTCCAGAAGCATCATCTCTACCGAGAGACCAATGTGCCGCGTCGATCACAATAGCTAGTATTACTAGCTAGCCAATCTGTTGCATCGACCGGTTGGATCCACAGCCAATAGCGGCCGCTCGTTTTGGGGTGCTAAAAGAACGCTAACCCGACTCCGCGACACCATCTTACCCCACCGTATCTTCGGTCAGTTATGTCTGCCGGAAGCTGAAACAATGCTGGAGAAAGCCCCGTGAGCGATATGCAAGGAAAACTATTTAAAGAATGGTTGGTCAGTGAGGGGAAGGCGCTTAATACCGCCAGTAATTATCTGTCTGGCGTTAATACGGTCACCAAGCATTTGGGCAGCAATGTTCTGCTGACCAACGACCTCGAAGAACTGGAAGAGCTGAACCGTCAATACGGTCCGGGTGGTGAGCACGCCAGAATTGGCTCCAGCAACAGTAACAACGTGCAAAGTGGATTGCGGCAGTGGCTGGAATACCAGCGATGCCTCCAACAAGGCGCAATTGACGGCTATGCCGATAAACGGGTGCTCCAGTTATTGGGTAAGGGTACACCTGAAGAGCAGGTATGGTTTTGGGCGTTAGTTAAGTGTTTCCGCGAGCGATACCCACATGCCGACCACTGGACGGTGAACATCAACCCTGCGGATATCCGTATTGGTGTTCGGGCGCAGGACAGCCTGAAAGGTAAGCCTGTGTTCACGCTGTACTGGTACGGCGGGAAAATTTGTTGCTCGTTGCGTGGGATAGCGGACCATCGCGCACTGATGGAAGCCAAAGAGCAGGACTGGGAAATTGACTCGACTCACTACCCCACGTTAGCGGATATGGTCACATGGTTTGACTTGGTAGACCACGCACTGAAGGATAAGCAACTGACCTTGAACGGAACAGGACTAGTACCCCGCAACTATAGCCAAGCCGAACAGGAAGAGCCTGACGTAATGACAACTTATCCCGCGACAGAGCCCGCCCTTAATCAAATTCTTTTTGGTCCACCCGGCACCGGAAAAACCTACGCTACCATCAACCAGGCGCTGGCGATTCTAGCCCCGGAATTTTTAGCGCAAAACAGCGGCAGTGACTCCGATACGCGCGAACGCTTGAAGAAGGAATTCGATCGATTCGTGACTGCCGATCGTGTGCGCTTCGTAACCTTTCACCAGAGCTTCAGTTATGAAGATTTCGTAGAGGGGATTCGAGCGGACTCTGACGCGGAAACTGGACAGTTGAGATACCCGATTGACGCCGGCGTATTCAAACGCATTTGTGATGACGCCCGGACGCGACCGGCTACTGACCTAGGGGTGCGGGCCAACCCGGCGATATGGAAAATTTCCATTGACGGTACTGGGAACTCACCCAGCAAGAGCTATTGCCTGGCTAATGGAGAAGCACGCATTGGTTGGGGTAAGACCGGCGATCTGCGTGAGGACTGCGAGCAAAACCCGTATTACCAAAGCTTGGGCGCAGGGGATAAAGGCACGCTCAATTACTTTGCCGAGCAGATGGCGGTAGGGGACATTTTGTTGTGCATCCATTCGGCTGAGCAAATCGGTTCGATTGGCGTGGTGACGAGTGAGTATCGCTATGAAAAGCAGGTACCCGCCGGGGTGATCGCTAATTATCAGCATGTGCGTTCGGTGCGCTGGCTGTATCGCGATATTAATTTGCCCATCCTACCGCTCAACGATAGCCGGCAGTTCACGCTGAAAACTGTCTATGCCATGAACCGTTTCACCTGGGCAGATTTGCTTTCCTATCTGCAGCAGCAGGGTGTGCAGCCGGCTGAACCGGCAGTGGTTACCGCCAGTACGGACGTGCCTTATGTGCTTATCATTGATGAGATCAACCGGGGTAACGTCTCGCGTATTTTCGGTGAGCTGATCACCCTGATCGAGCCTTCTAAACGCGAGGGAGCAGAAGAGGCGCTTAGCCTGAAACTGCCCTATTCGAAAAAGCCTTTCAGCGTGCCGAAGAATGTCTACCTGATCGGCACGATGAACACCGCCGACCGATCACTGGCTGGCCTGGACATCGCTCTGCGACGTCGATTTACATTCAAGGAGATGTTGCCCCAGCCGCAGCTTCTGGACGGTGTGTCTGTGGCAGGCGTGGATATTGGCCAACTGTTACGGGTGATGAACCAGCGCATCGAGGTGCTGTTGGATCGCGAGCATTGTCTGGGACACGCCTACTTTATGCCGTTACTGAAAACCTCCAGCCTGGCGCAGTTGGAGCTCATCTTCCGCAATCAGGTGCTCCCGTTACTGCAGGAGTATTTCTTTGAAGATTGGCAGCGCATCCAGTGGGTATTCAATGATCATCGTAAGCCTTTAGCCGACTGCTTTGTGCTTCGCCAGAACCTGGATCTCAACTCGTTGTTCGGCGGAAGAGTACCCGCACAGGATCAGGTCTGGCGTATTAACGAGTTGGCGTTTAACCGTGTCTCTGCTTATGCCGGCGTGATTGCATGTAAAACCGACGCCGAGGCTTCTGTCGAGTCGCACGAGGGGTTGGAGGTTTGAATGCTCACGTCACAGTTCGTGAGTACGCCAGGCTCACGACAACTGCGGTTGCGCCTGGTGATCTCGACTGTGCGCAGATATCTGAAACTGCCTTCGACTGGCTATGCGAGCTGAGCGCAAGCTTTAGTAAGGGTGGCGCAACCTTGCTGCAGGTCGAAGGTCGACGCTCGCTCAAATGGGATAGCTATGTAGGTGTAATTGAAACGCCTTGTGGCACAATTTTGGAGATATTACCCAAACATTTTGAAAAGCATGGCTGCAAGGCCAAGAGTCGTAGCCTGCTGCGCAAGTTAATTCAAGCGGCCTTATCGCTGAAACCGCGTCAGGTTTCGGTGGCAGGGCTGGAGCTATTCGATGCCCCACTGACGGAATGGGTGATGGGACAGTTCTTGGGTGAGCTGGATCTTCTGGTAAAGCGTGGCATTCGCTTCGACTATCAACGCGTCGAAGAAGATCAGCGCTTTTTGCGTGGGCAGCTCAATGTAGTGGCCCAGATTCGCCAGCCGCCGGGACGGCAGCATCACTTCCAGGTTCGTCACGATGTGTTTCTGCCGAACCGGGCGGAAAACCGCTTGCTTAAACTCGCGTTGGAGCATGTGGCAAAGAGCACTAAAGACGCCGCCAATTGGCGATTAGCGAGTGAACTGCGCACCATACTGACAGAAGTGCCTGCAAGCCGGCACGAGACACAAGACTTACGTGCCTGGAGTCGTGATCGCTTGATGGCTCATTACCAGGCAATCAAACCTTGGTGCGAGCTGATCCTTAATCAGCAGATGCCGATTGCCGTGAGCGGCGGATGGCGGGGGATGAGCCTGTTATTCCCTATGGAAAAATTGTTTGAACGTTATATCGAGAATTGGCTGCGAAACCAGTTACAGCCAGTTGCCAAGTTAAAGGCTCAGTCGGCCAGCCAGTATCTGTGCGGCCACGACAACGCTCGGATGTTCTGCTTGAAGCCGGACTTGCTCATCGATACGCCCGGGCAACGCTGGATTCTGGACACAAAGTGGAAACGAATTGATATGCGCAGGCGTGAGAAGAACTACGACCTCAGTCAGAGTGATTTCTATCAGCTGTTCGCCTATGGCCATAAATATCGCAAAGGCACAGGCGTGCCGAAGCTGATGCTGATTTATCCGTATTGGTCAGGGTTGCAGGAGGCGCTACCGGTTTTCCATTACGGTGATGGGATGAGTTTGTGGGTATTACCTTTTGATTTGGATAATGACTGCTTGCTGGACGCAGGCACTGCCGGTATTCCTCTGAAACATGAAACCTCCAAAGCCGCGTTGGAGGTGAGAGAATAAGCCATTACCAACCGCCTTTGACCTTGCCCCGCGCATGACCCCACCGGCTCGCAGGCCGGCTCAATTGATGGATGAACTGTTGCAATCGTTGGTTAGCGGCAATGTGCATTCACTAATCGCTAGCTCAGCGCTCCATTATGAGTGTGAGTTCATTCATCCCTTTGTCGATGGGAGAGATCGGATTTACGCTTCTTTTGGCCAATTGCTGCCTATCGCGAAGGTCTGCAGTCGGCCGATTCTGTTGAAAAAGTCGGTTCTTCCAGACTGCCCGCCCGCTGACGGCTGAAAACACCTTTTTTGCGTGTCGCTACGCGAAATCTGAGCCCGGAGTCTTCTGCTCAAAGCAAAGATTTCAAACTAAAGCGCGTACTTTTCTATCGTGGAAGCTACGGTCGACTTTTTCAACAGAATCGGCTGACCTCTGCCGGTCACGACGGGCGGGAGTCACCAGCCAAGAGCTGCCGCGGACGCATGTTTACTAAAGTGGATGATTCGCAGAAAACAGTGGCCTGTCGCTTCCTGCGATTATCTTGGGGGCGCCTGGTTCGGGACTACGCTAAAGCTATGCGGGTCGCCGATCAATTGTGACCCACTGTTCTCGCTGCGTCCGTCCCGGGAGCGCCCAATGCCGCCCATCACCACGCGCCTGGTGGCGCTGTTTGTTCTTTGCCTGACTTTTGAAGTGCCAGCTCAGACCAACGGCTGCCCAGCTGGCGAGAAACAAGTGTGCCTGGACGGCTGCATCTGCCTGCCAGACCTGGGACAGATGCTCGGCCCTCTGCCTGATGGCATCTACCAGATCGCGGCACCTGCCCTGGCGCTGTGGCTGACCCAAGCCCGCGCTGAAGCAGCCAACGCCGGCATCCAACCCATTCCACCGCACATCCGGGAGCAGCTGCTGCGCTGGTACGACCCCAGCGTCCTCGATACCGCGCGCTACAAAGTTAGCGACAACGGCCAATTCAGCGCCGCCACTGCCATGCTGCAAAACCCCGATGTCGGTGCCGTGACGCTGATCGACGTCATCCTCTTCCGTGACGCTCAAACCGCAGAACAGGACATCGCGCTCTGGGCTCACGAACTAAAGCATGTGCAGCAGTATCAGGAATGGGGGGTAGAAGGATTTGCCCAGCGTTATACACAAGATTTCAATGCTGTGGAGGCGCCGGCTTATGCCATACAGGCTGAGGTCAGGCGGTCGGTGCGGGAAGGGAGGTGGTGACCCCAAGCTCCCATTCACCTTGACCACATCCCCTCACAAACGCTTATCAGCCCCAACACCCACAACCAACTTGCACAAATCTTCTAAACGTCCTTTTCCATTGCGCGGTAATTTAGTCATCCGTACAGAACGAAGCTGAACCATTACCTCTGGAGTCTTGCGTGGATAAACGCAACTGGATTGAGCTGTCCCAGGATGCCGATACCGGGATTGAATCGATTCGTGCCCATTTTCAGGGGCATGCCTACGATCCGCACTGGCATGACAGTTTTCTGGTGGGGGTCACCGAGCAGGGGGTGCAGCAGTTCAATTGCCGGCGCGTTCGCCACCTCAGTACGCCGGGCAAGGTATTCATGCTGGAGCCGGGGGAAATCCACGATGGGCATGCGCCGACCGAGGAGGGGTTCACCTACTCCATGCTCTACCTCGATCCGCACTGGCTGGAGCGGGAGTTGCACGCGCTGTTCGAGCACGCGCCGGCCAACAGCCAGCCGGGTTTTGCCGACACCCTGAGCCAGGACCCGGGCCTGGCCACTGCCATTTATCAAGCCTTTCACGCGCTTCATGAGGGTGACTTGCGCATCGTGCGCCAGAGCGCCATCGACACCTTGTTGGGGTCGCTCACGTGCCACCTTGACTGGCGCAAGCGTCGGGCCTTTGATCCGCGCCTGCCGTTGGTGGCCCAGGTTGCGCGTGACTATCTGCATGCCCATGTCTACGAGGACATCGGGCTGGATGATCTGGCCCAAGCCTGTGGTGTTGATCGCTTTCGCCTGACGCGGGCCTTCAAGGCAGCCTTTGGGCTGGCGCCTCATGCTTATTTGATCCAGCTGCGCCTGGCCAAGGCGCGGCAGCTGCTGGCGCGGGGCGAGTCGCCGGCGCAGGTGGCCAATGCTCTCGGGTTCGCCGATCAAAGCCACATGGGGCGCTGGTTCCGCCGTGCCTACCAGCTCACACCAGCGGATTACCGCAAGCGCTGCTCAAACCTTCCAGACTGAATCCCGCGGACTCGCGACCATGGTCTCCTATTTGATCAAGGAGTCCATGCCATGTCTTTTTCGCTATTCTTTTCTGCCCCTTCGATGCGCCTTCAGGGAGTCTGAGCCATGGAATCGTTGCTGCCTTTCCTGCTGTTTGCGTTCGTTGCCTCGATTACCCCAGGACCGACCAATATTCTGGTGCTGAGCCACAGTTCGCGGTGTGGGTTGGGTGCCACGCTGCCCATCATTTTTGGCGCATGTGTGGCGGCGGCGCTGATTGTGTTTGCGGTCGGGCTCGGCGTGGGCGAGACGCTGCTGCGGTTTCCGCGTGTGCAGCAGGCGATGGCCTGGGCCGGGGTGCTCTGGTTGAGTTGGCTGGCCTGGCAGATCTTTCAAAGCGCACCGCCGTCCCTGGACCCGGCCACCCCGCGCGACGAGGGCCTCAGCGCGTTCGGCGTTGCAACATTGCAATTGGTCAACCCCAAGGTCTGGATGATGGCGCTGGCGGTGGTGAGCGTGTTTGCCGGCGGCGGCGACAAGAGCATGCGGCTGGTGGTGTTGTCGCTGGTATTTCTGTTGGTCTCCTTGCCGTGCATGACCCTGTGGGCGTTGCTCGGCGTGGGTAGTGCTCGGGCTTTTGGTTCGCCACAGGCGTTCAAACGCATGAACCATGTACTGGCTTTTTTGTTGCTGGTGTCGGCCTGGTTGACTGTGCTGGTGTAGGTCGAACATTGCCTGGGCAGGGAGCCCCACTTGCAGCTCATCCCACCCTCTGCCGGCAATACGACGCCTTGCCGAACGGGATAGCGTCTATTGACCGTCCACGATGCGAGGCAGCCCCAATGGGTTGGTATCACGCAGGGCCTCGGGCAGTAGCGCATCAGGAAAACCCTGGTAGGCCACTGGGCGTAAGAAGCGCTCAATCGACGTCATGCCGACCGAGGTGAAGCGGCTGTCCGACGTGGCCGGAAACGGTCCGCCGTGAACGGTGGCGAAAGTCACCTCCTGTGGGTGCGCGAAGGCATTGACGACGATACGCCCGGTGCGCCGCTCCAGGACCGGTAGCAAGCGATGAGCCAGCTGCATATCACTTTCTTCAAGATGCATGGCGGCGCTGAGCTGACCCTTAAGCGAGCGAGCGACAGCGAGCAGTTCATCCTCATCCTTGACGCTCACCAGCAGCGCTGACGGACCGAATACTTCCTCTGCAAGCACCGTCTCGGCCAGGAAGCGTTGGCCGTCGACCTCAAGCAACGCCGCCCGGCCATCAAAATCCGCATTGGATGCCGAGCCTTCGGCAGCGAGACGTGCACCGGCGTTCGCCATGGCGGCGAGACCGTTCGAGTAGGACGCATGAATAGCCGGCGTCAGCATGGTGCGCGCCGATGCATCGGTCACGCGCTTCACCATGGCGGCACGCATCGCTTCAAGGCCAGCCCCTTTGATCGCGACAAGGATGGCGGGTCTAAGGCAGGCTTGCCCCACATTGACCAGCATGCGCTCGATAAAGCCATCGCCGATCTGCGCTCCGCGTGTGGCCAGCGCATGGGGCAGGATGAACGTAGGGTTGACGCTGGTCATCTCGGTGAAGACGGGGATGGGATCGGGGCGTTGCTGCGCACGGCGATACAGCGCCATGCCGCCATGCTCCGAGCCGGTGAACGTCACGGCCTTGACCAACGGATGATCGACCAGCGCTTCGCCGATCGCGTTACCGCTGCCGCGCACCATCGAGAAGACGCC
The DNA here is from genome assembly GCF_048515765.1 of Pseudomonas sp. H11T01. Lineage (NCBI taxonomy): Bacteria > Pseudomonadati > Pseudomonadota > Gammaproteobacteria > Pseudomonadales > Pseudomonadaceae > Pseudomonas > Pseudomonas sp. H11T01. The sequence continues at coordinate 56,144 of NZ_JBLYED010000002.1, read as the reverse complement.
TTCGGGCAGTCCGTGCTCTTGCACCGCCTTACGAATGGCCCGCGCCTGAATTTCCGAGGCGCCGGGATGAGCGTTATGTGCCTTCAGGATGACGGTCGCGCCGGCCGCCAATGCCGAAGCGGTATCGCCGCCGGCGACCGAGTATGAAATGGGAAAGTTGCTCGCACCGAATATAGCCACCGGGCCGATCGCTATCTTCTGAAGGCGATGGTCCATGCGTGGGCGTGGCTGGCGATCAGGCTGTGCCGGATCGACGGCCAGCTGGAGGAAGCGCCCTTTGCGCACGACATCAGCGAATTGGCGAAACTGGGTGGCGGCTTTTGCGGTCTCGCCCTCAAGCTGGGCCTCGGGCAGACCTGTTTCGAGCGCGGCCCGCGCGGCAAGCTCGGTGCGGACTGCGTCGAGATTGTCGGCAATGCTGTCGAGGAACGCCGCGCGCCGGGCCAGCGAGGTATGGCTGTAACAGTCAAACGCCTCGTCGGCGAGTGTCGCGGCCCGGTCGACATCCGCCACGCCACCCAAGGCGAAATCCGGCTCGATCAACTGGTTGGTCGCGGGGTTTAGCGCCTTCATCGTCCCTTCAGTGGCTGCGGCATCGTTTGCGCCGATTATCAGATGTCCTGTCAGTTTCATCTTGTCACCCCTGCTGAGTCAGGGAGGCGATGAGTGCGTCCGTCGCCACAATGGCGTGGGCGAAGGTGGGGCCGTTCAGTTCATGTGCGGCCTGCATCATTTCCGGCTTGAAGGCAGCGGTCGCGTCACGCACCAGCGTGACGTGGTAGCCGAGCTCTACCGCGTAACGGGCTGTGGCCTCGATGCAGGTATTGGCCAGCAGGCCAACAATAATCACGTGCGTGATGCCTTTCTGCTTGAGGCGAAAATCAAGGTCGGTATTGGCAAAACCGCTCGAGCCCCAATGTTCCTGGACGACAATGTCGCCGTCTTTTGGCGCGAAATCGGGGTGCCATTCGCCGCCCCATTCCCCGCGTGCGAAGTGATGCATGTGCATGACCTTGCACTGGGTGGGACTCGGATGATCCCAGCCTTCGTAGTCACCTTGTTCCCAACGGCGGTGCGGTACGATGACCACCGGAATATCGAGGGCACGGACGGTGCGGTCGAGGGCGCGCAGATTGTCGAGCAGGCCCACTTGCTCGGCGATCGGTTCGATCAAGGAATAGATTTTTCCGCCTTCCGAGAGGAAGTCATTGTAAGGATCGACCAGCAGGTAGGCCGTCCTGTCGAGAGGATAGATTGCTTTCGACATGCGATTTTCTCCACAGATTTTGGGTGACCGGTGCCGTAGGCTTGCCTTGGTACGTTGTAGATATGATAATCATAGTAACAGTGAAAGAGGCAAGTCCTTATGTCGATAAACACAAGTGCCCCTGAAACCCTGTGCCCGATTGCACGGGCCGAGGCAGTCGTGGGCGACCGCTGGACCGTGCTGGTCCTGCGTGAGTTGTTCATGGGGAGCCACCGATTCGACGAGATCCAGGCGCAGACCGCAGGAACTCCGCAAATGGTCGCCGCACGCTTGAAAAATATGGAGGCTGATGGGCTCGTCGCACGCCGCCCTTACAGCGAGCGGCCGCTACGTTACGAATACCACCTCACCCCGAAAGGGGAAGCCTTCTATTCTGTGGTCCTTGCGTTGCGCGCGTGGGGAGAAACCTGGTGCAAGTCGGACAAGGAGGAGTTGGCGGTCGTTTATACCCACAAAGCCTGTGGCGAGCTCGCCGGGCTAGGGCCGCTTTGCGAACATTGCGGCGAGCTCTTGCGCCGTGAAGAGCTGATCAGCGAGCCGGGTGCAGCCTACACCGCAGAACGAAAAGCACGGCGTGAGGCCTTCAAGGGAAATCGAATCCAACCGTAACGACGCGCCCAAGGACCTGTTCACGCGCCTGAGCAAGGCCGCGACTGTGTCCACATCTCTGCAACCGTCCTCTCTACGCCTACGCCTGCGGCCTTGACCTGCTGACACAACAATTGAGTGCCAATGTCGGCCTCGTCAAAGCGCTCGGTGGGGGATGGGACTACACGGAGCTTGCTGTGGAAGTTCGATGAAGGTCAACCGGGGGAGGGGCGCTTCACGACGATGCTGGGGCGAGGGGCGTCTGGGCCGGTTTGAAAGCTGGCCTGACGCTCTTGCTGATCCCGTATGGGGAAAAACAGCTCGAAACAGGTCACGCCATTCTCGCTGGTGACGCTGTAGCGGCCACTGTGCAGCTGCATGATAGTCGCTACGATCGAAAGCCCCAGGCCATTGGACTGGGCCGAGCGCTCGCGTGATTGATCAACGCGGTAGAAACGCTCGAATAATCTTGGAAGGTGTTCCGCCGGGATGGTTGTTCCGTAGTTGCGCACGCGTAGATTGATGCCACCCTCGGACGGTGTGGCCTGGATCAACAGTTCGGAATGAGGTGCAGCATATTTTATCGCATTGGCACACAGGTTAGCCAAGGCGCGGCGTAGCAGCATTGGCTCGGCCCAGATAAGGCCGTCGCCCTCCGTGCGGATGGTGACATCGGCGTCCGCGGCCAGACCTTCAAAGTAATCGGCTACGCGTTCCAGTTCGTCGGCGGCGCCCAGCTCCTGGCGCTGATCACGAGCGCTACCGGGGTCAGTACGAGCGAGGAACAGCATGTTGTCGAGCATGCGTGTCAGGCGCTCGAGTTCTTCGACGTTGGAGGCGAGCAACTGCTGGTAATGTTCCACACTGCGGTTCTGCTGCATCGCGACCTGGGTTTCACCCAGCAAGTTGTTGATGGGCGTGCGTAGTTCGTGGGCCATGTCAGTCGAGACCTGGCTCAGTTGCGCAAAACCCTTGGCGAGTCGCTCAAGCATGGTGTTGAAAGAGTCGATCATCGGGCGCAACTCCTTCGGCGCGCCTCGGCCGTCGAGTCGCTCTGTCAGATTGCCAATGCCGATACCGTGGGCTTGAAGCGCCAGGCGTCTGAGGGGCAACAAACCGCGATGAACCACTGCATATCCAGCCAGCGCCAGGACAATGGCCGCGAGACTGGCGAGGAGGTATACGCTGAGACGATAGCTGGCGAGCACTGCGGTTCGTTCGGTCATCAGGCAGCCAATGGTCACTTTCAGCTTGCCCGAGTCGATACTCGCGGAGATGGCCGCGAAGGGGGTACCGTTCACGGCGGGTAGATGCTGCACATCTGTCAGTGCCAGGGAATGGTCCATTGCCACGGGAGTGAGGTCGGGAATGTCAATATTGCGGGGATTGACCTGTAGTAAAGGGGCTTCCCCTGAAACGCCAATAGCGAGTACGTACTCGCGATTGCCCAGCATGTTCTGAAACAGCACAGGTCTGGTCCTGATCAGTTCCAGCGTATTGCTGCCGTTGAGAAAATTACGCAGCTGATCTATGCGATAGACCAGGGTGGACTCGTCGCGTCGTATCAGTTCGCGCTCAAGCTCGCGGTACAGTGCGACGCCGGTGGTTGCCAGCAGAGTGAAGGCCAGCAAGGCAAACACCACCGCCAGGCGCAGCGTCATGGAGTAATGGCGATGGCTCATGGTTGCGTGTCAAAGCGGTAGCCAATGCCCCGCACACTGTGGATCAGCTTCGGATGGAAAGGGTCGTCGATTTTCAGGCGCAGGCGTCGCACAGCCACGTCCACCACGTTGGTGTCGCTGTCAAAGTTCATGTCCCAGACCCGGGAGGCGATCAGTGAACGAGACAGCACCTGATCCTGATGCGTGGCGAGCAGGTGCAACAATGCAAACTCTTTGTTTGTCAGCGTCACTCGCACGCCGGCGCGGGTGACGCGGCGTTTGATTACATCAATATGCAGGTCAGCGATCTGCAGTTGCTCTTCTTCCCGGGTCGGACCTCGGCGGGTCAGGGTGCGCAGGCGTGCGACCAGCTCGGCGAAAGAAAAGGGTTTGATCAGGTAGTCGTCGGCCCCCAACTCCAGGCCTTTGATTCGGTCGGCGATGTCATCCCGCGCGGTCAGGAACAGTACCGGTGTGTCGGCTTCCTTGCGCAGGCGGCGCAGTACTTCCCAGCCGTCCATCTTCGGCATCATCACATCCAGCACGATGACGTCGAAAGGCGTTTCCAGGGCTTGGTGTAAACCATCAACGCCATCGCGGGCCAGGCTGACGGAGTATCCCTGTTCCTGCAGACCATTGAGTAAGTAGTTGCCCGCCTTGGGTTCGTCTTCCACGACAAGGATGTTCATGAGAATGACCTTGGTTCGGTTTCGGTATTCGATCCACAAAAAGCGGACCTGAAAGCCGTGAGCAGGTAGCGCAAGTATAGCCCTGCCATCAGGTGCTGTTGCGTTTTGCCTGCTCGCGGACAGCCATGTGCATAAAGCACTCCATCAGTTTTCGTTCGGGCAGCGCCCTTGAACCGAATAGTCCAGCTCATGTTCCCGACCCTGATGATCCAGGTAATCGAGACGGGCCGGAATGACGCCGCATTGGTCCGAGATGTCAGTCATGGATTTGACTTTCGCAACGTCCAGGTGAACGAAGAAACCGGTCTTGTCGTGGATCACCGCCGAGGTGTCGGTGGTATCGGCGAAGACTGAACCTGTGGCGAGGAGGGCGGCAAATCCGAGTATGAACAGTTTCATGGCAGTATCTCCTTATTTACGGTGGGCTGCCTGTTGTTTGGCAGTGAATTCACAGTAACAAGGCAACTCCAACAGCCGACGAACAGAATAATTACAAAGTTGTAATGCAGCTGGAGCAGGAAAACCGCCAGCTCAAGATGGATAACGATAAGCATAAAAAAACGCCGCATATCGCAAGATATGCGGCGTTTTCTATGGCGTTGTAACGTTAGGCTTGAACGACCGGAATGTTGGCGTTCGCAGCAGCTTCACGGAACTCGGCGATCTGGTCGAAACTCAGGTAGCGATAAACATCGCTGGCCATAGTGTCGATTTCTTTCGCGTAGGCCATGTACTCCTCGACGGTCGGCAGGCGACCCAGGATCGAAGCAACCGACGCCAACTCAGCCGAAGCCAGGTAAACGTTCGCGCCATCGCCCAGACGGTTCGGGAAGTTACGGGTTGAAGTCGACACCACGGTGGAGTTCGGTTCAACGCGAGCCTGGTTACCCATGCACAGCGAGCAGCCCGGCATTTCCATGCGCGCGCCAGCCTTGCCGTAGATGCCGTAGTAGCCTTCTTCGGTCAGTTGGTGAGCGTCCATCTTGGTCGGAGGCGACAGCCACAGACGAGTTGGCAGCGAACCTTCGACTTTTTCCAGCAGTTTACCGGCAGCGCGGAAGTGACCGATGTTGGTCATGCACGAACCGATGAACACTTCGTCGATCTTCTCGCCAGCAACGCTGGAGAGCAGACGGGCGTCGTCCGGATCGTTTGGCGCACAGAGCACAGGCTCTTTGATGTCGTCCAGATTGATTTCGATGGTTTCAGCGTATTCGGCGTCAGCATCGGCAACCATCAGCTCAGGGTTGGCAACCCAGGCTTCCATCGCTTGTGCGCGACGTTCCAGAGTCCGTGCATCGCCGTAACCTTCGCCAATCATCCAGCGCAGCAGGGTGATGTTGGAGTTCAGGTACTCGGTGATCGACTCTTTCGACAGCTTGATGGTGCAGCCGGCAGCGGAACGTTCGGCGGAGGCGTCGGACAGTTCGAAAGCCTGCTCGATGCTCAGGTTGTCGAGGCCTTCGATTTCCAGAATGCGACCGGAGAAAGCGTTCTTCTTGCCTTTCTTCTCTACGGTCAACAGGCCAGCCTGGATCGCGTAGTAAGGAATGGCGTGAACCAGGTCACGCAGGGTGACGCCCGGTTGCATTTTGCCTTTGAAGCGCACCAGGATCGATTCCGGCATGTCCAGCGGCATAACGCCAGTGGCTGCGGCGAAAGCCACCAGACCGGAACCGGCCGGGAAGGAGATCCCCATCGGGAAACGGGTGTGGGAGTCACCACCGGTGCCGACAGTGTCCGGCAGCAGCATGCGGTTCAGCCAGCTGTGGATGATGCCGTCGCCCGGACGCAGGGAAACGCCGCCGCGGGTCATGATGAAGTCAGGCAGGGTGTGGTGGGTGGTCACGTCGATCGGCTTTGGATAGGCCGCGGTGTGGCAGAAAGACTGCATCACCAGATCGGTCGAGAAGCCCAGGCACGCCAGGTCTTTCAGCTCGTCACGGGTCATGGGACCTGTGGTGTCCTGGGAACCGACGGTGGTCATTTTCGGTTCGCAGTAGGTACCTGGACGAACGCCAGCTACGCCGCAAGCCTTGCCGACCATTTTCTGCGCCAGGGTATAACCCTTGGTGCTTTCAGCCGGTGCTTCAGGCAGTTTGAACAACGTCGAAGGTGGCAGACCCAGCTCGGCGCGAGCCTTCTCGGTCAGGCCACGGCCGATGATCAGCGGGATACGGCCGCCGGCACGGACTTCGTCGAGCAGAACCGGGGTCTTCATTTCGAAGGTGGTCAGGACTTCGTCGCTGTTGTGCTTGGTGACTTTGCCAGCATGCGGGTACAGGTCGATCACGTCGCCCATGTTCATGTTGGTAACGTCGAATTCGATTGGCAGTGCGCCGGCATCTTCCATGGTGTTGTAGAAGATCGGAGCGATCTTGTTGCCGAAGCAGAAACCACCGGCACGCTTGTTCGGGACATAAGGAACGTCGTCGCCGAAGAACCACAGCACCGAGTTGGTCGCCGATTTACGCGAAGAACCGGTACCGACCACGTCACCGACGTAGGCGATAGGGAAGCCTTGACCGCGCATTTCTTCGATCTGCTTCATCGGGCCGGTGACGCCTTGCTCATCCGGAACGATACCGTCACGGGCCATTTTCAGCATGGCCAGGGCGTGCAGCGGGATGTCAGGACGGGACCAGGCATCAGGCGCAGGGGACAGGTCGTCGGTGTTGGTTTCGCCGGTGACCTTGAACACGCGCAGGCTGATTTTGTCGGCCAGGACCGGGCGCTTCTGGAACCACTCGCCGTCGGCCCAGGATTGCAGTACGCCTTGAGCGTGAACGTTGCCGTTCTTGGCTTTTTCTGCGACGTCGTGGAAAGCGTCGAACATCAGCAGGGTGTGCTTGAGTTCTTTGGCCGCGACTGGCGCCAGTTCGGCGCTGTCCAGCAGGTCAACCAGAGTCACGATGTTGTAGCCGCCCTGCATGGTGCCGAGCAGTTCAACAGCGCGTTTCTTGTCGATCAGAGGGGAGTTGGCTTCGCCTTTGGCCAGTGCGGAGAGGAAACCGGCCTTTACATAGGCAGCTTCATCGACGCCAGGCGGCACGCGATTGGTGATCAGGTCAACGAGGAAAGCTTCTTCGCCAGCCGGGGGATTCTTCAGCAGCTCGACCAGGCCTGCAGTTTGTTCGGCGTTTAGCGGCTGGGGAACGATACCCAGTGCTGCACGCTCTTCGATATGTTTGCGGTAGGCTTCAAGCACAGTATTACCCTCATCAGTGGTCCCAAATGGGTGTCCGGGACGCTCATCCAGAAACTCACGGCACTCAGCGCTCCGGGGCTTTTTGAGCCACTTAGCCTGCGTTGCCGGAATTCCTCACAGAAGCTGCTTTCAAAGTTTTACGCCTGCAGAACGGGAGCTGATGAGGGTTGGCGTTGGGCTTTTCCCCGCTGGAAAAACCCTTCGCCAACACCGCTCTGAAGGAACGACTGTGCTCGTGACGCTTTGAAAACAGCTTCTAACGGACATTGGCGCCTTAAAAGGCTGGCTGATTCTACGGTAAAAAAAATTTAAAGGTAAGTTGGGCCTTGAACTTTGAGGGGTGATGAATGTTAGACAAAGGGCTAACATGCGGACCTGTTTTGCTTTCCCGCGTTCTGCCTACCTATGCCCAATCAGACTATCAAGACCCCCTGCATCGGCCTCTGCTCCACTGTTTACGGTGATTTGGTGTGCCGTGGCTGCAAGCGTTTTCACCACGAAGTGATTCGCTGGAACGGCTACAACGAGGAAGAAAAACGTGCGGTCTGGCTGCGCCTGGAGCAGCTGTTGGTGCAGGTGATGGCTGGAAAACTGGAGATTTTCGACCCCAAACGACTGCGTCTGCAGCTGGAGCAGCGAAAAATCCGCTTCGTACCCCATCAGTCCGAATATTGCTGGGCTTACCAGTTGATTGCCCGTGGCGCGCGGGTCATCAACAATCTGGATGCCTACGGCATGGTGCTGTTGCCGGAGTTTCGCGACTGGAGCTTGCCAGAGCTGCGTGATGCCATTGATCGGGAATTTTTCCTGCTGTCTGAAGCGCATTATCAGCGTTACATCGCGCCGGGATTTCTCAGGGATTCCTTCGGCACCTGATTCTTGAAAACTTCGCGGGCAAGCCCGCTCCCACAAGGGCAGCATAATCCCTGTGGGAGCGGGCTTGCCCGCGAATGCGGTCTGTCAGGCGACAAAGCAATCAACGGCTAACCCACCCTCAATGCTTGGTAACAATCTCCTCCAGATGATCCATGATCACGTCTGGCTTGAGCACCAGCACGTCGCTTTCCAGCGAATCGAGCACCACTTCAGCCGTATTGCCAATCAACGCGCCTGACAAACCCGTGCGCGCCACCGTGCCGATGACAGTGACCGATGCCTGCAGTTTGTGGGCGGTGTAAGGAATCAACACATCTGCCGGGCCTTCCTCGATATGTAAATGTGTGTCGTCGATATCGAACTCGGCCTGAAACGCCTTGCACTGCTCGCGGTAGCGGGCTTCGATGGTTTCCTTGAGCTGGAACACCGGATCGGCCGCCGACAGCATCGGTGACGGGTGAGCGCTGATCACGTGCAACTGCGCCTTGGCCAGACTGGCAATGTCGAAACCGTGATCGACGATGCTGGCGTGCAGGGTACGGTGTTCGCCATCGGTGTTGCCGACGTCGATGGCCGCCAGAATCACGCCGCCGGTCCAGGGCTTGGACGTCTTGACCAGCAACACCGGCGCCGGGCATTTACGCAGCAGTTTCCAGTCGGCAGGTGTGAGCAACGCCTTTTTCAGCGGGTTGTCGGGGAAATGCTGTTTGACCACCAGTCCGCAACCTTCGGCCTGCTGCACGTCGATGATGGTTTCGTGCAGGCTTTCATTCCAGGCCTGCTCGGTGGTGACGCTGTAGCCTTCCTCGAGCAAGCTGCTCTTGAGCACGCTGAGGAGCGCCGAGTGATCATGCTTCTTGTCACACACCAGCAAATGCAAATGCGCCTGGGTTACCCCGGCGATCAACTTGGCGCGTTTGAGTGCGAGGCTTTCCGAATGCTCGGGCTCAATGACCACCAGGAGGCTGCGAATGGCTTGCATGATCGGGATCTCCATAGAGTGAAAGACGCTGCGTTGCACAACTATAGTTGCTGTGGGCCAACCGTGATGTTGACGCACATCAAGTCGGCCGACTGGTGGTCTGCCGCCCGGCCGGTATAATCGTCGCCCTTCGCTGTGAACCTTTCTCTCGTGAGCCTCATGTTACTGATCCTTGAAGTCGCTGCCGTCCTGCCTTGCCACGCTCCTGAACATGCGGACGTGTCCCGATGATTCTTCCAGAAATTCACGAGTTTTTGGGGTGCCGTACTCCTGACGGTTGGGTCCAGGCCGCGCTGGCGGATCAGGAAACCCTGCTGATTGACCACAAAAACTGCGAGTTCAAGGCGGCGAGCACTGCGCTCAGCCTGATCGCCAAGTATCACTCTCACGTCGATCTGATCAACCTGATGTCGCGGCTGGCCCGCGAAGAGCTGGTCCACCATGAACAGGTCATGCGCCTGATGAAAAAGCGCAAGATCGAGCTGCGCCAGCTGTCTGCCAGCCGTTATGCCTCGGGGCTGCGTAAAGTCGTGCGCAACCACGAGCCAGTCAAACTGGTGGATACCCTAGTGGTTGGTGCGTTTATTGAAGCGCGAAGCTGCGAACGCTTCGAAGCGCTGGTGCCGCATCTGGATGAAGAACTGGGCAAGTTCTACTTCGGCTTGTTGAAAAGCGAAGCCCGGCATTTTCAGGGCTATCTGAAGCTGGCTTACCAGTATGGCGACGCCAAAGACATTGCCCAGGTGATCGAGAAGGTCAGGACAACCGAGCAGGCGCTGATCGAGTCACCGGATACCGAGTTCCGCTTCCACAGCGGGATCCCGACCCTCCCAGCGGTTGCCTGATTTACCCATCAAGTCGATCTGGCAGCCGGGTTGCGCGTCCTGTACCTGTAAGGTCATGTCATGCAGACGGGCAACCGCGGAAACCATGCTTAAACCGAGTCCATTGCCTGCCGTATGGCGACTGGACTCGGAGCGGTACAGTCGGCGAAAAACGGCTTCACGCTCGGCTTCCGGAATGCCTGGCCCCTGGTCTTTTACCCTGATCCCGCTGTGGGTCGCGTCAGCAATGACCGTGACCTGGATGTGGCTGTCGTCGGGTGAAAACTTGATGGCGTTGTCGAGCAGGTTACAGGCTGCATCGAACAGCAATTGAGGGTCACCGGAGAGATTCGCCGGTTTAGCACTGGGAACAAGTTCCAGGGTCATGCCGCGTTCTTCAGCCAACGGTTCGAAGAGTTCCGTGGCATCTGCCGCGATCTGGTTCAGGTCAACCTGGGCAAAGTTACTGCGTCGGGCGCTGACTTCGATTTCGGAAATACGCAGCAACGCCCGGAAAGTCTGCAAAAGACCCATGGCTTCCTCAATGGCGGCATCGATGGCTGCGGCATATTCTTCTTTGCTCAGGTTGCGTCGCTGGGCGCGCTCTAACCCGGCAATCAGTCGGGTCAGCGGGGTGCGAAGGTCATGGGCGATGTCGTCGCAGACGCCTTTGACTTCACTCATCAGGCGTTCGAGTTCGTCGAGCATGCCATTGACGACACTGGCGATACGGTCGATGTCATCGCGGTTGCCGCGGGTCGGCAAGCGTCCACTGAGGTCACCCTCGATAATGCGTTCGATCGAGCGGCCAAGGGCTTCCAGCCGCCGGCGGGCGGAATAACCGAGTGCGATTGCACCGAGCAGGCCGACCACCAGCAGCAGTGCACCGCCGGAGATCAACGCCTGGACCAGTAACTCGTCGAACTCGCGAATATCGTGGATGTCCTGGGCGACCAACAGCGTTTGTCCGTTTTCCAGCCGATGAACCATGAAGCGCACCGGGCGGTTGCGGTCATGGGGCGCGCGCCAGTCGAACTCATAGGGTTTATCGTATTTTTTGAAAGCGGGCAGTGTCTGGATCGCCCCGGCAAGCGGTTGGTCATTGGCATCGAATAATGCGTGCGGAGCATGACCTTCTATGTCCTGTTCGGCATGTTGGCGAATCTCCTGCTGGCGCAAGACCGGGGCTTGACGGCTACGGGTGTCGATCTGACGGTACAGCGCTGTATCGACTTCAGATTTCAAATAGCCTGCGGTCTGCCAATAGATGTAGCCAAATAGCCCGAGAAACGAACAACCGAAGAGCGCCAGAAACATCAACGCCGTGCGAAAGCTGATGGTGCGCGGGATTTCACTCAGGTGAACGGAGAACATAGCCGGCTCCGCGAATGGTATGAATCATTTGTTCTTCGCCCTCTGCGTCGATCTTGCGGCGCAGGCGTCCGATATGGACCTCGATGACGTTGGTACGCTCGTCGTAACTGTAATTCCAGACGGCTTCGAACAGCATCGTACGGGTCACGACCTGGCCGGCATGTTGCACCAGGTATTCGAGCAGGGCGTATTCGCGGGGCAACAGATCGATCTGTCGCTCACCCCGACGCACGGTGCGGCGCAGCAGATCGAGGTCAAGATTGGCGACGCGCAGACGATTTTCCCGTTCCTGACCCGGCAGTGCGACACGTCGACGGCTCAGCGCATCCAGGCGGGCGGTCAGTTCGATGAATTCGAAGGGCTTGGTCAGGTAGTCGTCACCGCCGGCACGCAGGCCGCGAACCCGCTCGTCGAGTGCGCTGAGTGCGCTGAGGATCAGCACCGGCGTCGCGATGCCGGACGCACGCAAGGCGGTCAGCATGCCCAGTCCATCCAGGGCGCCGGGGAGCATACGGTCGAGGACGATAATGTCGAACGTATCGCTGATGGCACGCAGCAAGCCGTCGCGACCGTTGTCGACACAGGTCACATCGAAACCATGGTCTTGCAGCGCAGCTTCGATTTCACGGGCGGTGGAGGGGTCATCTTCGACGACCAGTACATGGGTCATAAGCGTTGCACAGGCCTCAGTGGATCGGACGCATAGGGGTGCTGTGAGGGGCGCGGTGCTGGCTCTCGACCCCTTCAGTGGCATAGTGTGCCAAACCGAAGTAAACGCAAAGGTCGCGTGAACATGAAAGAAAGTTTAGGTTCGGTGTCGGGGGGCTTTTCGTGCGCATCCTGGTGATCGAAGACGATGCACGCACATCGGCTTATCTGCTGCGCGGTCTGGGCGAGAGCGGGCACATTGTCGATGCCGCCGAAGACGGCCCGGATGGCTTGGCGATGGCGCTCGAGGGGCTCTATGACGCGCTGATTGTCGACCGCCAATTGCCGGGGCTGGATGGTTTGGCGCTGGTTCGCGAATTGCGTCGTCGACAGGTGTACACGCCCGTGTTGATGCTCAGCGCGCTGGCCTCGACGTCGCAACGGGTCGAAGGCTTGCAGGCTGGATGCGATGACTACCTGGCCAAACCCTACGCCTTCATCGAAGTCCTGGCTCGACTGGATGCGTTGCTGCGTACCCGGGATCAGGCACCCGGTCCTTCGCGAACGTTCAGAGTCGGGGAGTTGTATCTGGACTGTGCGGCACGCCGGGTGACACGTCAGGGTAGAACGATCGCACTGGCTTACCGTGAAACACTGATTCTGGAAAAGCTGATGCGCCACAGCGGTGAAGTCGTCACTCGCAGCATGTTGCTGGAGAGTGCCTGGGATTATGAGTTTGACCCGAACGACAACGTGATCGATAAACATATCTATCGCTTGCGCCGCAAGCTTGATGAAGGCTTTGATCATTCGTTGATTCATACCGTGCCGGGTGCCGGGTATCGCCTGGAGGCGACCGACGAGGGAGCTTGCGAGGCCGACGCCGAACAGCCCTGACCTTAATGCAAGAGGTTTGAGCGACGAAAATCCTGTGGGAGCGGGCTTGCCCGCGAAGAACGATGACGAGTAATGCCTGAAAAACCGCGGTGTTCGCTTCGCGGGCAAGCCCGCTCCCACAGGATCTGTTCGTTAACTTCCAGGCATCGGGCCTTACCTAAACTAATTTTCAGGTTCAGGGGAACGCTCTGCTAGGTGCCCGTTGATATCTTCGTGCCATTCGTGGTGGCCAAGCCACACAGGCTTTGCCGGAGATGATCAGTAGATGCCCCTCGTTACGTTATCTGGAACCTCCAGACCGCCCTTGGCTGCGCTTCGAATGTCCAGGCGATTGATGCTCCTGGGGATGTTGATGCTCAGTGGCTGCTCGCTAGTGCCGGCCTATCATCAACCGGAAGTGCCGCTTGCGCCGACCTGGACCGACCCGACGCTCAGTGCTGCGGCAGTAGGCGGGCAGTGGTGGACGGAGTTTCACAGTCCGGAGCTCGACGCGCTGATCACCCGTGGTCTGACTCAAAACTACACCCTGCAAGCGGCTGTTAGCCGAATCGATGAAGCTCGCGCTTCGGCCCAGGTGGCCGGCGCTGCGCAATACCCGGCAGTGGCTTTGGGCGGCAGTTATCAGCGGAAAAACGGCAGTTCGACGAACCAGACCCGCAGCGTGTTTGCCCAGGCGTCCTATGAAGTGGATTTCTGGGGCAAGCAGCGTGCGACGGCTGACTCGGCCCAGACGCTGGCGCAGGCAAGCGCTTTCGACGCGCAGACCTTGCGCATGACCCTGGGGGCGGCGATTGCCGACAGCTATTTCCAGGTGCTCTCGCTCGAAGAGCGGCTGCGTCTGGCACAGTCGATCGCCGACGACGCGCAACAAGTGCTGGAGTTGGTCCAAGTGCAAGCCAGTCAGGGGGCGGTGTCCAACCTTGAGGTCGAGCAGCAGCGCAACGCTCGTCAGACCTTTCAGGCTGCGGTTCCGACCCTGCGCCAGCAACGTGATCAGGCGCTGTATCAATTGGCGGTACTGGTCGGTGCTCCACCTCAAGGGTTCACCTTGGCTCAGAGCGGACTGGACCGGCTCGACGTGCCAAAGCCTGCGCTTGGATTGCCGATCGGCCTCTTGCGTCAGCGGCCGGATATTCAGGCGGCCGAGGCACGCCTGAAATCGGCCAATTTTGATGTCGGTGTGGCACGAGCGGCGTTTCTGCCCAATCTGTCGCTGGATCTGATGGGCGGCCTCGACACCTTGGCGGGGGGGAACATCTGGAGTGTGGTCGGCACATTGGCCCAACCGGTGTTCATGGGCGGCCAACTGAACGGCCAATTGCACTTCGATCAGGCCCATGTCCAAGAGTTGACGGCCAACTATCGGGAGTCGGTGATCGAAGCCTTGCAGGATGTCGAGACGCAGTTGAGCGCTGCCCATGAACTGGATCAAGCCTATGAGCTGAACCGCGCAGCAGTGACCTCGGCCCGTGAGGCAGCGAGGCTGGCGCAGGTTCGTTACCGTCTCGGCTCGACCGACTTCCAGACGCTCTTGGTCGTGGAGCGCACCCAGTACCAGGCCGAAGACACGTTGCTGCAAGTGCGGCTGCAACATTTGCAGGCCGCAGTCGGCCTGTTTCGCGCACTGGGCGGTGATTTCACGCCAGCCGCCATCTCGGCCAACACGATACCCACTCCGTCTTCTTCAGCTCTTCAGGCCACACGCCCATGAACATTTCGCCTCCTTTTCGCCGCTGGCGCCATGCTGGATTGCTCATCGTCCTGCTGGGCACCGGGTGGGTGATCAGCTATCAATGGCGTGCATCCGCCGAGCCCGCCAAACCGGTGGACAGTGCGGTGCCGGTGGTCATGCAGCAGGCCCGTCAACAAGATCTGCCCATCTGGTTAGAGGCGATCGGTAATGTCCAGCCACTCAACAGTGTCAATGTGCGGGTCAGGGTCGATGGCGAGTTGCAGAAGGTGCTCTTCAGTGAGGGCCAAAGGGTGACTGCCGGTAGCCAATTGGCGCAGATCGATCCGCGGGTTTACCAGGCTCAGCTGGCGCAGGCTCAGGCCGTCGTCGCCAAAGATCAGGCACAACTGGCGAACCTGCGCGTCAGCCTGGATCGGGCCAGTAAGCTGGCGGCGGCCAAGGCCGGACCGACCCAGGATGTCGATACGTACCGCGCGCAGCTGGCGGCGCAGCAAGCCAGTGTGCAGGCCGATCAGGCTGCGCTGGAGAATGCGCGTCTGCAATTGGAATTCACCCGGATAGTGGCGCCACTGACCGGCCGCACCGGTCAGCGCTTGCTGGACGTCGGCTCGATTGTCCATGGCTCGGAGGCGACGGGGCTGGTGACCATCACGCAGATGGACCCGATCTCGGTAGCCTTTGCCGTGTCCCAGGATGAGCTGTCCGAAATCCTAGAAGAGAATGCGCGGCAGCCCTTGCAGGTGGTCGCGATGAGTCGTGATGGTCGGCAACAGATTGCCAGCGGGCACCTGAGCTTCATTGATAGCCAGGTCGCTGCCGCCAGCGGTCAGATTCAGCTCAAAGCCCAGTTCGACAATGCCGATAACAAACTTTGGCCCGGGCAGCTGGTCAGTGCTCGTCTGCTGCTCAACACCCAGCGCAAGGCGACGGTGGTCCCGGTCAACGCGGTTCAGTTAGGACAGAAGGGCGCTTACGTGTACGTGGTCAACGCTGATCAGCGCGTGGCACCGCGACAAGTCCAGGCGGCGGCAGTGGTCGACGGCCAGCAATGGATTCGCGCCGGGCTGCAGCCGGGTGAGACGGTGGTGGTGCAGGGGCAGTCGCGTATCGCTCCGGGGATCAAGGTTTCTGCGGTCGCGACCGACCCTGCGCAAGTCGATACGTCCGCATCGATAGCCGCAAGCGATAGCGTGGAGAGACCGCGATGAAGGCCTTGTCCGGTTTGATCCAGCGCCGCGTCGGCCTGGGGCTACTCGCGTTAGGGGTGATGCTGCTGGGAAGCTTCGCCTATTTTCAGTTGCCCGTAGCGCCGCTGCCAACGGTGGACTTTCCGACGATCCAGGTCACGGCAAAACTCTCCGGCGCGAGTGCCGAGACCATGGCGACCTCAGTGGCAACCCCCTTGGAACGTGCGTTCTCGGCGGTGCCTCAGGTCACGTCGATGACCTCGTCCAGTGCCTCGGGTAAAACCCAGATCGTGTTGCAGTTCGATTTGTCCCGCAACATCGACGGCGCCGCCCAGGATGTCCAGTCGGCGATCAATACGGCCAGCGCCAGCCTGCCTAAAAGCATGACCAGTGCGCCGACCTTCAACAAGGTCAACCCGGCCGAGTTCACCGTGCTGTCACTGGCGCTGATGTCGCCAACCCGCACGCTGCACGAACTGGATCGGTACGCCGACAATTACCTGGCTCAGCAGCTATCGCAGATACCCGGTGTCGGCCTGGTGGATTTTCATGGCGAGCAGAAGCCCGCCGTGCGCATTCAGATTGACCCGGATGCCTTGGCGGCTCGCGGTTTGACGCTGGAAGATGTGCGCAGCGTCATCGGCCTGAGTACGCTCGACCAGCCCAAAGGGAGCCTGGATGGCGCAAGCCGTAACGTAACCCTCAATAGCACCGACCAGTTGCTCGACCCGCAGGGTTATCGTGATCAGGTGGTCGCTTACAAGAGCGGGATGCCGATCAGGCTGGGCGACCTCGGTCGAGTGATCGATGGTGCCGAAGACACTCAGCAGGCTGCCGCCATTGGCGGGGAGCCGACCATCATTGTCGACATCCATAAACAACCGGGTTTCAACGTGCTGGCGACCATTGCGACGATCAAGGCGCGTTTGCCGTCGCTGACGACATCGCTGCCTCGTGACGTGCAGGTTCAGGTGGTGGGCGACCGTACGCAGACCATTGAAGCGTCGGTGCATGACGTGCAATTCACCTTGTTGCTGTCCATCGCGCTGGTCGTGGTGGTGATCTTTGTATTCCTGCGCAAGGCCACCGCGACCCTGATCCCGAGCCTGACCATTCCGCTGTCGCTGGTGGCGACCTTTGCCGTGATGTACCTGCTGGGTTACAGCCTGGATAACCTGTCGATCATGGGGCTGGCGATCGCGGTGGGGTTCGTGGTCGACGACGCCATCGTGGTGATGGAAAACATCGTGCGCCATCTGGAAATGGGCAAGTCACGTCTGCAATCGGCCGTCGACGGCTTGCGCGAAGTCGGTTTCACCATCGTCTCGATGACGGTTTCGCTGATCGCGGTATTCCTGCCGATATTGTTGATGGGCGGGATCGTCGGACGCCTGATGCGCGAGTTCGCGGTCACGGTCAGCGTGGCGATTGTCATGTCCTGCATCGTTTCGCTGACGGTAACGCCAATGCTCTGCGCATGGCTCCTGAAACCACACACCGAGGATCGCCCGGGGCGATTCGCGCAGGTCTGTGAAGCGGGGTTCACACGCTTGCACGAGGGGTACCGACGCAGTCTGGATTGGGTACTGGAGCATCAGCGCCTGACCCTCGCGGTAGCACTGGCGACACTGGTGGCGACGGCTGCGCTGTATGTCTACATCCCCAAGGGGTTTTTCCCGCAGCAGGACACTGGGCTGATTCAGGGGGTTGCCGAAGCGGCGCCAGATATTTCCTCGCGGGCGATGCGCGAGCAGGTCGCGCGCCTGACCGATATCGTCGGTCAGGACCCGGCCGTGGCCAAGGTCTATTTCTGGATCGGGCCCAACCCGACGCTCAGCCAGGGCAAGGTGATGATCAACCTCAAACCCTTCAGTGAACGCACCGCCAGTGCCCAGCAAGTAATCGCCCGGCTGCAACCGCAGCTTGATGCAGTGCCCGGCATCAAGTTGTTCATGCAGGCAACCCAGGACATTCAGATCGGTGGGCGGGCGAGCAAGACCCAGTATCAATACACGCTCCAGGACCCGAACAGCGTTGAGCTGGACCACTGGAGCGCCATCCTGTTGGCGAAGCTCAAGACGCTGCCCCAGTTACAGCACGTCACTTCCGACCAGCAACATGCTGCGCCCCAGGCGACACTGGTGATCGACCGTCCCACGGCGGCGCGGTTGGGTGTCACCGTCCAGGCCATCGATGACGTGCTCTACGATGCGTTTGGACAGCGACAGATCGCGACCATGTTCACTCAGCTCGATCAGAATCATGTGATTCTCGAGCTCGATCCGCGCTGGCAGTTGTCGCTCGATAGCCTTGCGCATTTGTACGTACGTTCAGCGGCTGGCGGTATGGTGCCGTTGAGCCTGCTGGCCAGCGTCAAGAATGAGCTGGCGCCGATCGTGATCAACCATCAGGGGGTGTTTCCGGCCATCACGTTGTCGTTTGACCTGGCGCCCGGTCAAGCCCTGAGCAGCGCTGTCACAGCCATCCAGCAGGCCTCACTGGCAACAGGGTTGCCGGACAGCGTCAGCGGAAGTTTTCAGGGCACCGCCCAGGCCTTTCAGGATTCCCTAAAATCTCAGCCCTGGCTGGTTTTGGCCGCGATTCTGACGGTCTACATTGTTCTCGGCGTGTTGTACGAAAGCGCTATCCATCCATTGACGATCATCTCCACGTTGCCCTCGGCGGGCTTTGGCGCCTTGCTGGCGCTGATCATCTGCGGTCAGGACCTCTCGGTCCTGGGCATGATCGGGATCATTTTGTTGATCGGGATCGTCAAGAAGAACGCAATCATGATCGTCGATTTCAGCCTGGCGGCCGAGCAGCAAGGAATGTCGCCCCGCGACGCCGTGCGCGAAGGCTGCCTGTTGCGGCTGCGGCCGATTTTGATGACGTCTCTGGCGGCCTTGCTGGGCGCGGTGCCGCTGGCGTTCGGTCACGGTGCCGGCTCCGAATTGCGACAACCGTTGGGGATTGCCATCGTCGGCGGGTTGGCGGTGTCACAGCTGCTGACGCTGTACACCACCCCGGTGGTTTACCTCTGGTTCGATCGTTTCAGGCGTCGCAGCGAGGTTGAGCGGTCGCTGGTCAGGAGTTAGAGGTTTACGACTGTTGTGGTGAAGAGGATTGGCCCAGTGCCAGTGGCGTGCCCCAAAAGATCGTCCGAACGCGGCCCGAACCTCCGGCAGCTCACCGGATTTCGTGTACCCGAAAATTATCAGGTGTACGCAGTACCAAGGAGCTGCCGGTTTTTTTGCCATTTGGCTGTGGGTTATTCGTCGATTTCTGCGTCGAATAAGGAGCCACGTCGAATGATCGATCCCGGCAGCAGCAGCGCACCTGGGGCGAGCACTGCATTTGCACCCAGACGTGAACCGTCGCCGATCAGGGCACCGAACTTGTCGCAGCCAGTCGGCAGGAGTTGTGCGTCGATACGTATCTTGATCTCTTTGTCGGCACGCTCATTACGGTAGTTGCAGACTATACTGCCGGCTTCAAGATTAACGCCGGTTCCGAGCACCGAATCGCCAACGAAATTGAAATGTGCGAGTTTGCTGCCGCTGAACATGAATGAAGACTTTAATTCCGCTCCAGGTCCGATAATGCAATGTTTATCAACCCAGCAGCCGCCGCGCAGGTAAGCGCCGGTGGCGACAAAGCAGTGGGCGTCGATAATCAATGGCCCTTTGAGCACGGCGCCGGGTTCGACGATAGCGCTGCGGTGCACCGCGATATCACCCTCGATCCGATAATCGTTGGGGTCCAGGGTCGTGAGCAACTCGCGTACTCGTTCGCTGGAATGGGTTACCAACTCCCAGGGTGGCTGGTCTGCCCAGCGAGAAAGTATAGAGCCAGGAAGGGCTTCGATGAAGGTTGCGATCTGAATCATGGCGGTCCCTGCAGATTGGATTGTCGCCAGAGCCTAAAGCATTTTCATCGCTCCAGCCCAAGCCGCTCGTGCCACTGGGCAATCGATTCTTCGGGATACACTTCGAACTGCTGATCGTTGGTTTGTGCCTGAACCTCCACCCATGACGCTTTCGAACCGAGCATCAGGTGCGTGTGTTCCGGCGGCACCGGCAGAGGCGTGTCGATGGCCGAAGCGAACGGGTGGATCAACTCCGGCCACTCAGGGCTGAACAGCCAGAGCGCACTGCCGCAGAGCGTGCAGAAGTGACGCTCGGCCGTGCTGCTGTGAGCGCGACGATCACCTTCATCCTTGAGCCGGGCGTGATAGATCGCGATCTGCTTGCGGCCGCGGACTTTCAGGCTGTTGGCGTCACCCGCCAGGTTGATCGCATAGCCGCCACCGCCCTGAGTCTTGCGACAGATCGAGCAATAGCAGCGCTGGTAAGGGTAGGGATGTGCGCTGCTCAGGCTGAACGTGACCGCACCGCAATGACAGGAACCTTCGAGCTGCATGGGAAACCTCCAACAGACCAATTGGCGTTTCCATGACAGCGTAGGAGCTGCCGGAGGTTCGGGCCGCGTTCGGACGATCTTTTGATCTTAAACCGGCGCCATGCACACCGCACAAGACCAAGTGACGCTGCAACCCGATCTGGTTCAACGGCTTGGCACTCGCCATAAATACCAGGCTGCCACGGTCCGGTAGGGGCTCCAGGCCTGGCCAAGGTCGATCATTTGTTTGCGGGTCAGCTGTTGTTCCAGGCCTTTGAGGCGGCGATAACCGTCACGCACGCCAAAGTCATCGGCGGGCAGGATGTCGGCGCGTTCCAGGGTGTAGATCAGCAGCATTTCCACGGTCCAGCGACCGACGCCACGCAGGCTGGTCAACCTTTCGATCAGCGCTTCGTCGTTCATCTCCAGCGCCGTCGGATAGTCTGGTACCACGCCATTCAGTGAGGCCTGGGCGATGCCCTGAATCGTCGCGATTTTGCTCGCGGAGAAACCACACGCTCGCAACACATCGAAGTCCGTCGCCAGAATCTGCTGGGCACTCGGGAAATCCTGTTCAGGAAACAACGCCAGTAATCGACCCAGAATCGCATCGCCAGCGCGCGCATGCAGTTGTTGATAGGCAATCGCCCGCACTAACGCCTCGTAGGGATCGCGAGCAGGTTTTGGCTGATGCAGGCAGGGGCCGACGGCTGCGATATGCCGCGCCCAGTCTTCGTCGATCGAGGCCAAAAACGCGCTGGCGTGGTGGTAGGTGTCGGGCATAGGGATTCCTGAGACGGGGGTGTCGATCACGGGGACAGACTAAACTTCAGCCTGCGGTGCCGCACCCCGTCTCTTGCGCTCAAATTTTCCAAGAGGCGCCGGCAAGGCATCTTTAGATGCTGAACCGCTGCAGAATAACGTCCAGTTCGTTGGACATAGCCTTGAGCTCCTGAGTCGTTCGCACGATCGCGCCTTGGGCGGCTGCGTTCTCCTCGACACTTTGCGCCACTCTTTCCACGTTGCAAGCGACCTGTTCACTGGCTGCGCGCTGCTCCTGCAGGGATAAGGAAATGAAACTGACGGCCGCAAGCGATTCGTCCAGTGCGCTCTTGATCCTGCTCATGGATTCGCCTGCGCTTTCTACCAGTTTCTGGCCCTTGGCCACGCGCTCGCAGCCGGCGGCCATGCTGCCTTTGGCTTTGAGCATGCCGTTTTGTATGGCATTGACCAAAGTGACGATTTCTGTGGTGGATTGGGCTGTGCGGGCGGCCAGTCCGCGAACTTCATCGGCTACCACGGCAAAGCCACGGCCTTGTTCGCCCGCTCGTGCCGCTTCGATGGCGGCATTGAGCGCAAGGAGGTTGGTCTGTTCGGCGATGCCCCGAATCACGCCGACAATCAGGCTGATGTCGTTCGACTGGATCGCCAATTGATCGATATCGGATGAGCTTTGCGCAACCAGATCGGCAATCTGCCCCATTTCCTGGATGGACTCGTGCATCACCGCCATGCCGTCGCCGGTGATTTCGCCGGCTTTCTGTGCAGTGCTCTGGGCCTGTCGAGCATTGTCGGCGATGTGGGTGATGCTCACGGAAAGCTGTTCTACCGTCGCGGCCATGGACGAGGCTGTCTCGCTTTGCAGGGCGGCGCTGCTCAGTCCCTGTTCGGAAGACGCAGACAATTGCAGCGTGGCACCCTCGATCTGCTCGGAGGCCTGGCTGATCTTGCCAATCATGTCGCGCAGGCTGTGGCGCATCGCCTGGACGGAGTGCAGAACACCCGTCGACTGCTGTTGCTGATCCAGCTGCGTACCGGCCAGTTTTCCTTGGGCGATATTTGAACTGATGGCGGCCAGTTCCGCAGGTTCAGCACCGAGTTGGCGGCTCAGCAGTCTTGAGAAAAAGAACGAATAGGCCGCGCCCGAGGCCAGCGCCAATGCCAAAATCAGCAGGCTGAATTTGAGATTGGACGTGTAGGCGATCTGGTTGTGTTCGAACTGGCTTTTGGCTTCGACGAGTTGGACCTCGATCAGCTCGGAAAACCTGGCTGACAAGGGATCAATCAGTGGATACAACTGATCAGTCGCGAAGCGTGCGATACCGGCGTCGTCGTTCTGGCGCAGCATGCCCTGCAATAGTTGTAATGGCCCGTGGGTGGCTTCCATCAGCGGGTTGATTTGCGCGATAAGACGCGTTTCTGCCGGGATCAGTTGCGTCGATTTATAGGCTTGCCACGTCTGATCGATTTCCCTCTGGGCTTGCTCGATCTGGGTCAGCGATTGAGCTTTGGTGAAGTTGCCATTGCGTGCCTTGTGGGTGGCATCGACGATGTTCACCGCATACAGGTCGGCGATTTTTTTCAAGTCCCGCAGTGGCACGACTCGATCGAGGTACACAGTCTCCAGACCGCCTACAGCGGATTTCATTCCATAGAGTCCAAGCCCGCCGACACACAACAATCCCAGCAGTAAAGCACTGGTCAGCAGAAGCAGATGAGTCCTTATTTTCCAGCTTTCCATAGTCCGTAATTCCTAATTCAGCTTATACAGGAGGGCGATCGAGAGGTCAGAGTCTGTTGCTGCATGGCGCAGTAGAGGCACAGTGACATCATGTGCTGTATAGACCAAAAAAACCCTTGCATTACCGGCGAGTATTTACGTATTTGCGACTATCGATAGGGTGACATTGGATGCCTGAGGCGGCACGGGCGAGATCGCCAGGATCGCAGCCTGCGGCAGCTACACCAACCGTGTACACCCGAGAATCAACGGCTGTACACACATCCCGTAGGAGCTGCCGCAGGCTGCGATCTTTTGATCTTGATCTGGCTTCTGAGGTATCAGAACGCGTATTGCACGCGGGTGTAGTAATAGCCGCCGGTGAAGCCAAAAGGTGAAAAGCTGCCCCAGTTGTCGCCGAACGAGGAGTTTTTTACGCCGATGTGGTCGGGGTATTTGTCGAACAGGTTCTGTGCGCCGACGGCGACTGTCAGCTGCTTGTTGATCGCGTAGGCCACGTCGAGGTCGGTGATCCACTTGGCCGAGTAGGTGCGGTCCAGGCTCGGATCGCTCGAACTGTTGACCTCGGTGTACTTGCCATAACGGATCAGTCGCAGGTTGACGTCGAAGTCGCTGATCGCCCAGTCGGCAGCGAAGATCATCTTGCTGCTGGGGGAGGTTTTGGTGATCAGCGCTCGCGACTGGCGTCCGAGCAATTGAAAGTTGCTGCCCAGGGCGGCGAGTTGCTCCGGCGTATCGTTCACGCTGAGGATTTGCGTGTGGTTGTAGTTCAGCGCTGCAGTCCATTTCACCGAGCCGAAGCGGTTCAGGTCCTGCCGATAGTTGCCCACCACGTCGACCCCGGAGGTGCGGGTGTTGGCACCATTGGTGAAGAACTGCGCACCGGCCGTGGCGGGCACGCCGATGCTGTCGAGCAGGGCAGCGACTCCCGGACCCTGGAAACGCTCGCTGAGCACCAGGCGGTCACGCAGGTTAATCACATAGCCGTCCACGGTCAGGCTCAGGTCGTCGCTTGGGGTCAAGGCGAAACCGAGGCTGAAGTTGGTCGAGCGCTCGGGTTTCAAGGCCTTGGCCCCGAGGGCCTGGGCGCCTGCCGAGTCCACCGGGAGGATTACGTAGTTGTAGGACTGGTAAACGCCATTGATGGTGTCGAACCCGGTCGAGCGTGCGGTGAAGAT
The DNA here is from genome assembly GCF_048515765.1 of Pseudomonas sp. H11T01. NCBI lineage: Bacteria > Pseudomonadati > Pseudomonadota > Gammaproteobacteria > Pseudomonadales > Pseudomonadaceae > Pseudomonas > Pseudomonas sp. H11T01. Next base: position 32,153 of record NZ_JBLYED010000002.1, on the reverse strand, counting down.
CTCATTGGCCAGCGACGGCGCGCGAAAGCCATTGCTGAGGGTGCCGCGCACCGAAAACACCGGGTTGAATTCGTAGCGGGTGCTGAGCTTGCCGCTGCGGGTGCCGCCGACGCCTTCGTTATAGTGCTCGTAGCGCCCGGCAACGCCCAGGTACCACTGCTCCACGGGGTAGAAACCCAGGTCAACGTAGCTGGCGACGCTGTTGCGACTGACCTTCTGCGCATCTTGCGGGGTAATGCCGTTGGTGACCTGAGCGCCCGGATCGGGACGTTGCCCGGCGCGCGGATGGCCGGCCGGGAACACGTAACCGCCGTCGATCCAGGAGGCCTCGGAACCGGCGCGAGTCTCGTAGCTTTCACGCCGATGCTCGAAACCGAAGGCGACGTCCATTGGCTTGGCCAGACCGATCTCGTAGCTGTTTTTCAGATCCAGGTTGCTGGTCAACTGGTCAGCGATAAAGATGCCGGAGGTGAACTTGTTCGGGGTGTTTTCGCCCAATGACGGGTTTTGGTTGTTGTAGGTGCGCTGCTTGGCGTAGTTGCGCCCATAGGTGCTGCTCAGGTCCCAGGCCCAGCCGCCGATATCGTCGCCCTTGGCACCGAAGGCGGACTGGAAGTCGGTTTCGTTGACCAGCCAGTAAGGGCTGTAGCCGTCGGGGAAACCGTTGGGGCCAGTGGTGATGGTGTTGCGGCCGTTGGGCAGGCGGAAGTTCTGACCGTCATTGTTCTCTCGTGTCGCCACCGTCGAGAAAGAGTAGAGCGTGACGGCATCGTTCAGCGGCAGGTCGAGGTTGTAGGCGGCATCTGCCAATTGGCTGCGGGGCAGGCCGTAGCCTTTGTAGGTGTGGTGGCTGGCGTCGGCCTCACGCGGGTCGGGCGAACCATCGGCCTGCGGATAGTAATGGGAGGTGTAGCCGTTGCTGCCGGCCTTGTTGTCACGCTCCTGGTAACGGGTGTCGAGCGAGACATTGAGCACGCCGGCTTCGCCGACCTGAAAACCGTAGTTGAGCGCCTCCTGCCCGGTACCGCGTTTACCGTCGTAGCCCTGGCCGAGGGTCGTGTCGGAACTGCCGCCGGTGGTCTGCTTGAGGATGATGTTAATCACCCCGGAAATCGCATCCGAGCCGTATTGGGCGGCCGCGCCGTCACGCAGCACCTCGATATGATCGATGGACGCCACCGGGATCAGGTCGAGGTCGCTGGGGGCCGCGCCGCTGTTGATCCCGTTGATGTTCAATGTGGCGCTGGTATGCCGACGTTTGCCGTTGACCAGCACCAGCACATGGGATGCTGTCAGCCCCCGCAGGGTGGCCGAGCGAACCACGCCGCTGGCATCCCAGCCCGCGCGGTCGGGCAGGTTGAAGGAGGGGATAAATTTGCTCAGCGCCTCCAGCAGGCTCGGTTTACCCACCGAACGCAGTTGTTCGCCGGTCACCACGTCGATCGGTGTCGGGCTGGTGGTCACGGTTCGTTGCACCGTGCCACGGTTGCCCGTGACGACGACCGTATCGAGGGTCGGAGAGCCGCTTTCGGCGGCCTCGACGTTGAACGAGGCGAGACCGCAGGCAATCGACAGTGGCAGTAATAAAGGACGATAGGCAGGCGCTGTACGGCGCTCTTGGTGTTTGAACATGGGGGTGGAGCTCCTGACGTACCGGGTGAAAGAACCCAATGAAATCCGTGTCACTTCTTGCGAGCGGCGATGGCTTCGATTTCAACCAGGCCGCCGGGCAGCGGCAGGGCCACCACCTGAACAGCGGTGCGTGCCGGTTTGTGCGGTTGCGTGGCACTGCCGAAAAACGGCGTATAGCCTTCCTGCAGCCCGGCGAAATCCAGCTTGCCGCCCTTGGCGGGATCACCCACCAGGAACACCCGCAGTTGCACCACATCACCCAGGTCCAGGCCCTGACTCTGCAATACGCCTTTGAGCTTGTTGAGGATTGAAGTGGTCTGGGTCGCGGTATCGCCGTAAGCGGCAAAGGAGTCCTTCGGCGCGTTCGGGTCGTGCAGGTCGGCGAGCAGGCCGCTGACGAACAACAGGTCAGTTTGCGCGGGCACCGACACCGCGAGGGAGATCGGGAAATTGGAGTTGGGCAGGGCGATGCGTTTGATCTCGTCGGCCTGGCTGCTGAGGGCGGTCGCGGTCATGAGGATTCCTGTGAGCAAAGTCATGGTTTTCATCGTTCAGTCCTTTATTGAAAGTGTCAGGCGGCAACGCCCTGTGGATTGCGTTCGGCATGCCGGCCGATCAGTGAAACGATGCGTCGGGCCGAGTCGGCGGCGCTGTTCTGCCAAATGCCGACGCCGCCATGGGCAAGGGCGTCGCTGGCCAGATACGTGCGGCCCTGGGGTTCGTTGAGCAGCTGGTAGGCGCTTTCGCCAACCTCGTCGTTGACGATCCACGGACCTTGGCTGAAGGGCACCTTGGACCAGTTGATGGCCACCGGTTTTTGCAGCTTGGCGCTGTGCCCAGCGTGCAGCAGCTCGACCGCTTGACGGGAGGAGGCAAACTGCTCGGCGAGGGATTTTTTGCTGAAGGCCTGGGCTGATTCGCTGGTGTTGTAAGCCGCCACCAGAATGCCCTGGGCACTGTTCAGGCGATCACTGGGGTACCACAGGCCTTTGACTTCATGGTCCAGGTAAGACAACCCGCCGTAGATGTTGAAGTCGGTCTCCCAGAACCGCGGCGACTGCCAGGCCACTTTGTTCGCCTGATCGCTTTGAGCGCTGAGAATCGCTTGCTTGAAGGGCAAACTGAAGTTGCTCGGCAGTTTGGCCAGCAGTGGTAGAGGAACCGTCACCACGGCGTAATCGGCATTCAGGGTTTGAGTCCTGCCGCTCTTGCGATCACGGTAAGTGATGCGACTGCCTTGTTCCGAGGTCTGGATGTCGCTGACTTCGGCGTTGAACTGCACAGCGTCCTTGAGCTTTTCGTAGAACGCATAGGGAATCCGGTCCATGCCACCGACTGGCTGGAACATGGTCGAGGAAAACTCCGGGATTTCATCGAACACCAACGCACCCCAGAGCTTGGGATTGAGCAGGGTCTGCAGTTCCAGCGGCGCCCGGGTGATGCCGGTTTGATCACCGGCGCCGGGCAAGCGTGTGTAACCCGAGCGCACCGAACCCTTGTATTGGAAGTCGGCATTGAGGTCGCCATAGACCTTGAGGAAATTCAGCAACGCCTGACGGTCGTCGACGCTCAGATCCTGATCCAGGGCTTTGCGGCTGACGGTGCGCGCCAGCAATTCAGAAAGCTGCCCGCGAGTGTCGTTGACCGCCTGGCGCAATTGGAAGGCCGGTTGCTTGACGTCCGGCAAGGCCAACGCATTGCGACTGCTGTTGACCAGTACCTGCAGCTCTACGCCCAATTCGCGGCAGTAGCCGAGGATCGTCTGGTGGTGGCTGGGAATGCGTGCGGGACCTGCATTGAAAAAGTGCCCGTCATCGAAGTCGACGGTCTGGCTGACGCCATCGTCGAAGTCGACCTTGGTGCCTCGACGCAGCGTCCAGTTACGCCCGCCAACCCGCTCGCGGGCTTCAAGAATGGTCACGCTAAAGCCGGCTTTGCGCAGCTCATAGGCACTGACCAGTCCTGAGATGCCGGCGCCGACCACCACCACATGCTTGCCTTTGCCACTGCTGCCCAGTTGCAGCGGGGTGAAGCTTGCAGCCACGGCCTGAGGTGTGAGCCCCAGAGCGCTGAGTGCACCGACGGCAGCGGAATAGCCACCGACGGCGGCAATGCGGGATATCAGTTCCCTACGGGTGAAAGCCATAGTGTTGCTCCTTGGAGTGCTTGTCTGTGAGGGGTTAGAGGTCGTAGCGCACGGACAACAAAAGGGTTCGCGGATCGTTGATGGCGTAGAAGCGGGCACCACTGGAGGGCACGAAGCCGACCGATTGCGGATACGCACGATCGAGCAGGTTTTTCACCGCGAGCGTGGTGGTCCAGTGACCGTCGCCGGAGATGTAGCGGGTGTTGGCGTTCCAGAAGGTCTGCTGGGGGATTTCCTGGATGTCGTCGTTCAGCGCGTTGGCGAAGGACTTGGTCTGGAACTGGGCATCGGTGCCGGCCAGCCAGGTGCCGGGCAATCCGGCAGGGATGGTGTAATTCAGGCCCAGGCTGGCGTTCCAGCGCGGTGAAAACACCAACTGCTTGCCATTGGCGTCGACACCTGCACCACCGGCGTTTTGGAAGTCGTCGTACTGGCTTTGCAGGTAGCCTAGGTTGGCGGTCAGTTGCAGGTCGTTGGTCAGTGCCGTGAGGGTTTCCAGCTCGGCACCGTAGGTGTGCGCCCGGCCGACGTTGGTCCGCAGGCTGACACCCAGCGCCGGGTCGTAGGCGTTGGTCTGCAGGTCCTTGTAGTCGTTGTAGAACAGCGCGAGGTTGGCGCGCAGACGGCGGTCGAAGAAGTCACCTTTGAAGCCGGTTTCCCAGGTGGTCACGTCTTCCGGAGAGAACGCCTGCTCGGCGGCGGCGCGGGTCGGAGCACGGTTGTCGTAGCCCCCGGCCTTGAACCCCTTGGCCACGTAGGCGTACTGATTTAGATGCGGTGTCCAGGCGTATTCGAAGCCGATTTTCGGGCTGGTGGACTGCCAGGATTTGCTCGATTCGGCGGTGAAGTTGACGCCGGTGATCTGCCGGTTGGTGTTGATCGCAAAGTTGGTGTAGTCGAAGTTCTTGTGCTCGCGGGTAAAGCGCAGCCCGGCGATCAGCGACAACTGCTGCGTGAGCTTGTAACTGCCCTGACCATAGAGCGCGTAGCTTTCAGTAGTGGTGGTGCTGTCCTGGCCCTGGCCGATGACCCGGTTGCGGGCGATGGAAAAGGTGAGGTTGTCGCGGTCGGCGTCGAACTTCTCGCGGTACAGGTACAGGCCGGTGCTGAAACTGAAGTCGTCGTAGTCGCCGTTGAGCTGGAACTCTTGGGTGGCGTAGTTTTGTTTGTAGAGGATCAGGTTGTTCTGGATCAGCGCCGCCTGACCTGAGTTGTCATAGTCCACGGGCTGATGGAACGCCGAATAGGCGGTCACCGATTTGAAGTTCAGGTGATCGTCGATGGCATAAATCGCGCGCAACACCGAGCTGCCCTGATCGAGGCGGTTCTTCGGGTTGAGGCTGCTGTAACTCTTGAACTTGTCGAAGTGGCCGTCGGCGTCGAAGGGCGTGTAGCTGGTGGTGTCGCCACGGTCGAAGGTGCCCGCGACCGTCAGTTGTACATCCCACGGCGAATCGTCGGGCTTGTAGCGCAGCTTGCCGCGATAGGACTGGATATCAATGTTGTTCACATCGGTGTCGCGGGTGGGGTCGGAGACGGTGCCGTCACGGGTCAGGCGAATCGCCGAGAAACTGCCGAACAGTGCGTTGTCCACCAGCGGGCCGCTGATCAGCAGCCGCCCGTTCTGGGCGTTGTAGTTACCGGCGCCCAGCTCGAAGAAACCACGGGTTTCCTGGGTGGGATCGCGGGTGATCACGCGGATCGCGCCGGCGCTGCTGTTGCGTCCGTAGAGGGTGCCTTGCGGGCCGCGCAGGACCTCGACGCGCTCGACGTCGTTGAAGTCGAGCATCGAAGAAATGGCCCGCGGGATGTACAGATCGTCGGCGTAGACCGCGACCGCCGACTCCTGGATCGGATCGGTCTCACCGATACCGCGAATCCCATAGGTCTGGGCGCTGTAGGAGATCGACTGGCGGCTCAGGGTCAGGTTTGGCACCTGCCCGGAGAGGTCGCGAATGCTTTTGATCTGCTTGTCTTCAAGGGCCTTTTCGTCGAATGCGGAAATCGCCAGTGGCGTCTTCTGCAGGTCTTCGGAATGGTGTTCGGCGGTGACGGTAACAACAGGCAGGGCACCATCCTTGGTGTTTTCTTCGGCGTGGGCCGACAACCCGGAAACCGCCAGCACCACGGCCAGCGTCAGACGGTTTAACGGGGAGTGATGGAAGGTGTTGTGCATGGTGAACCCCAGGTGTGTAAGTGCTGCATTGGCGTCGTTATTTTTTTGGGCAAAGCGTTGCCGGGGCCATGGTTTTAAAGCCATGGCAGTGGCGGCTTGAGCCTGTTTTGGGTTTGGGTGTTGCTGTTGACCGTGGAGTGGTGTCGGCCGGAAAAACGTGCAGTTCCGTGGGCCTCCACCTGGTCAGGGGTCGGTGATGGTTGTAACAATATTTGTATAAGCGGGCGCTGTAAAAGTCTGAATAGTTATAAGGTAATTATTAAAAAATGGCATTTAGTTTTAAAATTAAATGCGTAAAGCTGATTTTGTTTGTGGCTCTGAGGAAGGGCGCTACGCGGGGGAGGGGTTTGTCTGTTGATCGTTCCCACGCTCTGCGTGGGAATGCAGCCCGTGACGCTCTGCGTCACATTCAGAGCGGACGCAGAGCGTCCAGGGAGGCGTTACCACGCGGAGCGTGGGAACGATCACTCGGGGGTGGGGGCGTTGGGTTGTCCTAATACCCGCGCTGTACGTCCGCCAGATTCTCGGGTGTCAGGCCGTTGAGAAAGCGCTCGAGATTGGCCAGGAAACTGTCGGCAATCTCATGGCGGCTGTTGCTGGAGATCGCCGAGGTATGCGGCGACAGGCGTACCCGTGGATGGGAATAGAGGGGGTGTCCGTCCGGCAGTGGTTCGGGCTCGGTGACGTCCAGCGAGGCCAGGCCGATACTTCCGGTCTCCAGCGCCTCAAGCAAGGCCCCATGGTCGAGCAGACCACCACGGGCGATGTTGATCAGGTGCAGACCGGGTTTGGCGCTGGCGAGCACGGCACTGTCGACGATATGCCGGGTGTCGCGGGTCAATGGCGCGGCCAGCACCAGGTGATCGGACTGAGCGAACAGTTGGTGAATATCCCGTGCCGCTTCAACGCCTTCAACCTCGAACGGCGTCTGACTCTGACGCAGCGCCAGCACATTGATACCCAGGGCGTGGGCTTTGGTCGCCAGACTGCGGCCAATGGCACCAAAGCCAAGAATCCCCAGGGTGGTGCCCTTGAGCGGCGTCAGCGCGCTGAAGTTCCATTGCGCGTCATGCACCCAAATGTCCGGTAGCCGCTTGGCGGCGGCGAAGATGGCCGCCAGGGCGAACTCGGCGATGTTTTCGGCGGCGCTGCCGCGAGAGGTGCTCACCGGCGGGCCGTCGAACAGCCACTGTGGGTAGAAGTCGATGCCCGAGGACACCACTTGAATCCACTTCAAACCATAGGGCCAGCCCGGCGGTGGCGTGTCCGGGGCCTGATAGCCACGGACGTTGATCGGCCGCGCCAACAGAATGCCGACTTCAGCCGGTAAGTCGCTGGGGACGCCAGCCGGTACGCTGAGCACCCGGGCCTCAGGGTGCGTTTGCGCAAGGCGCTGGCGGATAACCTCATTGAAGTCTTCATCCAGCTGACTGGCGATTATTATCTGACGCAGTGGCTGATTTCTTGGCTGGCTCAATGGCGTGCTCCTTGCTGACGTTGGGCGAAGACGGCTTTGCCGACACCTTGCAGAACGGCATCGTTCTGGGGCGTGTGAACGCGACTGCAGAGCACATCGCGGTAGTGCCGTTGCAGTGGATTTTTGCGTGACAGGCCGGGATTGCCGCTAGCCTCGATGGCCAGCTCGACGGCGCGGATGGCGTTGCCGGTCACCAGGAATTTCAGTTGCGCCGCGTTACTCGCTGGCGTGTGCCCCTCAGCGGCGGCGTCGAGCAGGCTGCGGTTGGCGAACAGCAGGGTGTCGATGTGCCCGACGGCTTCCTGAAAGCGCGGCAGGGTTGATAGCGACGCACCGAGGTTGGACGGCTTGCGCTGTTCCAGCCAGCCCACCAGCCAGTCACGAGCAGCTTGAGCAACCCCGTCGTAGACCGAAGACAGCAACACCGACATCCACAGATAGCCATCACCATCGAGTTCGGGTTGCGGAGCGCTCCAGGGGCTGACGCTGACCGCATGTTCCAGCGGCACCAGTACGTCGTGGAAAACCACCTCATGGCTGCAGGTGGCGCGCATGCCGAGATGGTCCCAATCCTCGATGATGCTGATGCCGGGGGTGTCCTTGTGCACCAGCCAGGCACCGACCAACGGGTCTTCGTCGTCGCTGCGCGCCCAGACACTGAACCAGCTCAGGCCGTGGCTACCGGTGGAGTAGATTTTTCTGCCGCTGATCCGCCAACCCTCGGCGGTGCGCTGTGCCACGGTTCCCGGCAGGCCGCCGCGAGCTGGCGTGCCAAGATCGGGCTCGACCCGCAAGGCGTTGATCAATGCACCGTGTTGGACGGCGTCTTGAGCAATCTGCAAACGCAACGCCTCGGGCCAGCTGCGACTGTCTTGCAGGCGTGCATGCTGGATGTACTGCATGACCAGAATCAATGCCGTTGAAGGTTCACCTTTGGCTATTGCACTGATGGCCTTGCGCGCTTGCACCAGGTTCGCGCCGCCACCGCCAAGCGCCTTGGGCACTGTCAGTGCGACCAGACCGTGCTCCTGCAGCAACGTGAAATTGTCCCACGGGAACGCGCCGTTCTCGTCATACACGTGTGCATTGGCGGCCAGTTGTTCGCTGATGCGTTCGAGCAATGCCTCGAAATGGGCCGCCTCGACCGATCGCAGCAGGGGGGGATGTTGAGAAGAAAGACTCATGGGGAATTCACTCGATAAAAAAGGTGAGAGTCGATGTTTTGACGATCAATTGTGGCAAGGGGGGCTTGCCTTAATACCTGCCAGTTAAGGTGCAGACTCCGTGGGAGCGGGCTTGCCCGCGAAGAACGATTACGCGCAGTGCCTGAAAAACCGCGGTGGTCGCTTCGCGGGCAAGCCCGCTCCCACAGGTTTTGCGCTCGACCGGAATTAGGGAAAACCTGGTCCATATCGATATGCGTCTGCCTCACACCGGCAGCAGCCGAAAGCTTTTGTCCCACAATGGGCTGACATCGAGCCGCTCGCTCAACACCCCGGCATCGAAGAACACATCAGCGACTTCCTGCTGAGAGGCGATGGCCTGATCGTTGACTTCGATGACCTTGTAGGGTTGGCTGCGGCTGTTGTACACGTCGAGAAACACCGCTTTGTCGACGCCCAGCAACTGCGCCGATTTGGTTGCCCAGGGCTCGGGGTTGTCGTTGATCCATTGCAGCGTGCGGGTTTGCCGTTGCAGGTAGTCCTGGATCGCCTGCTTGCGCAGCGGATCCTCCAGTGCGGCAGGTCGCGCGGCCATCAGGTAGTTGCCGGACAAGTACCCCTGCGCGGTTTTCAGCACGCGGGCGCCACTGCGGAATTTCGCCAGCTGGATAAACACGCCATAAATCACCCACGCATCGAGCTGACCGCTCTGGAAGGCACTGAAGCCGTCCTGGGGTGTGAGCGCCACCGCCGTAATGTCGTTCATGGTCAGGCCCTGTTCCTTCAGCGCCTTGATCAGAAAGTAATGCGAGGTGGTGGAGCGCACATAACCGACCCGTTTGCCGCGCAATTGCTCGACCGACTCGACTTTCGAGTCCTTGGGAATCAGGAACACCTGATTGTTCACGTCACCTTGCAACACCGCGATGAGCCGTGGCTGGCGATGACTCTGGATCGAGAAAATCGGTGGAATCTCGCTCATTGAACCAATGTCCAGGCTCCCCGAGGCCAGTGCTTCGACGATCAGATTGCCACCGGCGAATTCCGCATAGTCGACTTTGTAAGGGCGACTGGAGGTGCCGGCTTCGTCGGTGAAATACGAGTCCTGGCCCTTGTAGGTGGCGACGCCAAGGGTCAGGTCGGACAGGTTTTTTTCCAGGGCAAAGGCCCGAGAGCTCAAGCCCAGAGAGGACAAACCCAACACCCCGAGCGCGACCGAACTGGCCGTCAGGAAGTCGCGACGATTGAACGATCCCGGCAGGTTTTTTTTCATCATGGTCAGGCTCTTGTCAGATGGCGACTTGCAAGGGTGTTTGCCCCAGCAGCTGTTCGACAACACGCAATACCGGCTCGGCTTCGGTGCGCACCAGCCAGTCAGGGCTGACGTCGGCGAAGGCCACCGTGCCGTCTTTGGCAATCACCACCACGGTCGGTTGCGGCAACTCCCAGGTACCGGTGCCGGTGGTTTCACCGATGCCATTGCCCTTGGCCAGCGCGGCCTTGCGTGAGGCTTCATCGAAGCTGTAGAGAATGCCCAGTCGCCGACCGAGGCGATTGTCCGGGTCGCTGGCCACTTGCAGTTCAAGGTTGTGGCGAGTCTTGATCTCCACCAGACGTTCCGGCACCTGCGGGCTCACCGCCACCAGCGGCACACCCAGGGCATGCAGCTGCGCATAGAGCCGGCGCTGGTAATAGGGCAGGGCGATGTTGCAGGCCGGGCAACCGGCGAAGCGGAAGAAAATCAGCACCGCCGGGCCGTCAGCGAGCAGCGCGTCGCGGCTCAGGCTGCCTCCTTCGACCTTGAGCAGGGTAAAGGGCTCAAGGGTGTCACCGGCTTTGACGAAGTCGTCGACCTTGGCTTCATTCACCAGACGTTGGCGCTGATCGATGTTGACCTGCAAGGCCACAGGCTCCCAGGTCGCCAGGCGTTCTGCATGCAAGTCCGCCAGCAAGCGGTTGAGGGATTCGCTCATGCCAGTGCCTCGCTTTTTTCTTGAGTGTTGTTAGCCGTGTGCGCGTAGCGATTGGCCGGTACTTCCAGGCCGAGGTTGTCGCGCAAGGTAGTGCCGCTGTACTCGTTGCGAAACAGGCCGCGCTGTTGCAGGACTGGCACCACGAGCTCGGTGAAATACTGCAGGCCGTCCGGCAACAATGAATTGATGATGAAACCGTCAGCGGCGCCTTCCTCGAACCACGTCTGAATGGCATCGGCGACCTGCTCGGGTGTGCCGACGAAATCGCGCCGTGGCCGGGAGAAACGCAGGGCGACTTCACGCAAGGTCAAAGCTTCGTCTTTGGCCAGTTGCTTGATCCGGTCCGACCCGCCTTTCTGACTATTGGAACCCAGATCGCCCAGCTCGGGGAACGGTGCATCCAGTGGGTGCTGACTGAAGTCGTGGTCATTGAACGGACGACCCAGGGCGACAATCGCATCCTCGATGGTCACCAACTCGACGGCTTGCTGATACCGGCTTTCAACCTCGGCCTCATCGCGCCCGACGATCGGCCGGATGCCCGGCAGGATCGACAGGTTTTGCGCATCCCGACCAAACCCGCTGGCGCGGTTTTTCAGGTCCTGATAGTAGGCGCGCGCTTCGTCGAAGGTCTCGGGGCTGACGAAAATGGCATCAGAGTTTTCGGCGGCAAAGTTACGCCCGTCCTCCGAGGTGCCCGCTTGAAAGATCACCGGTTGACCCTGCTGCGAACGGGCGATATTGAGCGGACCTTTCACCGAGAAGAATTCACCCTTGTGCTCCAGGGCGTGCAATTTACCGGGGGTGAAAAACTCCCCGCGTTGCTTGTCATAGGCAAAGGCGTCGTCTTCCCAGGAATCCCACAAGCCCTTGACCACCTTCACATGCTCCTTGGCGATGCGGTAACGCACGGCGTGGGGTGGGTGTTCGCTCTTGCCGAAGTTGTCGGCTGTGCCGCTGAGCCAGGAAGTCACCACGTTCCACCCGGCGCGACCACCGCTGATATGGTCCAGCGAAGCGAACTGGCGGGCGACCTGGAAGGGTTCGGTGTAGCTGACGGTGACGGTCGCCACCAGACCAATGTGTCGGGTGGTCGCGGCCAGGGCCGAGAGGATGGTCAGTGGTTCGAAGCGGTTGAGGTAGTGCGGGCTGGATTTCTCATGGATATGCAGGCTGTCGGCGATAAACACAAAGTCGAACTTCGCGGCCTCGGCCAAGTGTGCCTGCTGCTGATAAAAGTCGAAGTTCACGCTGGCATTGGCCAGCGCCTGCGGGTGGCGCCATTCGCCCCAGCCATGGCCGACGCCATGGACCATCGCCCCGAGTTTCAGTTGGCGTTGTTTGCTCATGGTGCTACTCCTGAATCAGTCCCATCGTTATCGGGATGCTTGGTTAAGTTGGGCGCGCTTGGCGTTGAAACTCTTGTCGAAGCCTTGGGATACGTCGATGTGTTTGCTGAGAATGCCTTCCTCTTGATAGATGTCGGCGGTGGTTTGCAGGCCGCTGATCACCTTGTCGTCAATCTCCACGGGCTGCATTTGCGTGCCTTTGGCCACCGCGACGTGCACGGCCAGCGGCAAGCCCGTGACTTGCGCCTGGGCGGCGGCATACTCCTCGGGATGGCTGTTGGTCCAGCGGTAGGCGCGGTCGACCCGGGCGATGAAATCTTCGAGTTGTTGGCGTTTGCCGGCGATGGCCTGGCTTGTGGCGGCCAGGTACAAATGGTTGGTCAGCAAGGTGTCACCGCTGATCAGCACCTTGGCCTGACTCTGGGTGGTGGAAATGGTGGTATAGGGATCCCAGGTCGACCAGGCGTCGGCGCTGCCGTTATCCAGCAGAATTCGCGACTCGCTGGGCAGCAGGTAGATGAACTGCACGTCGTGGGTGCTCAGGCCGACGCTGCGCAAGGCCTTGATCGCCAGAAAGTGTCCGATGGAGCCGCGAGTGGTGACGATCCGCTTGCCCTTCAGGTCGCTGGCGCTGTTCAGTGCCGAATCCTTGGGCGCGAGGATGGCCGTGGTGTAGCGGCCTTGGGCATGCACGATGCTGACGACTTTGATCGGCGCGCCGGCCCCGAGGGCGAACACGTAGGGCGCATCGCCCAAGGCGCCGATATCCACTGCACCGGCATTCAGTGCTTCGCCCAACGGCGCGGCAGCGGGAAACTCGGAGAACTGAATCTCGTAGGGCACGTTCGCAAGCTCGCCAGAGACCTGGAGCAGCACTTTGATCGTGGACTTTTGATTAGCCACCAGTAGCGGTTGCAGGTCGGCAGCCTGGCTGGATGCAGCGAGGCCCAGGGTGCAAAAGAGGCTCAACAGCAGGCGTTTTCGTGACATGGGAAACTCCAGGCGGGTTCTTGTGCTTCGTGGTACCTCCGCCTGGAGAAGGGGTCGGTCTGTGTTTGAAGTTATTTGTTGCTCAAATCACGAAAAAGCCATGGGTGCCGTCGCGGGCAAGCTGGTCCACCAGCCCGAACTCCCAATCCAGATAGGCTTGCATCGCTTCGCGCGGGTTATCGGTGCCTTCATAAGGTCGGCGATAGCGGTCGATACGCGGTGAGGCCAGATGGCTTTCGCCTTCTTCCAGCGGCAGGTGCGCGGCAATCCAGCTGGCCGTGCCGCCCTTGAGCAGGAACACCGGTTTGCCGGTCAGGGCTTCGACGTCGGCAACGGCCAACCGGGCCAACTGACTGCTGCCACACGTCAGCACATAGCGTTGCGCAGTGGGTACGTTGGCCAAGGCCTCACGCAGTTGCCCACGCAGCGCCCACCATGCGCCGGGGATATGGCGTTTGACGTAGTTGGCGCTGCTGGTGAAATCCAGTACCGCGCTGTCGCCATGGGTCAGCCATTCGGCCAGGGTCTCGGGGCTGATTTCCTCGGCCTGCTGCGGCGCGGGGACTGGAGCCTGCCAGGTACCTTTTTCGCTGAAGTTCGCCGGTTGCAGATCGTCGAGTACGTGCACCTCCCAACCCAGTTGCGCGAGCCAGGAGGCCGACATGTTGGCGCGTACGCCATCGTCGTCGACCAGTACCAGACGGGCACCGCGCACGCTGGCGAAATGGTCGGTTTCCTGCACCAGTTGTCCGCCCGGCGTCGAACGTGCAGTGGGCAGGTGGCCGGCTTCGAATTCTTCCGGAGTCCGTACGTCGAACAGGTAAGTACTGCGCGCAGGCTCTTGCTGCCAGCGCAACAGATCAGCCAGCGTCGCGCGCCCCACTAAAGCTTTGTCGGCCACCCGGCGAGCGTCGCGGGCAGCGATCTCGCGATGCTGTTCGCTGGTCGGCGCGAAACGACGTGCCTGACCGTGCTGCAGGGTTTGACCGGCCAGGGTCCAGCCGATCGTGCCGTTGCGCAGGGCCGAAACGGGATTGGCGATACCGGCATTGATCAGCGACTGGGTGCCGATGATGCTGCGGGTACGCCCGGCGCAATTGACGATGATTCGGGTATTAGCGTCCGGTGCCAGTTCACGGGCACGCAGCACCAGTTCTGCTCCCGGCACGCTGATGCTGGTGGGGATGCTCATGGTCTGGTATTCGTCGAAACGTCGTGCGTCGAGCACCACCACATCGGCTTCGCTATCGAGCAACGCCTGGACCTCCTCGGCAGCCAGCGACGGGGTATGGCGCTGGCTTTCCACCAGCTCGCCGAAGGCTTTGCTCGGTACGTTAACGTCGATGAACAGTTCACCCCCGGCCTTGCGCCAACCGTTCAGACCGTCTTCCAGCACGCTGACATTGACGTAGCCCAGCGTCTGCAAACGGTGTGCGGCGATGCTCGCCAGGCCTTCGCCATTGTCATAGATGGTCACGGCGGTATCGCGCCGAGGGATACGTGAATACACCTCCAGCTCAAGCCTGGACAGCGGGATGTTGGCGGCGAACAGCGGATGCGCTTCGGCGAAGGGCGCTTCTTCGCGTACATCGATCAGCGCCAGTTCTTCATGGGCCAGCAGCGCCCGGCGAATGTCAGCGAAGGAACGCGTCGGTAGGGTGCTCATAGGTCTTGGCTCTCTTTGGACAAATCCCAGATGTTCGGGAGAAAGGCGTTGGAATAACCGGAAATAAACAGTTTCTCGCTGCCATCGGTCTGGTACACCGCGCGGCGCACGGCACCGATGTTGGCGCCATACACATGGATGCTGATGGAGACCTGATCATCAAAAGCGTTACTGACCTGATGAATGTCGCCGATGCGCGGTGAAACCGCTTCAACCCGGCCCGGCTCCAACCGCACCTTTTGACTGTTCGGGACTAACTGGCCGTCCGCGCTGCGCTCGAATCCCTGGGAGTACTCCGCCCCGCGCAGCATGCCAATCAACCCCCAGATTCGATGGTCATGGATCGGCGTGCTTTGGCCCGGGCCCCAGACAAAACTGACGACGCTGAAGCGTTGCCGTGAATCGGCATGCAGCAGGTACTGTTGATAGCGTTGCGGGTCGGGTTGGGCAAAATCATCGGGTAGCCAGTCGTCGTGGCTGACCAACTGTGCAAGCAGCTTGCCGCCACGATGCAGCAGATCGCCCTCGCGCGGGTTACTGTCGATCAGTTCCGCCAGGGCGCCTATGAATGCTCTGAGTCTCTCCGGGTGTCGGACCTGGGTCATGGCGTTTCCGTTGTTCGTTTTGGGAAGTGATGTCCTGATTTAAGCATAATGTTTTTTTGTAATATGCTATTTTTTAATTATTAGCATATAGCTGAAAGGAATTTATAGGCGGATCTGCCAAGTAAAGAAGCTATTAGCGTGCAGCGCAGAGCGCGCCTCGTGGTGCAGGACTATCCAGCGCTCTTTAATGGAACTATGCTTTTCAGACATATTAATTACTGTTCTCTATGTGAGGGCCAAATGAAAATTGATGATATCGATGCCTTTGTAGAGGTGATTCGTTGCCAGTCGATCAGCCATGCCGCCGAGTCGTTGCAGTTGACCCAGCCGGCGATTACGCGGCGCGTACAAAACTTTGAACAGGCATTGGGAGTCGAGCTGTTCGACCGCAATACCAAGCCGCTCAAACCGACGGTGATCGGTACGCGAGTGTACGAACAGTGCCGTTTGATCCTGCGTGAAATGGATGCGTTGCGTGAATTGGTGGCCACAGACGCTGCGCCCACCGGCGTGCTGCGCCTGGGCGTCCCGCAAACCATCGGCGATGTGGTGCTGCTCGATGCGCTCAAGCATCTGCGCAATGAATACCCTGAACTGCGTGCACAAGTTGCGACAGGCTGGGGCAGCCAATTGGTCGGCAAAATCGAACGAGGTGAGCTGGATGCGGCGGCAGCGCTGTTTCCGGCGGGCAAGATTTTCCCGGATAACATCGTCGGTGAGTCCATCGGCAAGATGGAGTTGGTCGTGGTCTGCGCCAAGGACCAATTGCCCAAGCGCCCTTGCAAACTCGCCGACTGCTACCAGAGTGGCTGGATTCTAAACCCTGACGGCTGTGGCTTCCGTGCCGGGCTGCAGCGAACCTTGTCGGACCAGGGGCTGGCCTTGCGAGTCAATCTGGAAACCTTCGGCACCGAGTTGCAGTTGGGCCTGGTAGCCGACGGGCTGGGCCTTGGACTGGTGCCGCGTCCCTTGTTGGAGCGTAGCGCTCACCGCGATCAATTGGCCGTCATGCCACTCAAGGATTTCAAACCGGTGATGGACCTGTGGCTGATCTATCCGCATTTCCTCGGCAATCTGCAAGGCCCGGTCGACGCCTTTGGCAAACTGGTGGCGGGCTCGTTGAAGAAGATCAAGAACGCTGCTTGATTGAGGGATGCAGGGCAGAAATCAACGGATGACGGGTGCTGCTCATGATAAAAAAAATTAATAATTAGCTTATATTAAAATGTGCTTTTTAATAATTTTTTGCTTCGCATAGGCTTGCTGGAGATCTTTAAGGCCATCCAGGGAGTTTTGCCGTGAGCACTGTCAGTCCGTTATCCAGCCCCTCCAAAAACGTTCGCCAGCGTGTCAGCCCCGAAGAGTGGGAAGTACGCGTGAAACTGGCCGCGGCCTATCGGCTGGCGGCTCTGTTCAAATGGACCGATCACATCTACACGCATTTTTCCGCGCGAGTGCCTGGGCCCCATGAACACTTTCTGATTAATGCCTTTGGCCTGCTGTTCGATGAAATCACCGCCTCCAATCTGGTCAAAGTGGACATCGACGGGACCATTGTCGACGACCCCACGGGCCTCGGTATCAACTACGCCGGTTATGTGATTCACAGCGCGATCCACGGCGCACGTCCCGACCTGCAGGCGGTATTGCATACCCATACCCGCGATGGCATTGCCGTGTCAGCCCAGCGTGATGGACTCTTGCCAATTTCCCAGCACTCCATCGGCTTCTCGGGTCGAGTGGCGTACCACGGCTACGAAGGGGTCGCCCTGGATCTGGACGAGCGTGAACGTCTGGTCGCCGACCTGGGTGACAAGAGTGTGTTGATCCTGCGCAATCATGGACTGCTGACGGCGGGTATCAGTGTCGAGCACGCGTTCCAGCAACTGCATGGACTGGAACGCGCCTGCAACATCCAGATTGCGGCACAAGCCGGCGGTAACGCTGAGCTGATTTTCCCGCCGGCAGACGTCGTGGCCAAGGTCGAGAAACAGGCAGAAGTCTTCAAAAGTGGCGACGGGCCGGGCGTTGTACGGCATTGGGACGCACTCATCCGACAGCTGGAGCGCAGCGATACGGCTTATAAAGAGTGATTGTTTACATGGCGACTTTCAACGGTGGCTTCCAACCGCCACCCAGGGCCTTGTACAGGTTCACCTGATTGACTTCTCTCGCCAGTTCCATTTCCAGCAACTGTTGTTGCGCGGTGAATAACGAGCGTTGGGCGTCCATGGTGGAGAAGTAGCTGTCCAGACCCGCTTCGAAGCGAAGGCGAGACTGGCGCCAGGCTTCTTGATAGTCAACGACCAGGCGTTTCTGACTGTCGACCTGGGACAGCATCTCCTGACGCGCATTAAGGGCGTTGGCCGCTTCGCGAAAGGCATTCTGCACGGTCCCTTCGTAAGCGGCGGTTTGTCCATCGTAACGGGCATGGCTGGCATCCACCTGTGCGCGTCGAGCTCCGCCATCGAACACCGTCAAAGAGCCGGCTACCGCGACTGACCATAATCCGGCCGGGCCGCTCATCAGATTGGCAAACTCTCCAGACAAACTCCCCAGCGCAGAGGTGAGTGACAGTCTGGGGAAATAGGCGCTACGCGCGGCGCCTATATCGGCGTTGGCGGCTCGCAACAGGGCTTCGGCCGCGATGATGTCGGGCCTGCGCTCGATCAGCGAGGAGGGTAGCCCTGCAGGTACATCGGCGGTCGCAAGGTTTTTGCCCAGTTCGCCTTCCGGCAGCAGTTGGGCGGGCACGGGTTGACCCACCAACACGCGTAACGCATTCATATCCTGCGCCACCTGCATGCGATAGGTGTTGATCTGCACCGCAGCGGTGTTGGTTTGGGCATCGGCCTGGTGGACATCGATCCGTGCGGTAGAGCCATAGTTGTAACTGGTGCGCAACAACTGTCCGTAGTGATTTTGCGAGTCATAGGTACTTTGTGCCAACGCCAACAGATTCTGGTTGGCTTTCAGGCTCAGCCAGGTACTGGCGACTTCACCGATCAACGCCAGTCTGGCCGTCTGGTAGTCCGCCTCGGAGGCTTCGAAACGGGCCTTCGCCGAATTTTTTTCGCTGCGGATACGGCCGAACAGATCCAGCTCGTATGAAGTGAAACCGGCGGTGGCCTGAAAGGTGTTGGCCACGCTGCCTGAGCTGTCGCCTCCGGTGGGCGTCCTGACCGTTGATGGCATCTTGCTGCGTCCGGCATAGGTGTCGATGCCAATAGCGGGAAACAGCTTGGCTTGGGCTCCCGCATAACCGGCTCTGGCTTCTTCCATGCTGGCCGCGAACTGACGCAAACCGCGGTTGTTATTCAAGGCCAGTTCGATCAATTGCCGGAGCCGGTTGTCAAGAATGAAGCCCCGCCAATCCTGTTCGAATGCCTGCTTGGCGCTGCAACAATCGGCTGACGCGGATTGCGGCCATTGTTGGTCGATGGGGGCGTCCGGCCGTTCATAAGTCGGCTCCATGGAGCAGCCGCTCAGCATGAGCAGGGATGCCAGGCAGGTCGTGGATAAGGACTTGTTCATGATGGCTCTCCTACAGGCGTTGGCTGAGCAATGCTCGCAGCTGGGATAAAAGGAGTGACAATAAGCTGCCCCTGCTGCCGGATCCGTTAGGGCCGGACACTTGCGGCACAGGCTTTTTTATCGAACTGCCATTAGCGGGTTTGAATCGAGGCATGGACTGCCTGGAAGGTTGTCTGGCGCGTTGTGGCACTACCGGTCTGGCTGCCTTTTCACCCAGCAACGAGCGGCGCAACAGGCTATTGAACGCCATCAACGGCCTGGCCTTGCCGGCGATATTGGGTGTTGCATCGCTGAACAGCCGTGTGATGAGTCGATGACGACGTGCATCGCTCAGGTCGATGAATTGCAGTCCCAACTGGTCAATGCGCGGGTGGCGCATGACTTCCACCCCGAGCCAGCCCACCTTGTTGACCCATAGCTCACCGCGCAATCCCTGTTTTATCGACTTCGATAACGTGCAGGAGAAAGCGGCCCCGCTAATGGAAAGATTGACCAATCGGCCCGGCAAGGTCACCCCGGCGATACGCAAACCGGCGGGGTGGTCGAAGGGGAATCGCTCTTCGCCGTGCAGGCGGGGACGGTCGACGCAGGCCACCAGGGTCGCGAGGTTGTAGACCAATGCGACCACGGTCCAGCACAGATTGAACAGCATGTTGCCGTCGAACGAGGCTGCGGTCGCGATGGCGGTATAGGCGCCGATCTGTGAAAGCACTGTCAGCGCACAGAAGAACCCGAACAACTTCCAGTGAACGACAGTCTTGGAGCGATCGAGTCCTTTAGCCGTCACTTTGAACGGCCGGCCGAAGGGGCGGATCATGGCGCTGATGAGGGTCGCAGTCACCGCCAGCGATGCCACGATCTGGGTGACTTCGGTAAAAATCGGAAGTGTTCGCCGGTCGGTGACCCAGGTGCTGTAACCCCAGAAGGCAATCAGCGCGGGCATCCCATAGGCGAGAAAGTCGACAGGGGTGGCATAAAACCCGGCGATACCGAAGTACCAATACAGCACCGGCGAAATCAGCAGCATCAAAATGAATGGCTTGGAGGCCCAGTGCATCAGGCCGTGCATAAAGTGCAGACGATCGTTGAGCGTATAGCCCTCGCCACGCAACGGACCGTCCTTGAGCAGTGCGACCTGAATCGTACCCAGGCACCATCGCCCGCGCTGATTGATGTACTCGGTCAAGCCCTCGGCCGACAGACCGATGGACAAGCGTTCGTTCAACCAGCGGGTGACATAGCCGTGTTGCAGCAATCGGTAAGTGGTGTTGATGTCTTCGCAAATCGACTCGGTGGGAAACCCGCCGAACGCGGTGATGAGGTCACGGCGGATGACGAACGACGTACCGACGCAGAACGCGGAATCCCAGCTGTCCTTCGCCGGTTGGTAGACGTCGAAGAATACCCGCTGCTCGTCCACCCAGCAGGTCGCGGAACCGAGGTTGTGCTGGATTGGATCGGGGTTGTAGTAAAACTGCGGTGTCTGCACCAACCCGACTCGAGGGTCGTCGAACAGACCCAAGGTGCGTAACAGAATGGATTGCTGCGGTGCGAAGTCAGCGTCCAGCACCAGAATGTAGGGTGCATTGGTCCTGGCCGCCGATTGCCGTAAACCATTATTGAGATTCCCTGCCTTGGCGTGGGAATTGTCCCCGCGACGTGCGTAATGCACACCGACTTCGGTGCAATAGTCGCGCAACCAGTCACGCCGGGTATCGTCCAGCACCCAGATAGCGAAATTGGGGTAGTCGATGGCTTGTGCGGCGGCGATGGTTTTTTCCAGGATAGTGAGTCCCTCGTTATAGGTCACGATGAACACATCCACCGCCGGCACATGCTGACCCGCCGCTCGCAGGCGGCGCTCCCCGGCATCGGCGCTGGCGTGGTGATCGGAGCGGCATAGCATCACGATGATTGAAAACAACGTGTAAATGATCGCCAGCAATTCAAAGAACAGAAAACTGTATGACCAGACCGCGGCAAAACCGGCATGGGGGTCAGGCAGGGTGTCGTGGATCCGCCAGATGGCATAGTTGATCAGCAGCAATCCGGTCATCGCGCCAAACGCGGTCCGCGCCGCCCATTGGTCGCGATGGGTCAGGCAACCGAACAGGATGACCATGGCCAGCGTCCAGACGTTGATGTGCAGCAGTTGCAGCGAGTCCAATGCAGGCATGTCAGTTCGCCTCTTGAGAACCTGTGAAAGGGTTGATGCCGATTGCGGCGATCGCCGCCCAGGCAGTGGCGCCCAAATGAGGCAGGTGGTAGTAGAAAAAATCATCGATGACGGAGTCCGGACCTATGGCCAGTCCGGTACTGATGCGTGCCTCGGGTGTCGCAAACAGCCAGCCGTCAGCGGCTTGCTGCGCGGCCAGAACCGGCCACAGCGGCTGCGCTTTTTCCGGGGATCCTCTGAGGCGAGCAACCGCAGCGGTCTGCGCCGTTCCCTCGGTCCACAGACCGTCCGGATTGCGCTTGAAGCCGTAGCCGCTCCCGGCACGATGGGCCTGATCGATGAAGCTGAATACCCGCTGCCAATCAGCGGGAGGATCCTGCAGGGCAATCAACGGCCAGATCTGCGCGTCCAGCCCTGAGCGCACGCGTTCGGGTGTTCTCCCGTCGTCCAGGGTGCCGATCAGAAAGCGGCCTTCGCGGGCATCCCACTGACTGAAGACGAACTGGCGGGCAATCTTCGCCTGGCGCGCCGAATGTTCATCCGGCACCAGCTGATCAAGCGCCGTCCAGGCAGCCGCCAGATCGGCATTGTGTTCGGTGGACTTCCAGCCCTGCCGGGTTTGCTGCGGGGGATAGCCGTAATACCCGCCGATGAATCCTTCGGGAGGCTGACTGTCGTAGGTGTTCTGTTCGGTCCAGCGCAGAACCCTTCGGGCCGCCTCCAGATAAGGCGCCTCGCGGGTTTGGCGATAGGCCTCCAATAACGCCAGTGCCCCCCAGGCTTGGTTACCGGTGGCGCTACTGATCTGGTACGCATCCTGATTCCAGGCGTTGCGTTGTGTGCTCCAGTAGCCGGGCAGGGGGATTGGCCCGCTTTTGAGGGGGCCGGCAGCGTAGGCGTTGCGCAATCGTCCGTCCTGATATTCAGGGTCGTGCACGGTCGCGTATGCCAGCGCATCCGCGATCCGGCGTGCCGATTGCGCTTTGCCGCAGGCGAACAGGGCGATGCTGGCCAAGGCGTTATCGTAAGTGAACGCGACCCCGCGCAAGGCCAGGATTTCAGGCTGCTGACCGGCCAGTGGCGGATAGCTGGCCAATAACAGCGGGCCTGCCGCTTGTGCCTGTACCGCCTGGTCGAG
Source organism: Pseudomonas sp. H11T01 (assembly GCF_048515765.1). Classification (NCBI taxonomy): domain Bacteria; kingdom Pseudomonadati; phylum Pseudomonadota; class Gammaproteobacteria; order Pseudomonadales; family Pseudomonadaceae; genus Pseudomonas; species Pseudomonas sp. H11T01. The sequence continues at coordinate 10,128 of NZ_JBLYED010000002.1, read as the reverse complement.
CACTGTGCAGGTCGTCTCGGCCAGGCGTGGCATCGGGTCCGCAGCCAGCGCCGGGCTCGCACCATGAGCGGCTGCCAGGAACCCGAGTGTCAGCACCCAACGCTTGCCGGCATAGCTGGAAGTCATCATAAGCGTGAGACCTCGGCAGTGACCCAATGCCCAGGATTGCAGACCGCTGCTCGCTGACTTTTCGTGAGAGTGCTGTCGAAGGCGCCGACCACGTAGACCGAGTTCTGCTCGGCATAGGGAAAGGGAACGCTATAGCTACTGACCTGAATGTCCGAGGGGCTGGACAGCAGTTGCACGACCTTGGCGGTCAGGGGGTGGCTTAAGCCGCGGATACTCACCTGCAGAACGCTATCGCGTTCGATCTTGCTCGCCAGTCGCTCCGGGAACACGGCAATCACGGAACTCTCATTGCAGTTGGTGGCGCGCAGCAATGTCGCACCCGCACGTACCTGCGTCCCTTGCGGTGCCACCAATTCCTGGACGGTGCCGGGTGAATAGGCGATGACGTCGTACCCGGTCATCAGCTTTATCCGGTCTTGCTCGGTGGCAATCAGGTTATTGAGGTTGTCCAGTTCCTGTTGTTGTGTCGCCCGATTCTTGGCCTGATTGGCCAGGCTCAAGTGCAAGGTGGTTATTTGCGCCTTGAGTTCGAACAGGCGCAGCTGCTCAGGGTCCAGATACACCTCTTTGCTGGCAGCGCTGAGGTCACCATCATTGATCTGCAGTTGCGACTTGACTGACTGGGCAGCGCCTTGCAGTGATGCCAGTTGTGCCTTGGAGGAGGCCACTGCGGCCTGGCTGATGGCGCCTTGGCGAAACAGCTCGAGGTTACGATCGACCGTCTCCTGGGCGTCTTCCAGGCGCACACTGGCGGCACTGTTTTCGGCTTTCAGGGCTTTCTGGGCATAGAGCTGTCGGGTATGGAATGCCGATTGATATTGCTGACTGGTTTTCTCCAGCGCGTCGAGAAATTGCTGATCGTGCTCCTCCTGGCTGGCCGCTGAAGACAGTTGCTGCTCCAGGGACAAGCGGCGCGTTTGCAAGGTCAGCAAAGCCTCTTGGTTGGCCCGCGGATTTTCGATGGTGGCGATTTTTTGCCCTGTGGCAAAGCTGGCTCCGGGTTCGACCGTGAGCGAACTGACCACACCATCGATCGGCGTCGTCAACAAAATCACTGGCGCGTTCAACACGGCCCGCGTCGCGGATGAAGATATCAAGGGCATGAACAGGGTCGAAAACAGCAGCCAGATAATGAATACCAGGACGCCGAATCCAACCAGTCGCGGCAGGAGGGAAAGTGAAAAGCGCTTTATGCGAGTCTCAGCCATCGTTCAACACTCCTTGAAAGAGCAATGATTTAGTTCGGCACGTGGCCGGTCCGACCCGGTTGTCAGGTAATAGAACCCATGACGGTACAGGGCAAAAGGCAGGTGGAACTCAAGTTGAAATCGCCGTTCGTTCGGTGGGCGATAATGACTCTGACCCAGCGATGGTTTGAAAGTTTTTGTCAGGTGCGCAGGAATGTTGTCCTGTCTTTTGAGTGGTGTTAGATAATAAGCAGGGCGTAGTTTATTACTTATTTACCTATTGAAACTGCTGCGGTAAGCCAGTTGAAGTCTGCCATGGATGAGGGCATATGGCCTTCAATATCAGGCGGTTAGCTCATTCAAAGCCCAGCGTTTGTTGAGGTTTCAAGTGTCCGACGGTAATTCTGCTCTCGACGGCTGTCAAGGATCTGCTGATCTATGGTTTTAGTTTGCCGATGAATTGAGATGTTCTTCCGGGCACTGTTGTTTGCCTCGTTTAAACATATTCAGAGCGGAAGATTAGAGAGACAAGGCAAAAAAATATATGGATCCATATATTCATATAATTGAAGCAGGCCAACACCTACCAGAACTATTTTATAAGGGGGGCGTACCAAACAGGTTCGCCCCCCTTATTGATCGTTCCCACGCTCTGCGTGGGAACGCCTCACTGGACGCTCCGCGTCCGCTTCGGCAGTGACGCGGAGCGTCACGGGCTGCATTCCCACGCGGGAGCGTGGGAACGATCATTAAAACTATTCCCTCTTATCCGTCACGCCACTTTTTCCGCCGCTTGCCGTTCGCGTTCGGCCACCAATTCCCGCGTCAACGGGATCAGGCGTTTGCCGTAGTCGATGGCGTCTTCCAGTGGGTCGAAGCCGCGAATCAGGAAGGTGGTGATGCCCAGGTCGTAATAGTCGAGGAGGGCTTCGGCCACTTGTTCCGGGGTGCCGACCAGCGAGGTCGAGTTGCCTTGCGCGCCCAGCAAACCGGCGATGCCGGTCCACAGTCGTTTATCCAGACGTGAGCCTTGGGCTGCCGCCGCCAATAGACGCCGAGAACCTTCGTTCGGTGGTTCGCGGCGGATGAAGCCGTTCTGCTCGGCGAGGGCAGTGGCCTGCTGCAGAATGCTCTCGGCACGGGCCCAGGCGTGTTCTTCGGTGTCCCCCAGAATCGGCCGCAGCGACAGGCTGAAGCGAATGCTGCGGCCATGCTTGGCCGCCTCGGCGCGTACCTGATTCACCACTTCGCGCACTTGCTCGTAGGTTTCGCCCCACAGCGCATAGACATCCGCATGCTTGCCGGCCACTTCGATGGCCGCCTTTGATGAGCCGCCAAAGTACAACGGGATCTGCGGCTGTTGCGGGGATTTCACCGCCGAGTGCGCACCCTCGACCTGGTAATACTTGCCCTGATAGTCGAAGGGTTTTTCGCTGGTCCATTCCTGGCGCAGCACATCGAGGTATTCGTCGGTACGGGCATAGCGCTCGTCCTTGCCGATGTAACTGCCGTCGGCGCGCAGTTCCCGGTCATCGCCGCCGGTAATGATGTGCACCGCCGTGCGTCCACCGTTGAACACATCGAGGGTGGCGAACTGGCGTGCGGCCAACGTCGGCGCGGCGAAGCCCGGTCGGTGGGCGATGAGGAATTTCAGATTTTTTGTCACGCTGGCGGCATGTGAGGCAATCAACGTGCTGTCCGGGCTGTTGGAGTGGAAGGCCACCAACGCTCGGTCGAAACCCGCCTCATCGTGAGCCCGGGCGACTTTTTCGACGTACTCGGGTTGCAAGACCGGGCCGCTGCGAGGGTGGATCTCCGAGGCAGGGTGGCCGCCGATATAACCGATGAATTCAATGCTCATGACGAGTTCCTTTTCAGGTTTGAGGTAGGCGCAATTCAAGCCTCCACCTGGCATGGGGTCGGTCTGGTGTGTCGAAAGTAGGCGGATAGGCGGGGCCTGTGAAATGCCGTTTTGTTCTAAGTTTATTATGCAAATAATTTATTTTATCAATCAATGTAGTAATTTTTTATTCATATTAGGTTATTCCAAAAAAGAATTTCACTGACGTTTTTTATGCGAATAGCATGAAATCTAAGCTGACGCATGGCACCTCCGGCCATGTTCTTTATGAGGAAGGATGCCTAATGACCGAAAAGACTTTCGATACGCAGGGCGCCGCAAGCTCGTTTTCCGTCGATAAGGCCGCTCGCCTCACAGGTAATGTGCACGGTGCGTCGAGGTTGATCCCCGACGGGTTGCGCAATTGGCGCACGCCTGAGGTGCTGCTGCGGTTGCTCAGTCCCATCGCACTGTTGCTGCTGTGGGAATTGGCTTCCCAACTAGGGTTTATCCCGCAACGGATCATCGCTGCACCGTCGCAGATTGGCGGCACGCTGTGGGCGATGATCGCTTCCGGGGAGCTGGGCAAGCATTTGCTGGTGTCACTCCAGCGAGCACTGTTGGGCTTGAGTATCGGCGTCAGCGTCGGTGTGGTCGCAGCACTGATCACCGGCCTGTCGAAGCGCGGCGAGGTGATACTCGATTCGCCGATGCAGATGCTGCGAACCATTCCTTCATTGGCGCTGGTGCCGTTGTTCATCCTTTGGTTCGGCATCGGCGAGTTCACCAAGATCGCGCTGATCGTGACCGGTACGACCTTCCCGGTGTACCTGAACCTGTTTTCCGGGATTCGCAATATCGACCCAAAATTGATCGAGGCCGCCAACACCCTGGGCCTGAATCGTCGCGAGTTGATCTGGCATGTGATCTTGCCGGGCTCCTTGCCCTCGTTCTTTGTCGGCTTGCGTTACTCGCTGGGGATTTCCTGGCTGGCACTGGTGTTCGTCGAGCAAATCAACACCACTGCGGGCATTGGCTATCTGGCCAGTGATGCCCGGGACTTCATGCGCACCGACGTGATCGTTATCTGCCTGCTGATTTACAGCGTCCTGGGCCTATTGATCGACGGACTGATCCGCACGCTGGAGCGTTATGCCCTGGCCTGGCGCCCATCTTTTGTGAGGAACTGACATGTCGAACATCGACCTTTTAGAAGCGCCGAAAACCCTGCACTCATCTGCGCCCGTGCAACTTCGTAATGTCGTGCGTCAGTTCGGTCAACAGCGAGTCATCGACGGCCTGGATCTGGACATCGCACCGGGTGAGTTCGTCGCGCTGCTCGGGGCCAGTGGTTCGGGTAAGACTACGTTACTGCGCAGCCTGGCCGGACTGGACAGCATCGACAGTGGCCAGCTTCTGGTGCCCAAGGCGCGGGCCGCGGTGTTTCAGGAGCCACGGCTGATGCCCTGGAAGCGTGCCTGGAAGAATGTGATTCTCGGCTTGCACATCCCCGACGCCAAAGCGCGCGCGGTCCAGGCCCTCACCGAAGTGGGGCTGGCCCATCGGCTTGAAGCCTACCCGGCCACGCTCTCCGGCGGCGAAGCGCAGCGGGTGGCACTGGCCCGCGGCCTGGTGCGCGAGCCCAAGCTGTTGCTGCTCGACGAACCGTTTGCCGCTCTGGATGCGTTGACACGGATTCGTATGCATCGGCTGATCATCGAGTTATGGCGCAAACACAATCCGGCTGTGCTCTTGGTCACCCATGACGTCGATGAAGCCGTCCTGTTGGCCGATCGGGTCATCGTGCTGGCCAACGGCAAAATCGCCGAACAATTGTCTATCGACCTGCCACGCGCTCGAGACACCGGTCAGGAAGGTTTTCAGGCCATCCGTGCACGCTTGCTGAGCCTGTTGGGTGTTGAAGTGGAAACCGATGCCCGGGTAGTCGGGGCTGCACGAGACACCTCAAACAGTAATGTCCGGCGTTTTGCCCACGGCTGATGCCAGTTCCGATTCTTCTGATACAGGGATGTTCCGATATGCCGATTCGCGCCTGGAAACGTACGATCCTGCTGTTGTCTGGCACCGCGCTGATGCTCAGTGGTTGCGGTGATTCTGTCGAGTCGAACGCTCTGCCCAGAGCCAAGGCGGACGTGTCCAGCGTCACGCTGGTGCTGGGTGATCAAGCCAAGGGTTTGCGCACGGTGGTCGAGGCGGCGAAGGCCTTCGAGGGCATTGGCTATAAGGTCGAGTGGGCGAATTTTCAGGGTGCTGCGCCGTTGTTTGAAGCGCTGCGCGCCGGTGCGGTCGATCTGGGGCCGGCCGGAGATACTCCGGTGCTCGCGGCGGCGACCGGAGGCACACCTTTGCGGATCGTCGCCGTGCGGCGCAGTGGCGCTCGTGGCATCGCCATTCTGGTGCCGAAGGATTCGGATATTCAGAGCGTCGCTGATTTGAAAGGACGCAATGTGGTGGTGTCTTCCGCCCGCGGCAGCATTTCGCAGTACCTGCTGATTCGCGCGCTGGCCAATGCCGGGGTCGATGAGAAGGAGGTCAAGGTCGGTTTTGTGCTGCCCACCGATGCCTTGCCGGCATTCAACGCCGGCAAGATCGAAGCCTGGGCGACGTTCGGCGTGTATCAGGCATTCGCCGAGCAGAAGGGCGCGCGGGTTCTGATCAGCGGCGAGGGCATCAACACCGGGCTGACGTTCATCACCGCCTCTGACGAAGTCCTCACCGATCCGCTCAAGCGCAAGGCGGTCAACGACGTGTTGCAGCGCTTCGCCAAGGCGTTCGAGTGGGCCCGGCAACATCCCGACGAGTACGCTCGGGTCTTTGCCAAGGTCAACGATATTCCGCTTGAAGTCTCAGAGCGACTGCGCAGTTGGGGCGATGAGTCGCTGCTGCCGGTCGAGCCGCGGGATGTCCAGGCGTTGCAGCAAGTCGATGACTTGTTCGTGGAAAAGAAGATTTTTCCCCATCGAATCGATGTCGAAAAACTGACTGATACGCAAGTGTTTTCCCTGACGCCGTTGACGTTGACTCAATCGAAGCCTGCGCAGTAATTCGGCCTGAACCTCGACATAAATCTGAACAGTTACAGGAGTCAATCAATGGGCAATGTCCAGAGCGCCGCAAGTGCCCGAGAGGTGTTCCGGCACCCGGTACCCCACGGCGAGCTGCTCGACCTTGGCCGGGCCTTTCGTGAGCCCTTGGCACTGTCGCGTCTGCACCGCACGCCCAAGCGTGTCTTGAGTCGTCGCGAAGTGATCTTGCTGGGGGTGTTCGCGCTGGTGCTGCACGGAGCGGTGATTGTCTGGGTCAACCAGACACCGCCGCCGGCACTGCCAGTGGTACCACCGGAGATCCCGCCGATGACCATCGAGTTCTCGCAACCAGCGCCACCCGTAGTGGAACCCCCACCGCCCGAGCCGATTCCACAGCCAGTGGTCGAACCGCCACCGCCGGTTGAAGATGAGCTGGCCGTGAAGCCACCACCCCCCAAACCTCTGCCCAAGCCAAAGCCCGTGGCTAAACCGGTTCCAAAACCCGTCGCCAAGCCCGTGGAGCAGGCACCGGCGCCACCCGCGCCACCACAACCGGTCGCCTCGCCAGCTCCTGCGGCACCGCCCGCACCGAAACCGGTGACACCTGCTTCTGCCAGCGCCGGCTACTTGCATAACCCGGCACCGCAATACCCATCGTTGGCGATGCGTCGCGGCTGGGAAGGCACGGTGTTGTTACGGGTGCATGTCTTGGCCAGCGGTAAACCGAGTGACATCCAGATCCAGAAAAGCAGTGGACGCGATCAACTCGACGACGCGGCACTGGCCGCGGTCAAACGGTGGAGTTTCGTGCCGGCCAAGCAGGGCGATGTCGCCCAGGACGGTTGGGTCAGCGTGCCCATCGACTTCAAAATCAAGTAACTCAACCTTATCGATATACACCGCGGGCCACCTGACAAAAGGCGCATCGCTACAACCGATCTAATGCCTTGTTGGAGAGCCTGACCATGAACCTGATCGCATCCCCCTTCGAATCCATCGAACACACCGTCATCTGGCTGTTGATCCTTTTCTCCGTTGCAACCTGGGGCTTGGCGTTGCTGAAGGGTGTGCAGTTCACCCGGCTCAAGACCCAGGATCGCACATTCCATAAACAGTTCTGGGCCGCCTCAAGCCTCGACTCGGCCGCCGAATTCGCCAACAGCCAACCCGGCGCAGCAGCCCGCGTCGCGCTCGCCGGTTATGCGGCCATTCAGGTCGCTGACCATCAGAGCACCGACCTCAGCCAGTCGATCAACCATCAGGACCGTCTCGAGCGCGCCTTGCGTCAGCAGATTGTGCGTGAACGTCGCTCGCTGGAAACCGGCCTGGCCATCCTCGCGAGCATTGGCAGCACCTCGCCCTTCATTGGTCTTTTTGGGACCGTTTGGGGGATCATGTCGGCCTTGAAAGGCATCAGTGCGGCGGGCTCGGCGAGCCTGGAAACCGTGGCCGGGCCGATCGGTGCCGCGCTGGTCGCAACCGGTGTCGGGATCGCCGTCGCGGTGCCTGCCGTGCTGGTTTACAACTACTTCCTGCGTAGACTGAAACTGACCGCCGCCGACCTGGAAGACTTCGCCCACGACTTCTACAGCCTGGCGCAGAAGCATTCGTTCCGCGTGCTTCTGCACCCGGTGCTGAGCAAGTCCGGCGCCACCGTCGCCGGACAGAAAGTCAAGGAGGCGTCCTGAGATGGCATTTTCCACACAAGACAGCGATGAAGTGCTCAGCGAGATCAACGTTACGCCATTGGTGGACGTCATGTTGGTGCTGCTGGTGGTGTTCATCGTCACCGCGCCGCTGCTGACTAACGCGATTGCGATCAACCTGCCGAAGACCGAATCGGTGGCGCCAGTGGAACAGAAAGATCCCCTGGTGGTGAGCATCGATGGTCAAGGCAAAGTGTTCATCAATAAAAACGAGATTCAGCCGGATCTGCTTGAATTCAACCTGCAAGCCGCCAAGGCGAAAACCCCCGACGTGCGCGTGCAACTGCAGGCCGACAACGGGGTGAATTATGGCGAAGTGGCCCGGGCTATGGCCTCGATCGAACGGGCGGGGATTACCAGGTTGTCGGTGATTACGGCGAAGTAAGAGGACTTCCGGCAGGAGGGCAGGGGGCTTCGGCGACGCGTTGACCGACCGATAAAATATCTGCGTTTTTCTGGGCCGTTCCTTTGGCAGGGAGCGGCCTTTTTTTTGGTTCTTCACGGATTACCGGGAAAGACTATTGGCCGAAGCTGACGTTGGCGAAATTTATCACCCGCCGTCTATAAGCCGTTTACCGCTCCTTGACTCCGTACCTAAGTACAGGATCTAGAATGATAGATGGGCAATCAGATTTAAGGCGTGAATAGGATGCAACTCACCGGGAAAGGCTCGTTGATCGCGGGCGTACTAGCGGCTATCGGCGCGTCGGTGTGCTGTGTTGGCCCCCTCATATTGCTAGCACTCGGCATCGGCGGAGCGTGGGTAGGAAACCTGACAGCAATGGAACCCTACCGGCCCCTATTTATTGGGCTGACGCTGCTGTTCCTTGGCCTGGCCTTGCGCAAGCTCTATGTGGCGCCACAAGTCTGCGCACCGGGTACGCCCTGCGCCGACGCTCGAACCATCAAGCGGCAGCGGCTCACGTTCTGGATCATAGCCACACTGTTGCTCGGTCTACTCGCCGTACCGTCAGTGGCCCCACTGTTCTACTAGTAGGAGTCCCCCATGCGCAAATTACTCATGGCCATGCTTACCGCCATTCCCTTCACAGTGCTGGCTGCGACTCCCCAGGCGGTCACGCTCGACGTACAGAACATGACGTGTGAGCTGTGCCCGATCACGGTAAAAAAGGCGCTGGAAAAAGTCCCCGGAGTGAGCGCGATCAAGGTCGATTTCGACAAGAAGACAGCCACCGTCATGTATGACGCTGACCAGTCCCAGCCCGAAGCCCTGACAGAGGCAACCACGAACGCAGGTTATCCCTCGACCGTCCATAAGTGAGGTTTTAATGAAAACCGTCGTTCTTGAGTCTGTGCTGACCTGCCCGCAATGCGGTTTTGCGAAGCTGGAAACCATGCCTACGAACGCTTGTCAGTTTTACTATGAATGCAGCAACTGCAAGACGCTGTTGCGCCCTAACGCGGGCGACTGCTGTGTGTTCTGTTCGTTCGGCTCGGTGAAGTGTCCGCCGATCCAGCAGCAGCGTGAATGCTGCACGTTGGTACATTGATCGTATATCGGACAGATTCCGGGAGTCATTTGCAGTATCTCTGAGCAAACGAGTTATCACGTTTAATTTAACTTTACGTGAGGATTTAGGGATGTGTAGGCCTACATAATTCCTGACAAACCTAACCGCGCAGCCCTGGCTGCGTTCATTCGCAATCTGTGCTTCAAGGAGTCACATCATGAAAAAGTTAACGACTGCCGTACTCTCCATGTGTCTGGCACTTGGCGCAGCCAGCGTGTATGCCGCCGATACCCTGTACAACGACAGCATGAGCAAGGACACCATGTCCAAAGACGCCATGAAGAAGGACACGATGAAAAAAGGCACCATGTCCAATGACTCCATGGGCAAGGACACAATGAAAAAAGGCACTATGTCTAAAGACTCGATGAAGAAGGACACGATGAAAAAAGGCACTATGTCCAATGATTCCATGGGCAAGGACACGATGAAGAAAGACGACATGTCACCAAGCTATTGAGTCGTGGTGAATAAATACAGTGGATCCCGTAGGCCGCCTTCCTGGCGGCCTCTTTGTGGGTGCGCCAGGCATGGCGCGTTGCGCGTAAGCGCAACCAGTCTGGCTGTGGTGGCCACGCTGGTGACTTGGAGGTGAAAGTCCTCTACACACCCGGCAAGGGGAAGTGTTAGCCAGAGGCAAGGGTGTCGCGGGTGACTGCGAATCTGAAGGAAGCCCGAGGCAAAATG